>DWXS01000043.1 GCA_019119045.1 Candidatus Mailhella merdavium | reverse complement strand
GAAGGAAAAGAAAAAAGTCAACAAAACTGTGTGAGGCTGAAATTTTTTTCTTTACAAAGGTACCGAGGTCGGATAAAGACATGCCTCGCGCATGGCTGATTTTATTGCCTCACAGAGTGCATAAAATTTTTGCTTGCCAAGCGCACCTGTTTGTGTGTATCTTTCATGACCTGCTGCTGGCGTAGCTCAACTGGCAGAGCAGCTGATTTGTAATCAGCAGGTTGCGGGTTCAATTCCCATCGCCAGCTCCAATATTTTCGAGACTGGCAGGGATTGCCGGGCTTCGAATTTCCTTCCCTGTGTTTTCACGGGGCGGGGCCGACCAAAAGGTCGGATGCCGGTGAAGGTAACGCTCCTTCTTCCGGTTGCAGACGGTTCATTCCGTCAAAAGCGTGGTGGGGTTCCCGAGTGGCCAAAGGGAACAGACTGTAAATCTGTCGTCGCAAGACTACGGTGGTTCAAATCCACCCCCCACCACCAGCTTTATGCTGGTACAGCTGTAGGAGACAGTGCGCGCTGTCAGGGGACTACGGCATCGGGCGGGAATAGCTCAACGGCTAGAGCATCAGCCTTCCAAGCTGAGGGTTGCGAGTTCGAATCTCGTTTCCCGCTCCATTCCTGCCACAAGTCTTTCCTTCCCCCATCAGTCGCCACTTGGCCTCGTTAACAGGGCTGCCCCGCTGTGTGTGCGGGGTTGGACAGCGTATGCTTCTCATGCAGGACGCCACAAAAGGTAACCAATTTTAGGAGACTACCATGGGTAAGGAAAAATTTGAGCGCAAAAAGCCTCACGTAAACATTGGTACTATCGGTCACATCGACCATGGTAAGACCACTCTTACCGCTGCAATCACCAAGATTGCCGGCCTCAAGGGTCAGGGAACCTTTGTCGATTATGACAACATCGATAAGGCTCCGGAAGAAAAGGAGCGCGGCATCACCATCGCGACCGCCCACGTCGAATACGAAACCGACAAGCGTCATTACGCTCATGTGGACTGCCCCGGCCACGCCGACTACATCAAGAACATGATCACCGGTGCCGCTCAGATGGACGGTGCAATCATCGTGGTTGCCGCTACCGACGGTCCCATGCCTCAGACTCGCGAACACATTCTGCTCGCCCGTCAGGTCGGCGTGCCCTATCTGATCGTGTTCATGAACAAGTGCGACCAGGTCGACGATCCCGAACTTCTCGAACTCGTCGAAATGGAAATGCGCGAACTGCTCACCGCCAACGGCTTCCCGGGCGACGACGTTCCGGTTATCCGCGGTTCCGCTCTGAATGCCCTGCACTGCGACGATCCCAATGCTCCCGAAGCCAAGTGCATTCTGGAACTTCTGGAAGCCTGCGACAACTATATCCCCGACCCCGTTCGCGAAATCGACAAGCCCTTCCTGATGCCCATCGAAGACGTGTTCTCGATTTCCGGTCGCGGTACTGTGGTGACCGGTCGTGTGGAACGCGGCGTCATCAAGGTCGGCGACAACGTGGAAATCGTTGGTCTCCGTCCCACCCAGACTTCCACCTGCACGGGCGTGGAAATGTTCCGCAAGCTGCTCGATCAGGGTGAAGCCGGCGACAACATCGGTGTGCTGCTGCGCGGCATCAAGCGTGAAGAAGTGGAACGCGGTCAGGTTCTTGCCGCTCCCAAGTCCATCACGCCTCACAAGAAGTTCAAGTCCGAAGTGTACGTTCTCTCCAAGGACGAAGGCGGCCGTCACACTCCCTTCTTCTCCGGCTATCGTCCTCAGTTCTATTTCCGTACCACCGACGTTACGGGTGTCATCACTCTGGCTGACGGTGTGGAAATGGTCATGCCCGGCGACAACGCCACCTTCACGGTTGAACTTATCGCTCCCATCGCCATGGACAAGGGACTCCGCTTCGCCATTCGTGAAGGCGGACACACCGTTGGTTCCGGCGTTGTGACCGAAATTCTGGAGTAATACCATGCGCGTCAACATTCTGCTCGCCTGCACCGAATGCAAGCGGCGTAACTACGCGACGGTAAAAAACAAGAAGAACACTACGGGTCGTCTTGAAGTGATGAAGTATTGTCCCTGGGACAAGAAACATACGCTGCATCGCGAAGCCCGCTAGTGCTTCATAAAGCAGGCCAGTAGCTCTAACGGTAGAGCGCCGGTCTCCAAAACCGGATGTTGGGGGTTCAAATCCCTCCTGGCCTGCCATTTCTTTTGTCTTTTCAGGTTTGAGGCTGACATGAGCAAAAAACAGGAGCCCGTCGCTCCTTCTAAGCGCGAGCAAACCCCGGATGCCAAGAACACCGGTTTTTTTGCGCGCCTCACGGAGTTCAAGGATTACCTGATCCTTTCCCGCGCCGAGTTGCGCAAGGTAAGCTGGCCCAACTGGAAAGAAACGCGCTCCACCTCTCTGGTGGTGCTGGGTTTTGTCGTCGTAATGGCCATCCTTCTTGGAGTGGTGGACTTTATCCTTTCCGGCCTGATGCGCCTTATTCTTTCCTGAAGGCCGGGATTATCCCGGCTTTTCAGTATGGGCCGCAGACTGAACAGGGTTTTTCCCTGCTTTTTCCAGAAGGAATTCAGAGATGGAACTTGAAAACAACGAAGCGCAAAGCCCCGCTGCCGACGAAAATGCCGTGAGTGTCGCGGCGCAGATTACGGCCGCTGCGTCTGCTCCCAATCCGGAAACGTATGAGGTTCCTCGCTGGTATATCCTGCATACGTATTCCGGTTTTGAACAGAGAGTTGAGCAGACCATTCGCGAAATGATGCGTAATAAACAGGAAAACGGCCTGATAAAGGACGTTATTGTTCCTACGGAGCGTGTCATCGAACCGGGCAAAAATGGGCAGAAGCGTACCACCACCCGGAAGTTCTACCCCGGTTACATCATGATCAATATGATCATGACGGATTTTTCCTGGCACATGGTGCAGAGCATTCCCAAGGTCACGGGTTTTGTCGGCGGTAAAAATCGTCCGGCTCCCATGGGCCCTGGCGAAGCGGAACGTATCCTGTCGCTTATGGAAACCCGTCAGGAACAGCCCCGTCCCAAGTTCAGCTTTGAGGTTGGAGACGAGGTGCGTGTGGAAGACGGGCCTTTCGCGGGCTTCAACGGCGTAGTGGAAGACGTCAACGACGACAAGGGCAAGATTAAGGTACTGGTGTCCATCTTTGGACGTCAGACCCCGGTGGAACTGAGTTTCATGCAGGTTTCCAAGGGATAAAGCCCTTGCCATGAGCGGTAAAGACGCCGCAGCATAAGGACAAAGACAATGGCCAAGAAAGAAGTTGGCAAGATTAAATTGCAGATTCCCGCAGGAGCAGCAAATCCTTCTCCGCCAGTGGGTCCCGCTCTCGGTCAGCATGGTGTGAACATCATGGGCTTCTGCAAGGAGTTCAATGCCCGCACCCAGGATCAGAAAGGTATGATCATTCCTGTGATCATCACCGTGTACGCTGATCGTTCCTTTACTTTCATCACCAAGACTCCCCCCGCGCCTGTACTTCTGCTCAAGGCCGCCAAGGTGGAAAAGGGCTCCGGTGAACCGAACCGTAATAAGGTCGGCTCTGTGACCATGGCCCAGATTGACGAAATTGCCAAACTCAAGATGCCCGATCTCAACTGCAAGGATCTTGAAGGCGCCCGTCATTCCATCATGGGAACTGCCCGCAGCATGGGCCTTGAAGTCAAGTAGAGCGTTTGCTCTATTGACAGGGTAGCGTCCGACAGATGGAAGAGCCGGTTGGCGCAGACGTTGCGCCGCGCGAATTTCGTTGGATTCGGCCGCACTGCCTGATTGATGTCAGGCAGGAGATTCGAGACGACAAGCGCTAAAAAAGGAATAAGACTATGCCCACTCATGGGAAAAAATATCGTGGAAAGGTGGAAGGGATTGATCTTTCCCAGCGTTTTTCCGTTGAAGACGCTGTGAGCAAATCTCTCGCCGCCTCCTATGCCAAATTTGATGAGACCGTCGATGTGGCTCTGAAGCTCGGCGTGGATCCCAAATATTCCGACCAGATGGTGCGCGGGGCCGTGTCCCTGCCCCATGGACTGGGAAAGACTGTTCGCGTCGCTGTTTTCTGCAAGGGCGACAAGCAGGCTGAAGCAAAGGCTGCCGGAGCGGATGCCGTCGGTGCGGAAGACCTCGTCGATCAGGTGAAGGGCGGCTGGCTGGACTTTGATGCGGCCGTTGCCACTCCTGACGTCATGGCCCTCGTCGGCCAGATTGGTCGTGTACTTGGCCCCCGCGGTCTGATGCCCAACGCCAAGACCGGTACCGTTACCTTTGACGTGGCCAATGCCGTCAAGGAACTCAAGGCCGGGCGCGTTGATTTCAAAGTGGATAAGGCCGGCGTTCTTCATGCTCCTCTGGGCAAGGTTTCTTTCGGGCCTGAAAAGATTCAGGACAATCTGAAGGCTTTGCTCGATGCCGTAAACCGTCTGAAGCCTTCCGCAGCCAAAGGGCAGTACATGGTCAGCATGGCTGTTTCTACGACCATGGGCCCCGGCTTCAAGGTTGATATGGCTCAGGTGAAGAAGTTCCTTGAAGGAGCTGCGAGCTAGTCTGTTTTTCAGATATTGAAAGGCCCACATTCTCAGCGAGTGTGGGCCTTTTTTGTTTAATCCGGTAACGCACCTCCAGCGCACTTTACTCTTGAGCATATCCGTAATCCCGGATGCCATGTTTCTGCCTGCGGTTTTCAGGGTTCTGCCGGAGCTTGCTGCTCTGCAGTCATGCCTGTATGCCCTTCGTGTCGCCTGTCATCGGCCATGCTGCAAGTTCAGTATGGCTGCTCCGGTTCACGGTGCAGCCTTGCTCCGTCTGATTTCAGGAGCATATTTGCAACGAATCTGCTCTATGGAGGGAGTCATAAGAATGAGAAGTCTGTAGGAGCTGCAAAAAAAAGTTTCTCTGTTGGGCAAGACCTTGTCTCAACTTTATGTAAGCGTGCAGAGGCGAACGACAAATGCCTGCTGATGTTTCAAGTATCGTACTGACTCCATAGTCAGACACGGGCAGGTTATGGAACTGTGCGAAAAAGTTGTATTCAGGTGTCTTTTTAGAGACGGGGCGTATTCGCTATTGGCCCTGTGTCGCGGGAGACAATCAAACGTTCGGGAACAGACGACGCGGCCCCCGGTCAAGCCTCTTGTGAATAAGACACGAAAAAATTTTCTTCGGCATTCGTTCTGCTGTAAGGCTGATTCGCTCGAATTGTCGGATTCCCGCATTGCCGGAAACTGGATACCTTTTTTTCTTCTTGCCTTTTTTTTTCTTTCCGGCTAATGAAAACAGGTTCTCCGACATTCCGGGCTTGATTCCTGCCCGACAGGGCCAAACCGGGATGACGGAACATCGGCTAGGGACGGAATTTCGAGTCGAAGAAGGCGGGAGGCGCAAGCCTTAATTTCCCGCTGAGACGTTAAAAGTCTTTGGCTCGGCATTCCACTGAACAACCCACAACGTGAGGAGCTTCACGTGAACAGGTCAGAAAAAGCCGCCATTATCGAGCAGATACGGTCCCGTGCCGCAGCTGCTTCCATTGCGGTCGTGACCGATTTCAAGGGTATGACGGTGGAAGAGCTGACGAGGCTGAGAGTAGCCCTGCGTAATGCGGGGGGCGAATACCATGTCGTCAAAAATACTCTTGCCCGGATTGCTTTATCCGACACCGCGCACGCGCCCATCAAGGACGACTTCAAGGACAACTGCGCGATAGCCCTTGGTTTCGACGACCCTGTGGCGGTGGCCAAGGCGCTCTCCGAGTTCGCCAAGACTAGCAAGCTTCTGGAAGTCCGTCACGGCAGTCTTGAAGGAAAGATTCTCAGTTCTGCTCAGATTGAGGAACTTGCCAAACTGCCGTCGAAGGAACAGCTGCTTGGTCAGCTGCTCGGCACCATGAACGCCGTGCCCACCAACCTTGTGTCTCTGATGGCCAACATGATCCGCCCGCTGCTTTACGCACTGAAGGCGATCGAAGAAAAGAAAGCGGCCTAGCCGCTTGATTTGATGCCGTCACTCAACCGAAAAACAACGCCAAAGCTTATTTTTAAGGAGTCATTCCATGGCCGTTACCAAAGAAGAAGTTGTTGAGTTTATCTCCAACATGACCGTTCTGGAACTTTCCGAATTCATCAAAGAACTTGAAGAAAAGTTCGGCGTTTCCGCCGCTGCTCCCGCCGCCGCCATGGTTATGGCTGCTCCCGGTGCTGCTGCCGCTCCCGCTGAAGAAGAAAAGACCGAATTCGACGTTGTGCTGAAGGAAGCCGGCGCCAACAAGATCGGCGTCATCAAGGTTGTGCGCGCTCTGACCGGCCTCGGCCTCAAGGAAGCCAAGGATAAGGTGGACTCCACTCCTTCCACCCTGAAGGAAGGCGTTTCCAAGGAAGAAGCCGAAGAAGCCAAGAAGCAGCTCACCGAAGCCGGCGCTACCGTCGAACTCAAGTAAGTTCTTTTTGTCTTTCCTATATTGCAACAAGGCTCGTCGTACGAGCCTTGTTGCATTTAATGGCCGCGTATCACTAAAAGTCCTTTTCGATTTGTCCCCGGAATCGAGCGAAAAAATTCGATCGTTGCGGGGCTTTTTTTGTAGCGGGCGTTTTTTAGAATGCCGCCGTTCAGCTTCAATGCTGGCTTATCGAAATTTCCCCGTCAGAAGCGGAGAAGACTGATGTCCGGGCAAAAAAAGTTGCCCCTTTCTGTCCGTTTTGCCGAAAAAGAATTCGTTCCTTCTGCCGGAGCGTGCGGGAAACGCGGCGCATGGCATGCCGGAGGAAAGGATATTCCTATTTCAGGAAGGGACGGGAAAGTTTCCACAGCCAGCGGAATACGGCCGGATTACGCCAGATTCCGAGCATTATGGGCATGATGCGATCTTTGGGATCGAAAATCCTTTCTTCCAGCCGCTGCATGGTTTCCGTCCCCCAGGGGGTCTGAATAAAATAGTGCCAGTAGGGAAATTGTGCGGGAAAGAATTTTCCCCACGGCTTCAGGGCTGCATAGTGTATGATTTTACCCTTCAGTTCTTCCATTTTCATAAAACGGCGACGGAACAGGCAGACCTCATAGTTGAACGAGCAGTCTATCAGGCCGAGAGCTTCTTCATCGGGACTGAGATAGGCGTTGAGTATATCCTGATCGTAAAGGAAATATGACAGATTTGGGTGGCGTCTGTGCAGTTCCCGGGTAAATATCCAGAAAGGATTGTCCCCCATGGCCGCTGCCCGGAGCCGGAGTGCGTCAAGATTCAATATCATCACGCCCGAATTGAAATAGCGGCTTTCAACAATACCCAGACGCTTGAGATAATATCCGCGCTTGTGCATGGACCAGCGGCGTTCCGGATCGTGCGTGGCAATGGCGAGTCTGGACCCCAGATCCTGATTGAAAAGATCGAGGATATCGCGCTCTACGACAATATCTCCATCCAGATAGACGACTCTGTCCACATCGGGAAGCATTTCATGCAGTTGCAGACGCCAGAGGGAGGCTGCGCTGTATTTCGACAAGCTGTCGCCCGGGAAAAAGGCGAGAATATCTTCCGGGATATCCGGCGCGTCATGAAATGTCAGTCTCTGTCCGTAACGGTCGCAGAGTGCCTCGAAAAAGTGACGGTAAGGCGTCACGCTTTCATCAATGACCAGATGAACGTGAAGCTCTGCCTGCGTGTTGGCGAAGCAGGAGAGCAGAGTGACATACGTGGCCTGATAGCTCTGATCGATATCGTGCAGGCAGAGGACACAATGATGCATGGACTTACCCCGACATGAAATTTGTGAGAACTATAGGGGGATCACGGGGGCTTTGCAAGGCACATACACAAGGTCATGGGGCGTCGGGGCCCATAAAAAACTTGCCATATCAAAAAATTAGGACTATCTTTTCGACGTATCGAAATTTGTTTTTTACGGACGGAGCATGCAGTCGGAAGGTTTTGTGTAGAAATTGCAGGCAGTTACCGTAAGAGCGTCGGCAAGACCCCACCTGAAGAGGCGGGGCTTTTGTCGTCTTTTTTGCGTGTCCGCAGGGCTTTCGCACCGCGCTTGAACAGGATGGGCGCACCGCGATTGAGGAAGGACGCGAGCGCCGGAGAACCGGCGTGAACAAGATTCATCCTGAGGAATACCGATGCAGCAGCTGACAAAGCAATTCGGAAAAATCAAGGTGTCGCTCCCCATACCGCACCTGCTCAACCTCCAGGTGGACTCGTACAGTGTCTTCCTGCAGGAAGGACGCAAGGAGCGTGATCCCGAGGTGGGACTGGAAGGCGTGTTCCGATCCGTCTTCCCCATCGAGGACTTCAACCGCACGGCAAGTCTCGAATATCTGGGCTATGAAATCAGCGAACCCAAGTATGATCAGGCGGAATGCATCTCCAAGGGGCTGACCTATGAGGCCCCCGTCCGCATCAAGGTGCGCCTTGACGTGTATGATGTGGAAGAAGGCACGGGAAACCGCACCTTCCGGGACGGTAAGGAGCAGGATATCTATTTCGGCACGCTGCCGCTGATGACCGAAAAGGGAACCTTCATCATCAACGGAACGGAACGCGTCATCGTCAATCAGCTCCAGCGTTCTCCGGGGATTATCTTTGAACACGACGGCGGAAAGACGCACACCTCCCGCAAGGTGCTGTATTCCTGCCGTGTCATTCCCATGCGCGGCTCGTGGCTCGATTTCGACTTCGATCATAAGGACATCCTGTATGTCCGCATAGACCGTCGCCGTAAGATGCCCGCAACCATCCTGTTCAAGGCCATGGGCATGAGCAAGACCCAGATACTCGATACCTTCTATAAGAAGGAAGAGTACCGTCTGGACGGCGAACGCCTGCTGTGGAAGATCCAGAAGGATATGTACCGCAAGGAACCGGCCTTTGCCGATATTCTCGGCCCCAAGGGAGATGTTCTGGTCAAGGCCGGCAAGACCATCACCCGCCGCGACTGGCGCAATCTCTGCGAATCCGGTCTTGAATACATGGAAGTGGATCCTCAGTCTGTTGTCGGCCTGTTCCTCGCGGAGGACGTGGTTGACGCCAAGACCGGGGAAATCATGGCCGAAGCTGCGGACGAGATCACCCAGCATCTTCTGGAAAGAATGCGTGAAGCGGGTATTTCCGATTTGTGCATTCTGCACACGAAGGGTGCGGAAACGTCTTCCTCCATCCGTGATACGCTGGTTCTGGACAAGACGACTACTATGGAGAAGGCTCAGGAAGAAATTTATCGTCGCCTGCGCCCCAGCTCTCCGCCTACGCCGGAAATCGCCGCTTCCTTCTTCGACAATCTTTTCCGGAACGCGGATTACTACGATCTTTCTCTGGTCGGTCGCTACAAGCTCAATCAGCGTCTCGGTCTGACCGGAAATGAAGATGTCCGCACGCTGACGGATGAAGATATCCTTCAGGCAATCAAGGTTCTGGTCAATCTGAAGGATACGCACGGTCCTGCGGACGATATAGACCATCTGGGCAACCGTCGCGTGCGCCTGGTCGGGGAACTGGTGGAAAACCAGTACCGCATAGGCCTTGTGCGCATGGAACGCGCCATTAAAGAGCGTATGAGCATCCAGGAAGTGGGTTCGCTCATGCCCCACGATCTGATCAATCCCAAGCCTGTGGCTGCGGTACTCAAGGAATTCTTCGGCACGTCGCAGCTTTCGCAGTTCATGGATCAGACCAACTCTCTGTCGGAAGTGACCCACAAGCGTCGTCTTTCCGCTCTCGGTCCCGGAGGTCTGACCCGTGAACGTGCCGGTTTTGAAGTGCGCGACGTGCATACCTCTCACTACGGCCGCATCTGCCCCATTGAAACTCCGGAAGGCCCGAACATCGGCCTTATCGTATCGCTGACCACCTATGCCAAGGTCAACGAGTTCGGTTTCATTGAAACGCCGTATCGTGTGGTACGCGACGGCAAGGTGACCGACGAGATCGTTCATCTGGATGCCTCGCGCGAGCAGAACCAGATCATTGCCCAGGCAAATGCCGCTCTGGATGCCGACGGGCGTCTGGCGGACGAATACATTACCGTACGCGCAACCAACGGTGATGTGCTGCAGGCCAGCAGAGACGAAGTGACGCTGATGGACATTTCTCCCAGTCAGATGGTGTCCATCTCCGCCGCGCTGATTCCCTTCCTTGAACATGACGACGCCAACCGTGCCCTCATGGGATCGAACATGCAGCGTCAGGCCGTGCCGCTGCTGCGTTCGGAAAAGCCCCTTGTCGGTACCGGCATGGAAATCGACGTTGCCCGCGACTCCGGCGCCTGCCTTCTGGCCGAAGGCGACGGGGTTGTCCGCTATGCGGACGCCGAGCGCATCATTGTGGCGTATGACGAGCTGTACATGGAAGATCGCGGCGGCGTGCGCTGTTATGATCTGCTGAAGTACCACAAGTCGAACCAGAACTCCTGCTTCGGGCAGAAGCCGACCTGCATGCCCGGTCAGCGGGTGAAGAAGGGCGACGTACTGGCCGACGGGCCGGGGATTGACGAAGGGGAACTTGCTCTGGGCAAGAACCTTACCGTGGCCTTCATGCCGTGGTGCGGATACAACTACGAAGACTCCGTCCTCATCTCCGAAAAGATGGTCAAGGAAGACATCTATACTTCCGTCCATATCGAAGAGTTTGAAGTTGTCGCCCGCGATACGAAGCTCGGGCCGGAAGAAATCACCCGCGATATTCCCAACGTGGGCGAGGACATGCTGCGCAATCTTGACGGTAGCGGCGTGATTCGTATCGGGGCTGCGGTCAAGCCGGACGATATTCTTGTCGGCAAGATTACTCCCAAGGGCGAAACGCAGCTTACTCCGGAAGAAAAGCTGCTGCGGGCCATTTTCGGCGACAAGGCCCGGGATGTCAAAAATACCTCTCTCAAGGTTCCCCCGGGAGTTGAGGGTACGGTCATCGACGTGAAGCTGTTCAACCGTCGTTCCGGTGAAAAGGATGAACGCACGCGTCTGATAGAAGAATATGAACTGGCGAAGATTGAACGCAAGGAAGCCGATCATGTGCGCGCTCTGACGGATCGCACCCGTGAACGCCTGCGTCCCATTGTGGAAGGCAAGCAGATCGTGGCGTCCCTGCCCGGCAAGAAAAAGGGCGAGGTACTGCTGGAAGCCGGGGCTTCCCTGACCTGGAAAGTCATGGCCGATCTGCCCATCAAGAAGTTCGCCAATCTGTTCAAGAGCAAGGATGTCAATGAGGAAGTGGCCGCTCTGGTGGAAGCCTATGACCATCAGATCGAGCTGATCAAGACCCTCTATGATGCCAAGCGCGAAAAGGCCACGGAAGGGGACGACCTGCCTCCCGGCGTGATCAAGATGGCCAAGGTGTACATTGCCATCAAGCGTAAGCTTTCCGTAGGGGACAAGATGGCGGGCCGTCACGGGAACAAGGGTGTCGTTTCCTGCATCCTGCCGGAAGAAGACATGCCCTTCTTTGCCGACGGTCGTCCTGTGGATATCGTCCTCAACCCCCTCGGCGTGCCTTCCCGTATGAACATCGGGCAGATCATGGAAACGCATCTCGGCTGGGCCGCCAAGGAGCTGGGCCGTCAGCTTGCCGCACTTGTGGACAGCGGCGCGGCTCTCGATCATGTTCGTAAGGAAGTGAAGGATATCTTCTCTTCCCGCAGGCCTACCGACGGCCCGACCATTGATGAGCTTGTGGACAGCATGGATGACGAAACCTTCCGCAAGGCCGTGCGCAAACTGAATAAGGGGATCGTCACCAAAACCCCGGTATTCGACGGCGCGGATGAAAGTGAAATATGGGCCTGGCTGGAACGTGCCGGTCTGCCCAACGACGGCAAGACCGTACTCTATGACGGCCGCACCGGCGAACCTTTTGCCAACCGGGTCACCACCGGGGTCATGTATTACCTCAAGCTGCATCACCTGGTTGACGAAAAGATTCATGCCCGTTCGACCGGCCCCTACTCTCTGGTGACACAGCAGCCCCTCGGCGGTAAGGCCCAGTTCGGCGGTCAGCGTCTTGGGGAAATGGAAGTCTGGGCGCTGGAGGCCTACGGCGCGTCCTATCTGCTGCAGGAATTCCTGACCGTCAAGTCGGACGACGTGCAGGGACGCGTGAAAATGTATGAAAAGATCGTCAAGGGCGACAACTTCCTCGAAGCCGGTCTGCCCGAGTCGTTCAACGTGCTCGTCAAGGAACTCATGTCCCTTGGCCTCAACGTCAACCTCGTCCAGGAAGAGGGCAAGAAGCGCAGCAAGCCGCGCCCCTTCCTTGAGGACTCGGTTGGGAGAGAAGAATAAGCCTGAGGGGGCGGATGCCCCCTCGTCCCCGGCGGCAGAGACAGCAGCTCGCCAGATTTGCCGTTCTGCCTGCCGGGAGGCGGGGCAGAACTGAAGACGAAGTCTCTGCTGCCCGGCCGGATTGCCCTTATGGGCTTTAGGGGAGAACCTCCCCCGGAGAAAACGACAACCCTTTCTTAAAGGGAGAGTACCTGAATGAGTTTGGACGATCTGTTTACCGTGCGGAATACGGCGGCGACGGGAAGTGTGACGAATATCCGGAATTTGAAGGCTATTCAGATCACTATTGCCTCGCCGGAAAATATCCGCGAATGGTCCTACGGCGAAGTGAAGAAGCCGGAGACCATCAACTATCGTACCTTCAAGCCGGAGCGTGACGGCCTGTTCTGCGCCAAGATCTTCGGCCCGGTAAAGGACTACGAGTGCAACTGCGGCAAATACAAGCGCATGAAGCACCGCGGTATCGTATGCGAAAAGTGCGGTGTGGAAGTCATTGCCTCCAAAGTGCGCCGCGAGCGCATGGGGCATATTGAACTGGCCGCGCCTGTGGCTCATATATGGTTTTTGAAGACCCTTCCTTCCAAGATCGGCACGCTGCTCGATATGACCATGGCCGAACTGGAGAAGGTGCTGTATTTCGATTCCTATGTCGTGCTGGATCCCGGTCAGACCAATTTCACCCGTATGCAGGTGATTTCGGAAGATCAGTATCTTCAGGCCATGGAGCGGTACAACGACGAAGGCCTGAAAGTCGGCATGGGAGCGGAAGCCGTACGCGGTCTGCTTGAAGAGCTGGATCTGGAAAAGCTGCGCGTGGAACTGCGTGAAGAGTCGCAGACCACCAAGAGCCAGACCAAGAAGAAAAAGCTCACCAAGCGTCTCAAGATTGTGGAAGCCTTTCTGGAATCCAACAACAGACCGGAATGGATGATTCTGGAAGTCATCCCGGTCATTCCGCCGGATCTGCGTCCTCTGGTTCCTCTGGACGGCGGCCGTTTTGCGACTTCCGACCTCAACGATCTGTACCGCCGCGTGATCAACCGCAACAACCGTCTGAAGCGTCTTAAAGAACTCGGTGCGCCTGATATCATCATCCGCAACGAAAAGCGCATGCTTCAGGAAGCGGTGGACGCGCTGTTCGATAACGGACGCAGAGGCAGAGCGATCACCGGAACCAACGGACGGCCGCTGAAGTCTCTTTCCGACATGATCAAGGGCAAGCAGGGACGTTTCCGTCAGAACCTGCTGGGCAAGCGCGTCGACTACTCCGGCCGTTCGGTCATCGTGGTCGGCCCGAACCTCAAGCTGCATCAGTGCGGCCTGCCCAAGAAAATGGCTCTGGAGCTGTTCAAGCCCTTCATTTATTCCGAACTGGAAAAACGGGGCTATGCTTCCACCATCAAGAGCGCGAAAAAGATGGTGGAGCGTGAGGAGCTGGTGGTATGGGATATTCTGTCCGAAGTTGTGCGGGAATACCCCATTCTGCTCAACCGTGCGCCTACGCTGCACCGTCTGGGGATCCAGGCCTTTGAACCTCTGCTGGTGGAAGGCAAGGCCATTCGTCTGCATCCGCTCGTCTGTACCGCATACAACGCGGACTTCGACGGCGACCAGATGGCCGTGCATATTCCGCTTTCCGTGGAAGCTCAGATCGAATGCCGCGTACTCATGATGAGTACCAACAACATTCTTTCTCCCGCCAACGGCAGCCCGGTGATCATTCCTTCTCAGGATATCGTTCTCGGACTGTATTACATGACGGTGGATCGCTCTTTCCAGAAGGGCGAAGGAATGACCTTCTGCGCGCCCTGGGAAGTGGAAGCCGCCTATGACGCCGGTAAAGTCGACCTCCATGCCAAGATCCGCGTTCGCATGGAAGACGGTCAGATTGTGGATACCACCACGGGCCGTATTCTGGTGTGGGAACGTCTGCCCAAGGAACTGACCACCGTTCGTCCCGGGCAGAAGGAACCTGCGCTGCCCTTCTCTCAGGTGAATACGATTTTCACCAAGAAGAATATCGGCAAGCTGGTAAGCTATGCCTACAGCGGGTCCGGGATCAAGGCCACGGTTCTTCTCTGCGACAAGATCAAGGATATCGGGTACGAATTCGCCACGCGCGCGGGCGTGACCATCGGTGTGAAGGATATGACCATTCCTTCCCGCAAGAAGGAAATCATCGATCGTTCGCAAGCTGAAGTGGACGGCATTGAACGTCAGTACCGCGAAGGTATCATCACCAGAACGGAAAAATACAATAAGGTCGTTGACGTGTGGACCAATGCCACCAACGAGGTTTCCAAGGAAATGACCAAGGAAATTTCGGTGGATCACGTCACCGATCCCAAGACCGGACGCACTGCCGACGACGTGAGCTTCAACCCCATCTTCATGATGTCGAACTCCGGCGCTCGAGGCAACCAGGATCAGATGCGTCAGCTTGCCGGTATGCGCGGTCTGATGGCCAAGCCTTCCGGCGGCATCATCGAAACCCCGATCACCGCGAGCTTCCGTGAAGGGCTGACCGTGCTTCAGTACTTCACCTCCACGCACGGCGCGCGCAAGGGTCTGGCCGACACCGCCTTGAAGACCGCAAACTCCGGGTATCTGACCCGTCGTCTGGTGGACGTGGTGCAGGATGTGATCGTCTCCATGGACGACTGCCAGACCGCGGACGGTATCGAAATGAGCGCGCTCATGGAAGGCAACGAGGTCAAGCTGCCCCTGCGGGAACGCATTGTGGGCCGCACCCTGCTGCATGAAGTGACCGATCCTTCCGATCCCGACAAGGTACTCTTCCCTGAAAATACGCTGGTGGATGAAAGCATCGCACGTCAGATCGAGGAAGCTGGCGTGAGTTCCGTGACCATACGTTCCGCGTTGACCTGTCAGGCGGAGCGAGGTGTGTGCGCCATGTGTTACGGCCGCGATCTTGCGCGCGGGCATCTGGTGAACGTGGGCGAAACCGTGGGAACCATCGCGGCTCAGTCCATCGGCGAACCCGGCACCCAGCTCACCATGCGTACCTTCCACATAGGCGGTACGGCATCCCGTCAGGTGGCAAAGTCCAACTTCGAAGCTCAGAACGCCGGTACGGTTCACTGGAACCACGTCAAGCAGGTGAAAAACCGCGACGGCGTGTACATGGTGCTGGGCAAGAGCGGCCAGATCGTCATTGTGGATGATCAGGGCCGGGAACGGGAAAAATACATACTTCCCAACGGCGCGCGCCTGTATGTGGACGACGGACAGGAAGTGCAGAAGGGTAAGGTTCTCGCTGACTGGGACCCCTTCAACGAACCCTTCATCTCCGAAGTGGACGGCGTGATCAAGTTCACGGACATTGTGGAAGGCAAGACCGTGCAGGAAAAGATGGACGAGGCTACCGGTCAGTCCACCCGTACCATCATGGAATACCGTACCACGAACTTCCGCCCGTCGATTACGGTATGCGACGAAGAGGGGAACCCCAAGACCCGCATGGGGGCGCAGGGTACGGAAATGCCCGCCACCTATGCCATGCCGGTGGGCGCCATCATCATGGTGAAGGACGACGAACGGATCATGGCCGGCGACGTCATCGCCAGAAAGCTGCGTGAAACCGCCAAGACCAAGGATATCGTGGGTGGTCTTCCGCGCGTGGCCGAACTCTTCGAAGTACGCAAGCCCAAGGATATGGCCGTCGTGTCCGAAATTACCGGCGTGGTGGAATATGCCGGAGAATCCAAGGGCAAGCGCAAGCTCATCGTTCAGCCGGAAATGGGAGACGCCAAGGAATATCTGGTTCCCAAGGGCAAGCATATCATCGTCTCCGACGGGGATTATGTGGAAGCCGGGGATCTGCTGACCGAAGGCAATCCCGAACTGCATGATATCCTGCGCACCCGGGGCGAAAAGTTCCTTGCCCGCTATCTGGTGGATGAAATTCAGGACGTGTACCGCTTCCAGGGCGTGGCCATCGACGATAAGCACATTGAAGTCATCGTGCGTCAGATGCTGAAAAAGGTGTCCATCCTCGATCCGGGCGGAACGACCTTCCTTGTGGGCGAGCAGGTGGATAAGATGGAATTCAAGGAGGAAAACCAGAAGGCCATGGCTCAGGGGCGTCAGCCCGCAGTGGCCGAACCTCTGGTACTCGGTATCACCCAGGCCTCTTTGAGTTCGCTTTCGTGGGTGGCTGCGGCTTCCTTCCAGGAAACCACCAAGGTTCTCACCGAGGCCTCCCTCAAGGGCAAGCAGGACTTCCTGCGCGGCCTGAAGGAAAATGTCATCGTCGGTCGCCTGATTCCGGCAGGAACGGGTTATCGCGAGTACGTCAACCAGGATATCGAGGTGCCGGAACAGAAGGAACGTCCCGACAAGTTCCTTGAAGAACTGGAGGAACGTCCCGTACTGGTGAATCTTGATACGGAATAGCAGTCGGGCCGCTGCGTCCGACCTGATATAAGAGCGTCCCCGTCTTTCCTTGAATGAGGAAGGCGGGGACGCTGTGTTAAGGGGGCCTGAGCCGTCGAGAGGGCGCGGCTTTCGAAGCAGACGACCGCATCTTGAGATATGGCCTGTTCTGGAAGGGGATGCCTATGAAATAGAAAGTTCAGCCCATACGAAACCTTGGCAGGTACATCTCATGGCGTCGGCTTCAAACAAAAGGCTGCGGTGAGCTTGACGGAATGACGAACGGATACAGGAGACTTCCTGCGTGTCCTATATAAGCATAGAAACGAAATAATGTCAGATAGTTGTATTGGTATAGGCTATTCGTGAGCCGCCTTCTGAAATTTCTTGCCTGATCCTTTGTCCACAGGGTATAGTGCAGACGTCCCCGCACCTGACATATGTTTCCGGAATAAGGAACAGGCGGGGGTTCCGGTGCGTACGCCGCGTCGGGAAAGATGGTTTCTTGAGAACAGCTTCGACCGGAGAAGCTCTGCGTCGCAGAGACACGGAGTTTCGTTTCCCGGAGAGATATCGTGCTATCTCCATACGTCGCGCATATGCCGCCGTTTTCCTCTGAAGAAGAGGGGCCGGCCGGAATGCGGGCGCACTGAAGAATTTCTTCAGAATTCTCAGGGATTCCGGCATATTCACCTGCGGAGGCAGGTATCCGGATCCTACCACTATTTTCCCTATATCAGGAATTTCCATGTCAGCAATCAGCCCCCGTTTTCAGAGGCTATCTTCACGGTATAATATTGCTCTGTTTCTGAAAGAGCATCCCTTTACCTCTCTGGCCGTCCTTCTCGGCTTTTTTCTGCTTTTTTCCTTTTTCTGGGTAACGGCCAATTTTGGCTACTGTACGGTTGAGCAGGTTATTTTTCATCTGACACTGCCGACCAGTACGGAGGTGCAACGGGCCTTCGAGCTTAGTTTTTTCCTGCGGGTTGCGCTTGCTTCACTTGGTGCCGCGCTGCTTGTCTGTCTTGTTCTTGCGAAGAGTCCCCTTGCCCGCCCGGAAAAGGGAGCGCGGCTTGCGACGCTGGCTGCTGCCTTTGTCCTGCTTGCCGCATATGTTCTGTCGGGGGCTTTTCGCGGTTATGATTATCTGTGGACCTGGCTTTTTCCAGATCCCAGTGCGCCGGACTTTTACCGGGATCATTATGCCTTCGTTGCGCCTTCTGACGTGGATATGCCGCTGCGGCGCAATCTTGTCGTCATCACGCTGGAATCCATGGAGGCATCTCTTGGCGATTCCCGCCTGCTGCCCGTGAACCTCATGCCGCGTTTATCCGCCATGAGAGAAGAGTTTCAGGGGGTGAAAGATGCCGTGCAGTTGTACGGCACGGGGTGGACGGTTGCCGGTATCGTGGCCATGCAGTGCGGTATTCCTCTGCGGGCAGAGGCCGGTAATGGCATGGAAGCGAGCAGAGATTTTCTTCCCGGCGCAACCTCTTTGACCGATATCCTTGCCGCCCATGGATACAGACAGCGTTTTCTGCAGAGCGCGACCCTGAGTTTCGCGGGTAAGGACGTATTTTTCCGCACACATTCTCTGCAGCCGGAAGATATGATTGATACCCCTGTCATGCTGGCGGAGGACCCCGGAATGGATTTACCGGAGAATCAGCATGAATGGGGCCTGTACGATCGTTTCGTGTATGCGCGGGCACAGAAGGAGCTGCAGGAGCTGGCGTCGCAGGAAGAGCCGTTTGCGTTGTTCATGCTGACCGTGGATACGCACCATCATCACGGCTACCCGGATCCGACCTGTCCGCACGATCTTACGGACAGCGAGCTGACGGAAGAAAGCAGATCCATGGCTGGGGCCGTTCTTCATGCCGATCATGCCGCCGCCGATTTTGTCGAATGGATCATGCGACAGCCTTTCGGGAAAAATACGACTATTCTGGTACTCAACGATCATCTGCTCATGGAAAGCGATTTGAGTCCTTATCTGACTCGTCAGCCGGAATTGCGCCGTAATTTCAACGTGCTGATTAACCCGGCGCGTCCTCTTCCTTCCGAATCCCGCCGCATGTCGCATTTCGACTGGACGCCGACGCTGCTGGAAAGCATGGGAGCAACGGTGCCGGAAGGACGGTTGGGGCTTGGCGTTTCATTATATTCCGGTCTGCCCACGCTGGTTGAGGAAATGGGAGAGGAACTTCTTTCAGCGTGTCTGACGCCCTTTTCTCCATTTTATCTGAGCGAACTTCTCGGCGTGAAAAAGGGCGGAAACCTTCTGGCCGAAAACGAGCCGCTTCCCTGAAGGGAGGGGGCCTTTTCCCGCAGCGTCCCGGCAGGAGTGAGGGGGCAGGCGAATGAGAGTTTAACATGGAGGAAAGTCGAGCAGAGATGCAAGCGGCAGTAAAGGTTGCGCTTTCTTTAACGGCGAATATGAGAGCTGCATCAGACCGGACTGCAGGGAATGAAGCTTATCATCGCGCAGGAGGGCCTGAGAGTTCCTGTCGTACCATATCTATATCATGTTGTTTCTTCATGCGCTTCGAGAAAGTGCCTGCCTTCAGGGGACAACATGAGCGTCCGGCAGTCTTCTGTGCCCCATATGATTAAGAAGCTCTTTCACTGAGGGCGATATGCTCCAGATCGTCGGGTACAAACACATTCCCGGAATAGTGTCGTGCGGCTTCTTCCGTAAACAGTTCCCGGCGTTGCCCGAAGGTAGCGCGATCCTCCGTGTGCCAGAGAATGAGATTGCGGACGCCGAACCGCTCCGCCTGTTCCGCCGTTTCTTTTACCGTGCTGTGACGGATTTTTTCCGGATGGAACACGTCGCGCATGGAGTCGAGGCAGTAGGTTTCCGCCGCAAGCCAGTCTGCGCCGAGGGCATAACGGGAGCAGCGGGCGTCAACAGGCTCGTCTCCCATGCAGACAAAACGTTTTTCCCCTTCAAGCAATGCGGAAAAACCGAATTGCGGAGCCTTGAGCGAATGAATGTCGAAAAACGTACATTCTCGCCCTGCAAGGAATCGCGTTTCGCCATCGCGCACGGCTTCGATGCACAAGGGGCCTTCAAGAACGGCGTTTTCCTTCGGGCCGAGCGTCAGGGAGCAGATGGTGCGGAGGGCGTTTGCGACCTCAGGCAGCGCGCAGATGCTCATGCCCTCCTGACGTTCTCCGCGGAGAATCATGGTAGCCAGCTTGCGTACGACCCACACTGCGCCCAGCAGGTGATCACAATGGCAATGAGTGATAAACATGCCCTCCAGGGCGTTCCAGTCCAGATGGGCCTGCTTGAAACGGCGCATGATTTCTCCGCCGCCGCCTCCGTCGGTCAGAAGCAGTCGTCCGTCGTCGCTGCGCAGCACAAAACAGGTATTGTAATACTCCGTGACCATGGCCGCCCCGGTGCCGAGAGCAATGAGACTGTCTCCGCCGGGGCAATGATCGCTAATCCTCATGAGGGGAAGCAAGGTTCAGCTCCTTTTTCAGGCAAACACTCAGAGCAGTCCGCTGAAGCGGTCTTCATATATTATGGCGACTTCCGGGCTTTTTCAAATTCTGCATGGCGGCTCCGCTTTGAGGGGAGGAACGAGGGAAAATGTTTGTTGAAGTTCAGCTTCGAGTCTGACTTCAGTATTCATGTCCGGAAAATGAGCCTGGCAGAGCGGAAAGCTCGAGGGATTCGGTGGAGCATCACATAAGGTATATTGTCGGAGAGATTATGGGAACGGATATTCTTGTCGTTGATGATGAAATCGAGTGGCTTGACACCCTGCGCGTACTGTTCGAGATGAAGGGCTGGCATGTCACTGTCGTATCATCCGCCAGAGAAGGACTGCGCTGCCTGACGGAACGGACCTTTGCTCTGGTACTCTGCGATCTTGCCATGCCGGGGATGTCCGGCGTGGATATGTTGAAGGAGTTGCGCGCGGCGGACAATCGCATTCCTTTTATCATCATGACCGGGGTGGGAACCATTCCCAGCGCGGTAGAGGCCATGCGGTTCGGCGCGTTCAATTATATTACCAAGCCGTTTGATGCGGACGAGCTGGAAAATCTGGCCCGTCAGGCTGCGGAATTCGGTCGAATCCATCATATGCTGGCGGACGAAGGCGGGCATGAGGCGGCGGAACCGGAAATGATGCTGGGCACAGGGCGCGCTATGGAAGCTGTTCTTGCCACAGTCAATAAGATTGCGGAATCTTCTGCTTCCGTATTGATACAGGGCGAGACCGGTACGGGAAAATCACTGCTGGCACGCTATATTCACAAACTGAGTTCACGGAGCAACGGCCCCTTTCTGACCATAGACTGCGGAGCCATACCGGAGAATCTGCTGGAAAGCGAACTGTTCGGGCATGTCCGGGGGGCCTTTACCGGGGCTTTGAGCGCGCGGAGAGGATTGTTTCAGGAAGCAGAGGGAGGCACCGTTTTTCTGGATGAGATCGGCGAACTTTCCCCTCACATGCAGGTAAAGCTGCTGCATGTACTTCAGGAACATGAAATACGCCCCGTGGGAGGCAACGTTGCCGTGCCGGTGGACGTGCGTTTCATTTCCGCCACTCACCGGGACTTGTCTGCCGCCATAAAGGAAGGAGCCTTCCGGGAAGATCTCTATTATCGTCTTGCCGTCATCAGGCTGCGCTTGCCCGCATTGCGGGACAGGCGCGAGGATATCCCCGGCTTTGCCGGGCACTTCGTACGCAAGTACAACAAACGTTACGGCAAACAGGTTACGCGCATCAGTCCCGCAGCCTTGCAGAGTCTTCAGGCACAGATTTGGAAAGGGAATATACGGGAACTGGAAAACGTCATGGAAAGGGCTGTGCTGCTTGCCGACGGAGACAGCATCGGCCCCGGCGCACTGGGCCTGAATGAAGAAATAGAAGAAAAGGAACGCACGGAAGGGCTGTCTCTGCAACAGGCCGTTCAGCAGGCGGAAAAGGAGGCTGTTTCCCGTGCCCTGGCGCTTGCCGAGGGCAACAGAACAAGGGCTGCCGCCTTACTTGGGGTATCCAGACGAACGCTGTACGACAAATTGGAAGAATACGGTCTTTAAAAGTAAGTTACGGAGCGATATCCTTTCTCGTTGACGAGGCGGCAGGGCATAGTCGTATTCTGCCTGTCGCAGGCGGAATGTTGGAAGCTTGCGTTGATTTTTTGTCCGTTCGTTTCCATGAGAGAGCTTTGCTCTTGAAGAAGGCAGCCTGTCAGACTCCTATGTGCCCGGAGCGCAGCTTTCATGCCTCCGCCGTAGGTTGCTCTTTCGGCCATGCCTGGACGCCCTGCACGTTGCAGACTAGGATCTGCTGGCCGTCCGTCGGGAGGCTGCGCCGCAAAGGCGTTGCGGCTGTGACGGTGTCGCGACGCAGTCGCGCTTCGCATGATTCCGGGAGCATGTTCAAGGCAGACATGCTCGAGTATGCAGATAACATCCGGTTATATCAGGGCTGCATTGCCGAAGGAGAAAGAGGGCTTCCTGTACGAAGCCCTCACGCGGTCAGAGAATATATGTGTATGCTTGCAGCAACAGCGGGAAAACAGAGCGTTCGGCTTTTGGCCGGAAGGATGGTTATTGCTCAATCCTGGATTGAAGAAGGCAGGGAAAGAATCATGACCGCCCCTCCTTCCGCCGGGGATTCCGCACGGAGCGTTCCGCCGTGCTGCTCGGCAATGCGACGGGAGACAAACAGGCCGATGCCGAAACCTTCGCTGCTGCGCGTGGTGTAGAACAGATCGAAAATCTGTTCCAGTGCGTCCGGCGCAATTCCCGTACCGCTGTCCCGCACGCGCAGGACAGCCTCTTTTCGTCCGTCGGGGCCGGATTCCAGCGTCCCGGAAATCCAGAGTTTTCCCTTGAAGTTCATACTTTCCAGCGCATTGATCAGCAGATTGATGATTATCTGCTCAAGCTGTGTTCTGTCTCCCAGTATGGGGAGCGGGCTTGCAAGATCGTCCAGATTCAGTTCGATCCGGGCGAGTCGGGGGCTGAGAAAACTCAGGCATTCCCGGGCAAGTTCCGCCAGATCCAGAGCTTTGGTTTCCATGGTTTGCGGAAGTGCAAGACGCAGAAGTTTCCGCGTAATGTCCGCAGCTCTGTCCACGTTGCGGCGCAGCACCTCCAGTCGCTCGAGTACGACGGGATGTTCGCTCAGATTCCGGACGATATCCGCATTGGTACGGACGATTCCCAGAGGATTGTTGATCTCATGCGCGACTCCCGCCGCCAGTCTGCCGATGACGGCCAGACGTTCCGTCTGTATGAGTTCCTGCTCCATGAGTCGGCGTTCCGTGACATCGCGGGCGATGCAGCAGGAAAGGGACGAATCTTTGTCCGCATCCGGGGCGGGAAAGGCGATGACTTCAAAAATTTTGTCTTTTCCCAGCGGCAGGGTCATTTTTGCACAGCCTTTTTGGCGCGCATCCTGAAGCAGTTCGATCAGATCCCGGCCTCCGCATTCCAGATCGGGATGCGACTGCGGTTCCTTGCATTCCAGAAGATGAGCCAGCGCGCTCTGATTTGCGAAACGCAGCTTTCCTTCTGCATCCACGCTCAGGATCGCGTCGGGTGAGGCTTCCAGCAGGGCCTGAAAACGTCGTTCGGATCGAAGCAGAGAGCGTGTCACTGCGCGGATGCGTCGACGCAGGAGTATGGTCCATGTCAAGCCGAGGCACAGCAGCAGAAGAAGTATCCCGAGGCTGGTAAGAATGACGTCGCGGTATTGATCCCACAGTCCGGGACGATGAATGAGGGGACGGCCGAACCATTTTTCGCGCAGATTTTCCAGCTCTCCCGCTTCTTCGAGGCGGACGAGTTCGCCGGACAGGCGGGTTTTCAGAGCGATGTTGTCCGGAGCAAGCACAATCAGCGTCGGGTAACGCTCCAGAGACATGCCCATGAGGCGGATATCCGGAACCTGTTCCATCATGACCAGATAGGACGCTATTTCTCCTGAAGGAACGACAAAGGCGTCGGCCTTTCCCGCGGCAAGCAGGGCAAAGCCTTCCTGATAGGAAAAAACCTTGATTGTCCTTGCGCCGTAGCTTTCGGCAACAGGTTGATATTTTTCCGAATCGTCCAGCAGCGCAATGGTGTGCCCCTTATAGTCCTGTTCCGAATTTATATAGATGTCGGAGTTTCCTACGAGAATACGGCGATTTGTGGCGAAACTGGTTGTCAAGGTCTGCACGCGCGCTCCGTCGGGGACGAGAGGCTGGGGCAGACCGCAGATATAGTCGATGTTTCCTTTTGCCAGCATATCCAGAAGTTCGTCGCGGTTGCCTTCGGTAAAAACACAGCGCCTGTCCATCGCCTGCCCAAGCTTCTCCGCAAGATCGACGGCCAGCCCGCTCAGACGGCGTTCCGGGTCGTCGGGGTAGCGGAAGGCAATGGGGGGACGCGCCCGCATGACTCCTACGCGCAGCGGGGCGTCGTCCGCCCGGGCGGGAGGGCAAAACGGAATAAGACAGAGAAGGGCAGGAATTATGCAGAAAAGGCGGCGGAATATCGATTGCTGGCTCATCTGGTATTCCTTGGAAGAAGGGTTGTGTTGATGGTGTTGTCCACAGGACTTTTTCTGTCAAGGTGTGAAGTTTGCCTTACACGGATTCCGGCCTGCTGTAAGGCTGGCCTTACAGGTTCGTGAAAAGAGAAAAGCGGGCGGACGGAGCGACAGGGGGAAATGCGGAGGAATCCTGCATGAAAGCGCATGAAGAGCGGATTTCGGCATGATTGTTGCTTTGAATCGACGAAAAAGCTGGAGGTATGTCATGCGCGGATATCGCTTTTCCGCTCTGGCTCTGTTGCTTGTGTTTGCCGGGCCGTGTCTGGCCGCCGTTGACGAATTGAGCATGAACAGGGCCGGCGTTGAGGAACTGATGGAGATCGAGGACGGAATAATTTCCCGGGAACTTGCCGAACGAATCGTGAAATATCGCGAGGAAAACGGCCCGTTCCGTACGGAAAAGGATTTGCTGCGTGTGCCGGATCTGGATCCCGCACTGCTGGATATCCTCATGTTGGAGGAGAAGGACGGGGATCTGGTGTACGAGGCCGATACCTATGTGTCCATGCCCACATACTGAAATCGCTTCGTGAAACGCTCAGAAGGAAAGGAGAATGTCATGCTGAACTGGAAACATGTAATCGCGCTCTTTGCGGCGCTGGCGCTGCCGGCTTCCGCTCATGCCTATGAAGCCTGGCGCGGCCCAACGGGTCTTCTCAAGCATACGGAGGAAAAATCCTTCGACGGCTATACCGTGCTGGCGCCGCTGGGCAGTACCAAGACCTTTCTCATTGATAATGATGCAAATATCATCAACGTATGGGAAAGCGAATATCGCAATGGATCGAGCGCGATCATGCTGCCCAACGGGCATTTGCTGCGCGGATCGACGCTTCCCCGTGAGGAGATAGCCATACCCTTCGGAGGCTTTGCCGGTCTGATTGAGGAATTCGACTGGGAAGGCAACAAGGTCTGGGAACTGAAGGTCAACAGCAAGAAGGGCGTGTTCCATCACGGTATGCAGCGTCTGCCCAACGGCAATACCATGGTCATTGCCTGGGAATACAAGACACGGGAAGAAGCCATTGCCAAAGGGCGCAAGCCCGAGACTCTGGGCGAGATGAGCATCAACGATCCCAACTGGCCGGTGGAAAAGCCGGTGGAAGGCTTCTGGCCCGACGCCATTCTCGAATTTGATCCTTCCGGCAAAATAGTCTGGGAATGGCATGTATGGGATCATGTGGGCACAGGGCCGGATCAGTGGGATATAAATTATCTTGCGCCGTACCATGTGGAAGGACCTTACGGGGCCGGGCCTGACTGGACGCACTTCAACGCGCTCGAGTATAATCCGGAAACGGATCAGATTCTTCTGAGTTCGAACAAGTTCAGCGAAATCTATCTGATCGACAAGAAAACCGGAAAAATGACATGGCGGTTCGGCAATCCCGCAGCCTACGGTCAGGGGCGCGCTCCCGCCGGCCGCGGAGACGACGGGGATCAGATTCTGTTCGGTCAGCATAATCCCACGTTTCTGCCCAACGGCAACATCTCCGTCTTCGATAACGGCAGTTTCAGACCGGAAGGAGCGCGTTCGCGCGTGATCGAGATCAATCCCAAAACGGGCGAAATAGTCTGGCAGTTCCACACCAGCCAGGTGCGTACGCCCAACAGCTTCTATACGCCGTTCCAGGGCAGTGCGCAGAAGCTGGCCAACGGGAACTATCTTGTCTGCTCCACGCTGCACGGACATCTGTTTGAAGTGACCCCGGAAAAAGAAGTCGTCTGGGATTTCGTCAATCCCGTCAGCGCGAAGGGTCCGATCTGCTTTATTGAGGATAACACCAACAGCATATGGGTTCATCGTGCGTATCGCTATGCCAAGGATTTCCCCGGCTTCAAGGGCAGGGATATGTCTCCCAAGGGACGCCTCAATCCCGGCTGCCCGGATTTCCGTCCGCTGCTGGAAAGCCGCCCGAAGTTCTGATCCGGTTACGTCATTGCGCGATCAGAAACATGCTGTCACCCTTGCCGTGAAGTTCCGCTGAAACTCCCGGAACTTCAGGCTCAGGAGCCGCCGATTCTCCCCGGCGGCTCTTTCCTTTTTCAGAATGGGACATTGCGGAAGAGCGCAATCTTGACTTAAGCCCTGTTCATGCCACAAAGTAGCCAATTCGATGGAAACGACATTGCTGCGGCCTTTCCCTTTTCATGGGGGCTGCACACGCCGACATATCATGCCCGGAGGATTTCCCATGGCTGAATATAAATCTACCCTCAATCTGCCCGATACCCGATTCCCGATGAAGGCGAATCTGGTGCAGAAGGAACCGGAAACACTGAAGTTCTGGGACGAGGTGGACGCCTACCGTCTCATGCAGGAGGCCTCCGGCGAAAAGGGCCGCTATGTGCTGCACGACGGGCCGCCCTATGCCAACGGGCATATTCATCTGGGTACGGCTCTGAACAAGATTCTCAAGGATATGGTGGTCAAATCCCGCAATCTGCTGGGCTGGGCTACTCCCTATGTGCCGGGCTGGGACTGTCACGGCCTGCCCATTGAACATAATGTGGAAGTGGAACTCGGCGAAAAGAAAAAGGAACTGCCCGCCCATGTGATCCGCAAGCGTTGTCGTCAGTATGCCGAAAAATTCCTGGATATTCAGCGCAAGGAATTCAGAAGGCTGGGAGTCCTCGGCAACTGGGCCGATCCCTATATGTCCATGAATCCGGCCTACGAAGCCGTTACGGCGGCGGAACTGGCCACATTTGTGGAAAAGGGCGAGGTCGTGCGCAGCAAGAAGCCCATTTACTGGTGCTGTCACTGCAAGACGGCTCTGGCAGAAGCCGAGGTGGAGTATGCGGATCATACCTCGCCTTCGGTTTTCGTGCGCTTCCCTCTGCCGGACGAAGGGCTGAAAAAGGCCTTTGCGGCGGCCGATCCCTCCCGTGCCGGGATCGTGATCTGGACAACCACGCCCTGGACACTGCCGGACAACCTTGCTGTGGCCGTTCATCCGGAATTCATCTATGTTCTGGTGGAGCAGGGCGGTCTTCAGTATGTGCTTGCCCGGGAACTGCTGGAACAGTGCGCCGGAATATTCGGCTGGAATGACTATACTGTTCTGGGTGAATGCAGCGGGGCTGCTCTGGAACGTCTTGAGGCCCGTCATCCCTTCTACGATCGTGCTTCTCTCATCATTCTCGGCGATCATGTCACTCTTGATGCCGGCACCGGCTGCGTACATACCGCGCCCGGACATGGCCGCGAAGACTATGAAGTCGGTCTGAAATACGGTCTAGATGCCTACTCTCCTCTTGATGATGAAGGGCGTTTTCTCCCCGCCGTGCAGTATTTTGCCGGGCTTAATGTGTTCGACGCCAATCCCGTGGTGATCGAAAAACTCCGGGAAGTCGGCAACCTGCTGGCCGAGCGCAAGATCACCCACTCCTATCCTCATTGCTGGCGTTGCAAGAGTCCGGTGATTTTCCGGGCCACAACGCAGTGGTTCATCAGTATGGATGCCAACGATCTGCGTAAGAGAGCGCTTTCCGCCATACGCAATGATGTGAAATGGGTGCCGTCCTGGGGTGAGGAGCGCATTTACAACATGATCGAATCCCGCCCGGACTGGTGTATTTCCCGCCAGCGTCTGTGGGGGGTGCCCATTCTTGCGCTGATTTGCGAGGATTGCGGCGAGGCATGGAACGATCCCGCCTGGATGCGCGAGATAGCGGCACGTTTCGCCACGCATCCCACCGGCTGCGATTACTGGTACGAAACCGACGTAGCCGATATCGTCCCGAAGGATCTCAAGTGCCCGCACTGCGGCGGGCAGCACTGGAAGAAGGAAAGCGATATCCTCGACGTGTGGTTTGACTCCGGCACAAGTTTTGCCGCCGTCATGCTCCAGCGTCCGGAGGGAGCCTTCCCTGCGGACATGTATCTGGAAGGATCGGATCAGCACCGCGGCTGGTTCCACAGCTCGCTGCTCGTGGCGGAGGGAACGCGCGGTCAGGCGCCGTACAAGACCGTACTCACACACGGTTATGTGGTGGACGGCGAAGGACGCAAGCAGTCCAAGTCGCTCGGAAACGTCGTGGCTCCGCAGGACGTGATAGACAAATACGGTGCGGATTTGCTGCGCTTGTGGGTGTCTTCCGTGGATTACCGGGAAGATATCCGGTACTCCGAGGAAATCATGAGCCGTCTGGTGGACGCGTATCGCCGCATCCGCAATACCTGCCGCTATCTGCTGGGCAATATTTCCGATCTTACGCCGGAAACGCTTGTGAAGCCTGCGGATATGCTTCCTCTGGATCGCTATGCGCTGGATCTGGCGCTGGCCGCCCATACCCGGATGGAAGAGGCGTATCTGGAATATGAGTTCCATAAAGTCTTCCATACGCTGCACGGACTGTGCGCCACGGAACTTTCCTCGTTCTATCTGGATGTCCTCAAGGATCGTCTTTATTCCTCCCTTCCCGAAAGCCGGGAACGCCGCTCCGCTCAGACGGCGCTGTATGAAATTCTTCTGCTTTTGCTGCGCGATATGGCTCCCATTCTCAGCTTCACGGCGGAAGAGGTCTATCGTTATCTGCCCGATGCGCTGAAGCCGAAGGGAAAGGACGGCTCTCCCGTCGTTACGGTGCTTGCCATGCCCGCACGGGATGTGACCTCGTATGCCCTGAGCGCGGCGCAACGTGCGGACTGGGCGCGGGTCATGGACGTTCGTGCGGAAGTCACCAGAGCCATTGAACCGCTGCGCAAGGCCGGTACGCTCGGCCATTCGCTGGATACGCATGTCAATCTGTTTGTCGATGAGAGCCTGGGCAAGGCTCTGGCGTCCAGCGGCGCGGATCTGCGTGCGGTGTGCATCGTCTCTGCCCTGGATGTCCTGCCGATTGCCAAGGCTCCCGTGGACGCCGTGTTTGGAAATATGGAAGGTCTGGCCGTCGAGGTACGCAAGGCGGGCGGCGGAAAGTGCGAACGCTGCTGGATATACTCTGAAGAGCTTGGCACCAGCCCCGATCATCCTGCGCTCTGCCCCCGGTGTACGGCGGTCATGAAAGAGCTTGAAGGGCGTGCCGGAGCATGATCGGAGCAAAAGGAACGGCGATGGAATATCGTGAGTCCTCCCCTGTATCCGGAGCGCGTGCATCGAAGGACGGACGCTATCGTATTGTATTCAGTACGGCGTTGATTTGCGTCATACTCGACCAGCTGACCAAGCTGGCCGTTGTGACGTGGATTCCTTTCCAGCACGGCATTCCCGTTATTTCAGGTTTTTTCGATCTTGTGCATGTGCGCAACCGCGGAGCTGCCTTCGGTATCCTCAACAGATCCGATATCGACTGGCAGTTCTGGCTCTTTGTTGTCGCTACGCTGGTTGCAGCCGTTCTGATCTTCAACCTGACGCGATCTTCCCGTTTCAATCGGGTTCTTTTTCTGGGATCCGGTCTTATTCTCGGCGGGGCTGTGGGCAACCTGATAGACAGGGTACGTCTGCGGGCCGTCATCGACTTTGTTGATCTGCATATTGCCGGCTGGCACTGGCCCGCCTTCAATGTGGCGGATATCGGGATCTGCCTCGGGGCCGCCCTCTGTGCGCTGTGCCTGTGGCGAAGCTCCGGCTCTACGGGGGAGGGAAAGTCATGACTCCTGCCGATTTGACCGCGGGGCAGCTTGCCCTGCTGGCTCTGCCCATTCTGCCCAACCTGTGGACAATCTGGCATGCCATGAGGCATGATTTTCCCGGAGAGAGGGAAAAATACTGGTGGACCCTTGGGGCGGTATTTGTGCCGTTCCTCGGAGGGGTGGCCTATCTGTTGTTCGGTCTGCGCCGGAGCAAACCGGTTATCGGCGCGAAATGATACCCCTTTCCGTCATTTGACGGAAAGGAAGAGCGAGGTGCGTCATGCGCAATCCTTTTAAACACGTTGCAATCTTTCTGGGCCTTGCTCCGCTGGCACTTGGCGGTTGCGCTCAGATGACTGGCGGCAGCAATCTGCAGAGACAGGTGGAAGCCAATGAACAGGCCATTCGCCAGCTCAATTCCCAGTTGTCGGGGGTTCAGCCGGCACAGGCGGATACCTGGTCGCAGGTGCAGGCCTTGCGTCAGGAAGTCGCGGCGCTGCGCGGCGACATGGATACCATGTTGTATTCTTTGCAGTCTCTCGGCGGGGCGCAGAATCTGGCGGTGACTCTGACCAGGCATGAACAGGCTCTGCGCCTGATAGAAAGCCAGTTGGCCATGGATCTCCAGCTGGATGCTCCGGTAACGCTTCCTGCCGCTCCCGGCGCGCCCGCAGCAGGGCAGCAGTCATCTCTGCCCGGAGAAAGTTCCGCTGCGCCCGTGCAGACTTCCGACGCGGCTCTTTCTTCTCAGACCGGCGACGCTGCGGTTCTCAGTCCTGCGCCTGCGGTTCCGGCAGAGCCTCAGACAAATACCGCCGTCACGCAGCCCGGCAATGCGGATACCGCTCAGGCCCTGTATGATTCAGGGCTTGCCGCTTTCAACGCCCGCAACTATGAGCAGGCTCTGAACGCATTCAAGGATTTTTCTTCCGTCTATCCTCAGCATGCGCTGGTGTCCAACGCCTGGTTCTGGCAGGGAGAAAGCAGCTACCAGCTCAAAAATTATGCCGAAGCCGCTCTGGCCTATGAAAAGGTGATTTCGGAATTTCCCAACAGCAACAAGGCTCCGGACGCCTATTTCAAACAGGGTATGTGTTTTGTGAATCTGGATAAAAAGGCCGCTGCCAAGGAACGCCTGAACCAGCTGATCAAAAAATACCCCAAGGCTCCTCAGGCCCGTCGTGCGCAACAGGTCATCAAGGAACAGAAACTGTAGCCGCTTTTGTTCCGCCGGGGGGCCGGCGGAACGTTTCTGGCAGTAATGAAGCCATCTGCTTCGGACACGGAGCAGAACGTCGTGGAGAGGTCCATGGGCACTAATATACATTTGCGCTTTCCGGCAGGTATCAGTACGGAGCCGGTGGTATGCAATCTGACCCGGCTTTTCGAGCTGGATTTCAACATCACCACTGCGCAGATTTCAGAACGGCGCGAGGGCTTTCTGATTCTGGAGCTTCTGGGCAGTCCTGAAAACTGCCGGAAGGCTGTGGACTACCTCCGGAGCCGTGGAGTTGAAGTCACCCCTGTGGCGCAGCGTATCCGCAGGGACGAGTCTCTGTGCGTCGAGTGCGGCGTATGCACGGCCATCTGTCCTACGTCCGCATTGCATATGGATGAGCAGCGTCATCTCGTTTTTGACAAGGAACGCTGCACCGTTTGTACCCTTTGCACCCGCGTATGCCCCGTACAGGCGTTACAGGTGGACAGCGAAGCGTGAACAAGGAGAGTGCCATGCAAACATCCGCCGTGGATTCCGACGTACGCTCCATCATGCGGGAGGTTACGGAAAACCTGACCCGCAATCTGCGTGACGCGCTTGCCGCCGCGCTGGAAAAGCAGCTTACCGAATCTTTGACGCAGGCTCTGCTGGAGAGCGAGTTTTATCGCAAAATCAGCACGGACATGCGCGATGGTCTGCGTCGTATATATAAGGAAATGAACGAGGCGCGCAGCGCAGGCAGCGGAGACGTTCACGTTTCGGACAAGGCGGAAGCCGACAAGCTGTTCAAGGATGCTTCAGAACAGCTTTCCGCCGTGCTTCGCCAGACTGAAGATGCGGCAAATACCATCATGGAAGTGGTGGAGCATTTGCAGGAACGACAGCAGGAAAACACCACGCTGCTGGAAAAGGCTCACAAGGGGATGATCACTCCGGCCGAATGGCAGAAGGTCATCGAAAGCAATAAGAGTCTGGGCGAAGATCTCACCACGCTCATGACGGCCATGAGTTTTCAGGATCTCACCGGGCAGCGCATCAAGAAAGCCGTCGCCGCCATGAAGCAGCTTGAGTCAACCGTTCTGGAGCTGTATCTGTCTTCCGGCGTCATGATGAAGGCGTATGAAGAAAAGCCGGGGCAGGACATGGATCGTATTGAAGAACAGGCCCGTGCCGCCGTGGCGGATCTCAAGCAGAAAGTGGAAGGATCGGAACTCAAGGGGCCGAGCAGCGACGGCTGCAAACAGGGAGACATAGACGATCTTCTCGCACAGTTCGGTCTGTAGAGGGGGTGGATTCCCGGATGAGGTAAAAGATGGAACTTCTTTTTTTCCGCAACCGGGGAAATAGACGATAAAAAGCTTGCCAGAAACAAGTTTTCAGGTCATAAACATTTGTTCCGATGTTCCTGTCGGAACCGACAGGATGACGGGCCCTTAGCTCAGTTGGTAGAGCCTCCGGCTCATAACCGGCAGGTCGCAGGTTCGACCCCTGCAGGGCCCACCAGATTTTTCAAGGGGTTGGATGAATATCCAACCCCTTCTTGGTTAAGAAAACCCCCCGCTAGGCGGGGGGTTCAAAAAAGCTTTTAGCTTTGAGTATGTTATCAAACTCCTTTTGATTTGCTAAAAATGAGTTGCGGTCTGACAGCTGCAACGAACACAAATCAAAAGGAGGTCACATGGGTGACACCAAAAGTCTAGCCCATACAAAATGGAACTGCAAATACCATATCGTATTTGCCCCAAAATATCGTAGACAGATATTTTACGGGGAGAAGAAGCGTGCAATTGGAGAAATTCTCCGAAAGCTGTGTGAATGGAAAGGTGTAGCAATTCTGGAAGCTGAAGCATGTCCAGACCATATTCACATGCTGCTTGAGATTCCGCCAAAATTCAGTGTTTCCAGTATAATTGGATATTTGAAAGGCAAAAGCAGCCTGATGATATATGAGCAGTTTGGAGATTTGAAATTCAAATATCGCAACCGGGAATTCTGGTGTCGGGGATAGATATTACGTGGATACCACGGGGAAAAATACGAAGAAAATCCAGGAATATATTAAACATCAGTTGGATGAAGACAAACTCGGAGACCAGTTGAGTATTCCTTTAACGGGAAGCCCGTTTACGGGCCGCAAGTAACAGAAATGCAAGTGTCAGATCGTTATGCGCCTGCTAGGGCGCTGCTGGTAACAGAGCCTTACAGGCGCATATGAAGAACCACCGGCTATGCCGGTGGGTCC
>DWXS01000042.1 GCA_019119045.1 Candidatus Mailhella merdavium | reverse complement strand
TATATGCATTTCTCCAATATTTAAAGAACGAAAAGCTTTTATACCTGTTTTCGTATCTAATGTATAATATTGAGATGGTTTTATAACTACGCCAACACAAATATCAGCTATGTTACCAATTTTGTCTGTTTCCCAATTCTGAAAAAATTTTTCATCACCAAACATCTCGATAAATCGGGATTTGACGAGCTGGTCGAGTTTGGAGAGTTGCTGTTTTTTTCTTGAGAGTAATGTATCCAAGCAGCTTAATTGTTTCACGATTTGTTCTTGCCTTTCCGGAGAAGGAAGGGGAATGTCAGTTTCAGCAAGAATTTTTTTATTAATAGCTTTAAATGTACTTCCTGTCCCTTTTGTGTTTAGTTCATCAATTTTTGAAAATAGAGCAAACCAAAGATAATCTCTATATATTTTTTTAGCATAGTTTGTAAGAGATGCCAGCCCACGACCAATGCAACATCGCTGATTTGCGATATTCAATGCGCCAATAGGAGCACGAACGGAAATAAGGATATCATCTTTTTGAGCTATTTTTATCGGATTGCTGCACCATGTCCGTATTGTAGGATGAACATCACCAAAGTCCGCATTACCCTGAAAAAAAGGAAGCCCATCTCCTATAGTATTATAGCTCGAAGACTCCGGTGATTGCCCCATATTAATGGTGCAGATATCTCCAAGTTTCGCCATCACAGCATCTCCTCCAGTTCGGCCAGACCTTCGGAAATCTGCATTTCCAGTTCGTGCAGCTCGGTCATCAGTTCCTGCGTGGAAGGATATTCCACCGGAGCATACTCCACCTGCTTGTACTTGTTGATGGAAAGGTCGTAGCCGTTGGCGACGATTTCTTCCCTGAGTACAAAGAAGGATTGTTCCGTGCGGGCGCGGTCCTTTTCCTTTTCCGGATCGGCAAAGCGGGCGAGGATGTCGGGAATGTCGTTTTGCTCCACGGGCGTGCGTTTGTCATCCAGAGAAAAGCCGTCGGCCTGCATGTCATAGAACCAGACGTTATCTGTTCCGCCCGCCGCGGTTTTGGTGAAGACGAGTACGGCGGAGGATACGCCCGCATACGGCTTGAATACGCCGGAGGGCATGGAGATGACGGCCCGCAGCTGATGATGCTCCACAAGTTCCCTGCGTATGGACTGATGCGCCTTGCTGCTGCCGAAGAGTACGCCGTCGGGCACGATGCAGGCGCATTGACCGCCCTTTTTCAGCATACGCAGGAAAAGCGCGAGAAACAGCAGTTCCGTTTTCTTGGTATTGGTCACGGCTTTCAGAGAATCGCTGATGCTTTCGGTGTCGATGCTGCCCTTGAAGGGCGGATTTGCCAGACACATGGTGAACGCTGCGTTTACGTTGTTTTCCTTGGACACGCTGTCCCGGTAGCGGATATCCGGGTGATGTATGGAGTGAAGCATGAGATTCATGGCCGAAATACGCAGCATGGTGGGGTCGGTGTCATAGCCGGTGAAAGCTGGCCCGGCAAAATGTTCCCATTGTTTTGCGGTCATGCTGCTTTCGTGGTGCCTGCGGATGTATTCGGCGGCCGAAATAAGAAAGCCCGCCGTGCCGCAGGCCGGATCACAGATGATGTCGTCGGGCGAGGGGCGCAGAAGCGCGACCATCATATCGCGGATATGCTTGGGCGTGCGGAATTGTCCGTTGCGGCCCGCTGTGGAGAGTTTGCCGAGCATGTATTCATACAGATCGCCCTGCATATCGAGGTCGGCAATGTCGTGTTCATACAGTTCTTCCAGCCCGGTGACGACCTTTTCCAGCACCTGCGGCGTGGGCATGAGAAACACGGCATCCTTCATGAAACGGGCGAAGGCCGTCTGGGCCGTATCGTCGTTATTATCGGGCAAGGGAACAAAGGAGCCGTGTTCTTCGTCGTAGTCCGGCAGTTTGCCGCCTTTCATTTCCTTGATGGCCGGAAAAACGCGCTGGGAAATGATATCGAACATGTATTGAGCGTTTTTGTTTTTGAATCTGCTCCAGCGCATGGACTGGCCGACGGGGGTCTGCGGAAAGATTTTTTCGACCTTCATGCCGAGAGCTTCGTAATTCTCGTTTTCCAGTTCTTTGGCATCCAGCGCGCGGATAAACATGAGGTAGGTCAGCTGTTCAATGACGGTGAGAGGATTGGCCAGACCAGCAGAAAAAATGTCGAGCCAGATTTTATCGACTTTATTTTTTACGGCACCCGTAATCATGGGTTGCTCCTGAATACTGTTGGCGTTGCCCTGCGGGATCTGGCAGGGAGTCATATCGAGCAGGGTAGTTAAATTCAGGAAAAGAATAAAGGAAGAGGATAGGGCTTTTTTCGCTCGCGGCCTTGCTGTCTTTCGCGGGAAGAGCAGCGCCGAGCGTCGGGAGTCCAGAGGCGTCTTCTGGCAGGATGATAGCAGGCAGGTTGGGAAGAGCGGTAAGCTGCGGCGAGGATATATCGTTTGGGCGCGGCGGCCTGGCCATGATGGGGGGCTGTCTGATGCGGCCTGCGCGTCACAGGATCGCGGGTTTTCCGGCGGAGAAGCCGGGGGGAAGGCTGCGGCCTTGTTCGTCCGGCATCTTTCTGAAAGGTAAAATCGCGTGGACGGGAAGCTCCGTGTTTCATGAGGTTCGGGAGGGACGGAAGCGTTCTCCGGAGCCGGACGGACTTCCGGCGACATACAGCCCCGGAGTCTGTCCTTTCCTGGCATGCATGAGTTTTTTGCAGGTTCGGAGTCCTGGGGCGTCAGTTCGCATGCAGTGATGGATCGAAGCCCGGTTCGATGCCTTTGCACAGCAGTTCGGCAAGCAGGGCCGCATCCTGTGTGAAGTTCTGATCGCCGCCCATATGGCGACGGAACATATCATAATCCCGCACTATGCCCATAACGGAGTCGATGAGCAGGAAGGCGGCCGTGCGGGCCCTCGGGCGATGTTCCGGGGTGCTGACGGTTACAAGAAGCTCTTCCACCGTATGCAGGGCGGGAAGGAGGATGTTCCACAGTCGTTCGGACAGTTCTCCCTGTTCGTGCATTTCGTGGATCAGCAGAGGGAAAAAGCCCGGCGTGCGTTCTTCCGGCAGGAGGCGGGTCAGAAAGGCATTTATTTCCGAGCGCAGCAGGTCGAGCAGCTCTTCCCGTTTTCCAGCGAACTCCGTTATGCCGCGGCGCAGATTTTCTTCCGCGGGAGATATGGCTTCCGCCGTTCGTCTGGCAACGGCTTCTACAGCGGCTTCATACAGTCCGCGCTTGCTGCCGAAATGGAAGGCAATGAGCGCCACATTGCTTTCTGCCGCCTGAGCCACGGCGCGGGTGCTGACGCCTTCATATCCCCGTTCGGCAAAAAGGCGCAGAGCTTCGGACAGCAGACGGGTTTTCGTGGCACGGCCTCTTGCGGCGCGCAGATCGTCACGCACGGCAGGTAAGGATGTGTTGGAAACGGGCGGCTGTGTTGTCATGGCGAAAAGGTGTGTACGAAAAAGACGTTATGCGGCCGAATAAAGCAGGATCGAGCATAGCGGAATCAGCGCGGAGGGGCAAGGTATTCCAGAAGAAAAAGCCTGATACGGAACGATTGGAGGAAGAAATAAAAAAGCCCCGTCGTCAGTAACGGCGGGGCTTTTCTTTACGGGACGTTCCTTATCAGAGGTAATCGCCCCGGTCGAACTTGATCCGCTCGGCGGCGGCGAGCACTTCCAGTTCGTTGACCATGCCTTCAAGCTCCGGCTCGGATCTGGTCAGTTTGCCCAGATTTCTGCGCAGTTCGGCAAGGGAGGAATCCAGCGCGTCGAGTTCTCCGTAAGCGGACTTCAACGCATCGGCACTTTTGCCGCTCAGCATGGCGGCATAACGGTCGATGCTGTCCAGCGTTGAATTCAAATCGCCGGTCAAAGCCTGTACGAGGCTTTCGTCCGCGCTGTTTTTTTCCGCATCGTCAAAGTCGCCGAGCGTCATAACGTCAAGATTGGCAAGACGCAGAGGATCGCCCAGCGCGCGCAGGGATTCGGGCGAGGGGCCGGAGCTGGCGCCCTTTTCCATCTGGCGGGCGAGAAGGGCTCCGAAGTCTCCGGCGGGCACGGACTGCGCCGCTGCTCCTCCAGTTTCCCGCTGGAGTTGTTCTGTCGCCCGAAGGCGTTCCAGTTCAGTGTTGATGTTCATGGAGCCTCCCTAGTTTGCCGAAAATCTAGCAAGAAACATGCCAGAAAATGCGGCAGCTCCAATATGTTGATTTTATATATTAAAAATTATAATGCAGGCAAAGGCTGCCGTTTTTTGACGGCATTTTTCCCGGCATTTTCTGCCCGCAGGGTACACTTTGCCGCAGGTCTTGTCTATGCGGCGCAAAAGCCCTATTATTTGAACGTCGGACAGGATCGGCGCGGATTGTCCCGCCTCCGGGCGACACACATCGATCGGGTACTTCCCGGTTCAAACGCAGGAGAAATGACATGGCGAAGCTGCAAAAGATCATATGCGCTCTTGACCTTTCCGAACACAGCAAGCTGGTGGCCGAATATGCGACCATGCTGGCAAAGATGTCCGGATCAAGCATTGTTGCCGTGTATGCCGCTCCCACCCTGACTCAGTACACCGGCTTCCATGTTCCGCCCAACACCATCGACAGTTTCGTGGGAGAAATTGTCTCCGGTGCGGAAAAGGCCATGGCCGACTTTGTCGCGGAACATTTTCCCGATGTGCAGGTCAAGGCGGAAGTCGTTGTCGGATATGCTGCCGAGGAAATTCTCAGCCTTGCCGAAAATGAGGATGCCGACCTCATCGTCATGGGGACGCACGGTCGCAAGGGCATCGATCGCATTCTGTTCGGTTCCGTGGCGGAAAAGGTCGTCAAGAATTCCACCCGCCCGGTGCTGACCATTCGGCCCACCGACGATATGCTTGAGGAAGAACCCAAGTAGGGCGGACTGACACATGACTAATCGGGCGCGTTCCGGGCGGACTCCTTCCGTTTCGGGACGCGCTCAACGTTTCAGGGGTTGCGGCATGACAGAAGGTATGGAGCTGAGGCAGGCAATGGCGCCGTTCTCGTCCTGTACGGACGTTCGGCCCGAGGTGGCGGAATTCGAGGCATATGAGCCGGGATTGAGCATGGAGGAGATACGCCTCCGTTATGGGCTTGATCAGGTAATCAAACTTGCGAGCAATGAAAATCCTCTGGGGGTGCCGCCATCCGCCCGTGAGGCCATGAAAGCGGCAATCTGCCAGGCTCATCGTTATCCGCAGGGGGGGAATCCGAAACTGGTGCAGGCTCTGGCAAGTCGTTATCGGGTCGGGCCGGAACGTATTTTTGTGGGAAACGGTTCCGACGAACTGATTGACCTGCTGTTCAGAGTGCGCGCCGTTCCGGGCGTACATAATGCCGTGGCCTTTTCTCCCTGTTTCGGCCTGTATGTCACGCAGGCGAAGATGGCGGGCGTAGAGTTGCGCCGCGCGCCGCTCGGCAAGGATTTTGAGTTCGACTTCGACGCGCTGCTGAACCTGACGGATGAAAATACGACGCTTGCCTTTGTCACGTCTCCGGATAATCCGTCCGGACGGGTTGCCCGGCCTGAACGGTTGAAGGCCTTCGCCCGCGCCCTTCCTCCTGCCTGTCTGCTGGTTGTGGATGAAGCGTATATGGAATTCGCGGACGAAGGGCAGTCTCTGCTGGCCGAGCTGGATTCCCTGCCCAATGTGGCAATTATGCGCACCTTTTCCAAAGTTTACGGGCTTGCGGGCATGCGCATAGGCTACGGCATTCTTCCCGCGATTCTTACCGATTATCTCTGGCGCGTGCGCCTTCCTTTTTCCCTGAACATTCTCGCGGAGGAAGCCGCCGTTGCCGCGTTGGGGGACGAGGCCTTTTTCCTGGACAGTCTGCGTACCGTGCGCGAAGGGCGTGCGCTTATTTCCCGCGAATTGAAGGAAATGGGGTGCAGCGTCATACCCAGTCAGTCCAATTTCATCATGTTTTCCCCTCCTGCCGGACGCATTGAGGCAAAGGCTCTTCACGCCCGTCTGCTGGAACGCGGCATGATCATCCGCAGCCTCGGCTCCTATCGTTTGCCGGAATGGTTGCGCGTTTCCGTGGGGCTGGAGAGGGAAAATCGTCTGTTCCTCGATCTCTGCCGCGAGTTTATCGGCGCGTGAGGTGCGGCGTCATCCTGACGCGGGTTCCGCCGCCGACAGGCTGGCGGTCATGTTAAGGCGCCGCACGGCGCAGGGAGATGGTATGGACAGGCCTTTTGTGATTACCCTGGACGGCCCCGCAGGCGTGGGCAAGAGTACGCTGGCAAAACGTCTTGCTGCGGAACTCGGCATCGCTTACCTCGATACGGGCGCCATGTATCGGACGCTCGGCCTAGCCCTTGGCGCGGACGCCGCCGACCTGCCGGAAGAAGAATTGCGTCGACGCTGTTCCTCTTTTGTCTTTTCGCTGGAGCGGGGAGATGGGGAAGCATGGCTCCTGTGCTGCGGGGGAAAACCCGTAGGGGGGGAAATCCGTACCGAAAGAGCGGGAAGGCTGGCGTCCATTGTGGCCAGGCTCCCCGTACTCAGGAGCGAGCTGCAGAAAGCGCAGCAGTCGCTGGGCAGGGGATTTTCCCTTGTGGCCGAAGGGCGCGACATGGGGACAAAGGTCTTTCCCGGAGCCCTGCGTAAATTTTTCCTCGACGCGCGTCCCGAAGTTCGGGCGGAACGTCGCCTGAAGGAGCTTCTTGCCAGAGGCGAGTCCGCGGACTTTGAGACGGTGCTGAACGATATCCGCGCACGCGACGAACAGGATCGCGGGAGGGCTGTCGATCCTCTGCGTCCTGCTCCGGACGCCGTGCTTGTGGATACGTCGGATCTCGATCTCGACGGCGTACTGCGGGTACTGCTCAATTCCGTTCATGCGGCCTTCGGCAGAGACGGGCTGCATTCTTCATCGGATGCGGGCTTTACGCACCTTGCGGAGGATGGAAGTCTGCGCATGGTGGATGTGGGCGACAAGCTGGAAACCCGGCGTGTGGCCCGCGCCCGTGCCGTGGTGGAGATGAGCGCGTCCACGCTCGATCTTCTCCGGCGCGACGCCTTGCCCAAGGGAGATGTTCTCTCCGTGGCCAAGGTGGCAGGAATTATGGCGGCCAAACGCACATGGGAGCTGATTCCTCTCTGCCATCCCCTGAATGTCAATCATGTGGATATCCGTTTTGACATACGGGATGAGCCTCCTTCCGTGGTGCTGGAGAGCGAGGTGCGCGTCAGCGGCAGAACGGGCGTGGAAATGGAAGCAATCATGGCCGCCCAGGTCGCTGCGGCGACAATTTATGATATGGCCAAGGCTGTGCAGAAGGACATGATCATCCGCGACGTGCGGCTGATTTACAAAAGCGGCGGCAAGAGCGGGGATTTCCGGGCGGAATAGCCCTTGTGACAGGCCGCGCAGCTCTTGACAGCGTTTCGCACCGGTGCAATGAGTGAGCATGCGCGCCCCCGTTTGCGCGCAAAGTCGCGGAATGTGCCGCGTCAAAAACAGGAAGGCGACATGGAAAAATCTCTTGTTGTGGCCGTGGTCGGCGCTACCGGCGCTGTGGGGCGTGAAATGCTGAATACTCTGGCCGGGCGCAATTTTCCCGCATCCAGAATAGTGGCGCTTGCCTCTTCCCGTTCGGCAGGTAAAAAAGTACCTTTTGGAGAAAGCGGCGAAGAACTCACCGTACAAGAATTGACAAAGGATTCCTTCAAGGGAATCGATCTTGCGCTGTTCTCCGCAGGCGGTGGAACTTCACAGACCTTTGCCCCTTATGCCGTGGCGTCAGGCTGTGTTGTGGTGGATAATTCCAGCGCGTGGCGTATGGACGATCGCTGCCCTCTGGTCGTGCCGGAAGTCAATCCTCAGGCTCTTGAGGAGCATAACGGGATTATTGCCAACCCCAACTGCTCCACCATTCAGATGGTTGTGGCGTTGAAGCCCCTCCATGACGTGGCCGGCATACGGCGTATTGTGGTATCCACCTATCAGGCCGTGAGCGGCACGGGCCAGAAGGGGATCAACGAACTCGAACATCAGGTACGCCAGCTTTTCAATATGCAGGAACCGGATGTTGAAGTGTATCCTCATCGCATAGCCTTCAACTGTCTTCCCCATATCGATGTCTTCCTGGAGAATGAATACACCAAGGAAGAAATGAAGATGGTGAACGAAACCGTGAAGATTATGGAAGATCCCAAAATCCGGGTGACGGCCACCTGCGTGCGCGTGCCCGTATTCTACGGACATTCCGAATCCGTGAATATTGAAACGGAAAAGAAGCTCAGTGCCCGCGAAGCCCGCGCAATTCTCGCAACAGCTCCCGGTGTACGAGTGCTGGATAATCCTTCTCAGAATATCTATCCTCTGGCGATAGATGCGGCAGGAGACGATCCTGTATTCGTCGGGCGTATTCGTGAAGATAACACTATTGAGAATGGCCTCAATCTCTGGATTGTTGCCGACAATATCCGCAAGGGAGCGGCTCTCAACGCCGTGCAGATAGCGGAAGAACTGCTGGAAAGAGATCTGGTATCCGTGCGCAAGCCGGATATGTTCCTGTAGAGCGCACCCGCGGCCTGAACGGGAATAAGGGCATCCGCTCCCCTATATATGGCGGAAGAACATGGGATTCCCGCAGCTTCGAAACTTTGTAAGCCGCAAAGGAAGAACAATATGGAAAAGGCCCCCTCATAAAGAGGAGGCCTTTTTTCCTATTCGCTCAACTTTGCGCCGATGATGCCGAAAATAACGGAAATTGCCAGAAAAGCCGCACACGTCAAAAGTACAGTCGTCGTCATGGGTGCCCTCCTGAAAAGACGATGTCGTCATGAGAATTTTTGCACACAGGATAATATGACTTGTCCCGAGCAATTGAGGAAGAAGCGGAATGCTCCATATCCTGAATTCTATGTATGGCTTTGCCTCATGTCAGTCAAGGGATGCGGCTGTTTTATCATAAGCAGGGGGCTATTTCCGGGGGGCGATCCGTTCAGATATCCCGGAAGAAGTTGTGTGTGTAAGGACAGCGGCATGGCCGCTGACGACGGATTCTCATTTGATGTCTTCCTGTTCAGGCGCGCGGAAGGTGTCGGCTTTAATGGGCCCGAACTCGGTCTGTCTGCAAAATGGCGACCGGATATGAATGGGGCAAGGGGCAGAGTCGTCCGAGCCGCTGCGAAAAGAGGGAGCGAAAAGTATTTGCAGTTGTCATGGAGCCTATGGCCTGGCAGTCTTCTGCTGCGTCATATGTTTTTGTGAAAGCTTTATATCCCGAGTTTTTCGGGAGAAGACGCATAGCGGAGGCTCATGGTCCTGTTACGGCTGGTCAGATATGTCGAAGGTCAGGAAGGCCGGGATGACGGAGAGTAAAAAGAACCCGTATCCCACCGGGAGGGGCGGGATACGGGCGGGAGGCTGGGGAGGGCGCGCCTCCCGGCAGCTTCCGGGCTTGCCGGAGGCTGCTGATATCGGCTCCTCTGCTGTCTGCCGTTATGTTGAGCCCGTATATTTCGGGGACGTATCGGAAAGCGGAACCGTGTGTGCGGTATTGAAACGCTTTCGGGGCAGACCGCGGCAGAGAGGAGGGTTGCTGTTTTTCTTATGATTTATTGCCGTCCGCTTCGCCGGGGGCACTTTTTTTGCCGTTTCGTGCGCCTGCCACGCCAAGCATGACGGCAAAGCCCACAAAGACAAGGCACAGAACGGCAACGAGAACTTCGGAAACCATGTGTATTCTCCTGAATTATCAAAATTTCTGGTCAGATGAATGTAGTCCCTGTACGATGATGCCGATCAGGAAAATACCGGCGGGCCATGTGGCAGAGGCAGCAGGCCATGAAAAAATTCGGATAAAGAAGGAGTTGCGTCAGATCTTGCGTACAGACGCAGAGCCGTCGCCCCGGAGCAGATTTTCGGAAAAATTGTCAGCGCATAAGGAACGTGGAGTTGAGGAACATCCAGATTCCGTATCTGTACGTCCGCACGCGGAATGAGAAAATGATCTGTTTCGGAGTTCCCAATCGCCTGCCCGGAAAAGGCGGGAATTCTTTCAGGCGGCAGGGGGTGCGCAGAGGCGAGAAGGACATCGTGGACAAAGCCCAGAAGCATCAGGAGCAGGAGCAGCAGACTGCCCAGTTTCCTGTACGTCGGAGATATTGCGCTGATGAGATGTCCGTTCATGGGTAAATCGTTGCGGGAACCTGAATACCCGCGCAGTCGCTGTACGGCATTATGTATTGCCGCAGGATTATAAAAGTAAGAGGAACTTGTCCTGTGGTTCATGAGGCGGAAAATCCGTACTTTCATGCCGGGGAAGGATTCTTCCTGTTGTCGGCAGGAGAGGAAGCATCGCAGCCTGAACCCCAGGTCCCTTCGCCGGGGATTTTGCCGGAATTTTCGGCCGTGCCGGGCAGTATCCGTATTTTTCCGTCGAAGTTATGAAAAAGCGTGCGACGTTAACGTACGAGTTCTCCTGTTTCCGGCAGGCAGACCTTTTTACAGGCGCGGAAAGCTCGGTTTGGCTGACCTCAAGCCGTTCGAATAACGGCCTCGGGCCGGGGACGGCGTTCATTCCCGGAGAGATTCGGGCAGGTTCTCTGACGAGAACCCGCCCGGAATCCGGGAATATTCTTTTACTTGCTCATTACCCGGTGGTGCAGCCTGAGAAAGGAAACGATACGGCTACTTATTGAGACGTGCGCCGAAGAAGCCGAGGATGACGGAAAGACCCAGAAACGCCAGGCAGGTAAGCAGAACGGTAGCGTCGAGAGACATGGTGTACTCCTGATGGTAAATATTTCACGAAAAAGGGGCAGATACGAATCCCTGAAAAGGGATGCTCCGGCCGGGAATGTGAAAGTTGAAACCTTCAGGAGAGCGCAGGCGGCGCATTAGGGAGAGGGAGCATGCCGTAGGGTCGGCACGGCTTGGGAAGGATGTCGGCGCTGTTTCGGAGAGAGAGAATCCGTAAGGACGGGCGCTCGACATCTATATGTGGGAGAAGAACCAGTAGAGGAAGGAAGGGGACTGAGTGACGGAGATCCTTGTTAATCGTCGTCACACGGGGCATGGCCAGTTGAGAGGAAGAAATGAAGACCGATGCCTGAGTGAGTGAGGCCTGATCCGGGGACGTTCCGGACTGAAGAAGGTGAAGGGCAGCCATTTCCGTTGTCTGATACCCCACGCCGCACAAAAGCAGAAAGATGAACAGCGGGCTGCCCAGTTTTTTAAGGGTAGGAGATATGGAGGAAACGGAAAGCTGCTTCATGAAATTTTTCCTTATGGTTTTTTTAATCCTGGAAAAGCAAGACGTCAAGGGATGTTTTCCTGTTGTGCTGTTGGGAACTGATTTTTTGAATGAAATCAGACAAGGAAAAGACGCAAGTTTCGGAAATTTTTCTTGAAAAGTTATTCTGACAGGCTCCGATGACGGAGCTTGCCGGATGTTTCCCGACAGGCGCGGATGTGAAACGCAAGGTGTCGGAGCTGTCGTCGCATTATAAAAGATACGGAGCACGAACGCGCGGGCGTCCGAGAAAGAGCGGCGTATGCTTGTCGCCCGGACAAAGCGGGGCTAGACTGGGAGACGAAGGTGACGGAATATCGCGTCACACAGACTGCGGAAATAACACCGGCTGTCGTACTCAAAAACGCGGCTGATCCTCCGGGAGAGGCCTGCCTTGGGATAAGAAAAAAGGAAAACGGCATGAAAAAGCTGACGGAGCTGAATACGGAAGAATGGATTGGGCGCGTGCGGGGATTACCCAGAGCCGGAGAAGAAAAGGTGCTGATTTTTTATGATCATCGCATCGGCGGCATGTGCCGGGATCCCCGTTTTATGCTCATTCCTCTCGATGATCACATGGTGCATCGGGGAGATGGCGTCTTTGAAAGTCTGCATGTCACAGAGGGGCGTATTCTGGAACTGGACGCTCATCTTGAACGTCTGCGGCATTCATGCGGAGTGCTGGAGCTGGAGCCTCCCTGCGCCTGGGATGAGCTGAGAGATATTGTTCTCGCCGTGACCTCTGCGGCAGGGGAAAAATACTGCGCGGTCAAGGTGCTTCTGGGAAGAGGGCCTGGAGGTATGGGGGTAGATCCTGCCGAATGTCCGGAAAGCAGCTTTTTTGTCATCGTAACCCGCAGCAGCCCCCTGCCTGAATCTTTCTGGGAACGGGGACTCACGGCATGTCGCAGCGCGGTGCCTGCCAAGCAGCCCTGGCTGGCCGGGATAAAGTCTACCAATTATCTTCCCAATGCGCTCATGACCAGCGAGGCGAGAAAGCACGGGGTGGACGTGACCTTTTCCTTTGATGAGAAAGGCTTTCTTGCCGAAGCCGCCATTGCCAATGTCGGCGTAATCGATGCGGAGGGAAGGCTGTTGATGCCGCGCTTCACGCATGCTCTGCCGGGAACGACCGCACTGCTGGCCATGGAACTCGCCAAGAGCATGATGGACGTGATAATCACTGATATAACAGAAGAAATACTGTACGCAGCTTCAGAAATCCTGATATTCGGGACTGGCCCGGAGTGTGTGGCTGTCACACACTATGGGGGCAAACCCGTGGGAAGCGGCCGTCCCGGGCCATCGGGGCGCAGACTCCGGGCCGTGCTGCATGAAGCTTTGCTGGCCGGAGGTACGCCGCTTCTCGAGTCCTGAACTTGAGAGGTGTATCATGAGATCCAGAATGCTGGTTAAAGCAGGCGCGTCGCTGTGTCTGCTTTGTGCGTGCATGTTTTCCGCAGCTCCCTGTCTGGCGGCGGAGGCTGCCGGGACGGTGGTGTCGGATAAAGCCCCCGCGTCACAGGCCGCATCCCTGCCTGAAGGTGTGGAAAGCGCAAGCGTCACCATTATCCCCATGGCGGATATCATTGTGACCTTCCCCCTGCTGCTTACCGAACGCGGGATTGTGGAAAGCGTGGACGCCGAAGCGAAGGTGTTTGAACTCAAGCGCAAGGACGGAAGCCTGGCCAAAATTTCCGTAGGCACAGGCACGCTTGTGGAAAATGTCTACGCGGATATCTTTCATTGGGAATCCAAAAAGGGAATTGGAGATTTGAAGAAGGGCGACAAGGTTCGCGCACGGGTCTTCCCGCCGCAGAACGGGGTGGAAAGCGCCATTTTGATAGACGTATTTCACTTGTAGGGCGAGGTTATCCGGAAAATGATGACGGATTCCCGGGGGGCATCGTTCATTGAACATTCCGCAGGCATGAACGCTTTCTGAAACAGAATGCTCTGAAGCCGGAACAGAGCCTCTCGAATACTGCGAGAGGCGTCTCCGGAGGAAAGCATTTTTGAGAAAGCCGTTCTGCCGGGCGTTCTTTCGCGGAGCTTGAAACGGTTTTTACCCGATATGGTAACGGAACCGTTGTGGACGTTCCTCCGCGGAAGATTTTTGAGGGAATGTATTCATGGCGCAGTCGGGATACGGCGTCTTACGGAACCCTCGTCGGAAAGAAGGCTGCAGAGCCTCTGCCGACCGCAACTTCTCTGGAAAAAATTCCTCCGCTTCGGGAGCCGTATAAGGACTGTCCGGGGCGGAGGAAGTTTTTTGTCGACCGCGGGAGAAAGGCGAAAAGGGCTGTTGCGGGAATTCGGATAACTTCCTGTCGGGAAAAGAGGATCAGGACATCTTGTGCCCTCCGGCAAAGGTGTTTATGGTGACGCGATGTGCGTTCTGCTGATCGATCTGCGCCCTGACATGGGGCCTCTGCCCGGGGAAACACTTTCTGCTCTCTCTCCTGCACAGGAGAGGACACTGCTGCTTGCGAAACAGCTGGGACGTGCCGGAATTTCTGCGGCGACGGTCTGTTTCGCCGGAAGCGCGCTGGCCGGAGAATGCGAGGCGCATGGCCTTGAGTTTCATGCGCTGAAAGCCGGAATTTCCGGTTTTTCCCTGTATCTGGCTCTTCGCCGTATACTTTCCCGGCGGACGGTGAGGGTCGTCCATCTTTTCGGTTTTGAAGCTCTGAGTCAGGTAGCCTGGTTGCGTCGTTCCGGTCTGTTTCGTTTTGTCCAGACTATAGACGAGAATCCTTCTGCGCTTGCGCGCTCGCAGACAAAAGCCCTGCGCAGAGTGGATGCTTTTCTGACGACTTCCGGACAGCTGGCCGATGAACTGATGTCCCGGGCCGCATCGGGAGCGGTATGGCTGGCTCCCAGAGGAAAGGGGAAGGGGCCGGGGGTTCCGCCGCTTATTCGCAGCATACTTCCCTGTACGTTGCCGGTGTGGAAAAAAAGCGTTTCTTCCGCCTTTTCTCCCATTGATATTCCGCCGGGGCATCCTGCACGGCAAGGAGCAAAGGACGGCAATACCGGACGCTTTCTTTTTTTTGCAAGCTGTTCCTCCGCTTCCGGAGCCGGACTGAGTACGCTGTTTTCCGCCATGGCCAGACTGCGCGTGCTTGAGGAACCTTCACCCTGGGAAGTTCGGGTTACGGGAGAACTTGCGGATTTTGCCTCGATTCTTGCGGAAGCGGAGGATTTGCGCACGGAAGAACGCCTTGCCCTGCTGGGGGCGCAGGACAACGATGCGCTGATGCCCCTGTGCGACGCGGTGATTTCTTCTGTGGATGAGGGGGGGCAGCCGGATCTTATTCTGTCGGCCTGGACGCACTCGCTTCCTGTCATTGCGCCCTCTCTTCCCGACCATGAGGAACTGGATCCCTCCGGTAAGGCCTTTCTGCGCTTCTTTCCGGCTACGCCCGTAGAACTGGCTGAAGCCATGCAGGAACTCATGCGGAACAGGGAAAAGAGGGAGAAGCTGGTTGCGGCAGGGAAAGCTGCGGCGGAACGGCTTTCGCCGGAGAGTTTTTGTGCCGCGCATCTTGAGGTATATGAAGATCTCGGAGCCGCCTTGCCTTCGGTAAAACGGGGATAGAAAAGGATATTCAGGGGAAGAGAGGTAGCATATGCGTCCGGCCCGGACTGGATCACGCAACGTGGGGGAATCGACGGATGCGAAAGGCGTTCTGTCGGCTCGTGCAGGGCAGGTGTGGGAACGACTGGTGAAGCGTTATCCCGCACCGAAGACGCACCTTGTGCATGAAAATGCCTGGGAACTGCTTGTGGCAACGGTGCTTGCCGCGCAATGTACCGACGCGCGGGTGAACACCATCACGCCTGAATTTTTCCGCCGCTGGCCGCGACCTGTCGATCTGCTTTCCGCCACGCAGGAAGAGGTGGAGCAGGTTATTCATTCCGCTGGATTTTATCACAGCAAGGCAAAAAATCTGTTGGGAGCGGCCAGAGTTGTCGTCGAAATGTTTGGCGGAGAAGTTCCCCATACCCTGGCAGAACTGATCCGGATACCGGGAGTGGCCCGTAAAACGGCCAATGTGGTTCTGTGGGGGGCCTTCGGCATCAATGAAGGGCTGGCAGTCGATACGCATGTGAAGCGCATATCCCGTAGACTGGGCCTGACGCAGTATGACGATCCCGTGCGCATTGAACGTGATCTTATGAAATTATTTCCACGGGATACATGGGGCGACGTGAATCACCGCCTGGTATGGTTCGGGCGGGACGTGTGCGATGCCCGCAATCCTGCCTGTACGGAATGCGAAATGGCGGAATTCTGTCCCCGAGTCGGTGTGAAGGCCGGGTGAGGCGCCGCTCCCTCTTTTATTCCGCAAGGGCGGCATCCGACATGCCCGCACAAGTAGCGCAACTCTTTCTGCATAGGGCAGAGGGCGGGAAAAGCAGCTTTGGCCCTAGTGGCGAAGGGTCGCCGCAATATGCTGTTTCCTGATGCGGCAGAAGAGGCCGACCTCACATGTCCCCTGCGGATTTTACCGCTAATGATAGGGCGTAGACCGGATACTGCGGAGATATTACCCGACTTCAGCATCTGCTCTGTGCATGATCGTCGTTTTGCAGAAGCGGACGCACGATATCCCCTCGCTGCAAAGCAAGAGCAGGGGCGCATGAGCTTGCTGACGAGGCAGGGAGCGCGGCGCACGGGCAAACAGCTCCGGGCAGACTGCTTTCCGGAATGTGGCGGACGGAAAAGAGGAAAATCCGCCTAAACTCTGTCGACGTACAGCTGTTCGAGAAAGTTTTCCATGGCCTCATCCATGTGCGGGACGAACGGTGAGAGGTCAAAACTTTTTCGGCAGCTCGGGCAGTACATGTACGCTTCGTGGCAGCTGCGCCGGATATCAAGGCGTGAGCCGCAGTCCGGGCAGGAAAGTGTGGTGTGGGCTTCGCGCGGGGTGGAAAAAAACAGCATGGGATGCTCCGGAAAAGAATCAGTTGAGTTCCTGCCGGTAACGCAGGGATTGACGCAGGGTTTCGCGATCCATGAACTTGACTTCCGCACCGAGCGGAATGCCCTGAGCCAGGCGGGTAATCCTGATATTCGGGAAACGACGTGTCACTTCGTCGCGCACATAGCTGGCCGTGGCCTCGGCTTCCGCCGTTGCTCCCAGCGCGAGGATCAGTTCCGAAACTTCTCCTTCGGCCAGCCGTGCCGTCAGTCTGTCCATATCGAGCGATTCCGCAGGGCTGTGTTCCAGCGGGGCAAGCAGGCCGCCGAGAATGAGATACTGGCCCTTATAGAAATTGCCTTCTTCAAGCGCAAGCAGACTGTCCCATTCCGCCACGAGGCAGAGGCTGTCGCGTGAGCGTACGGGATCGGCGCATATGGGGCAGGGATCGCTGTCGGAAAGGCTGCCGCAGCGGGAACACAGGTGCAGCCTGTCCCTCAGTTCGTGGATGTTCTTTCCCAGACGGCGGACTTCGGCCTCCGGCCATTTGAGGAGCGTCATGGCAGCCCTCATGGCCGACTTCGGCCCGAGGCCGGGCAGACGGGCCATTTGTTCCACCAGTTCTTTAAGCGGTTCGGGAATGCGTTGCATGGGAAAGTTCTCCTTACCAGCCGAGGCGGGATTCCCGGCCCTTGACTGCGGGCAATGTCAGGGGAGTTGTGACTTTTATGCCGGGAGCGCCGAAGCGTACGGTGAAGGTTCCGGCATAACGCGACTCGCGGTATACTTCCACCCGATATATATCGCCTGCGGTGTCCAGAGAATAGTTTTCCCGGAAATCGCTCCGGCGTATGGTCAGGCCGCTTTCATCGGCGCCGAGCGTCGCGCCTATGGCGTTGACGCGGAATCCCGGTATTTTTTTGACCAGAAAGTGTTCCCGTGGGCGGATTTCATCGCCGAAATGCACGGTCTGCTCCTCTCCGTCCACCAGAACCCGGACGGAATCTATGGAATTATCACGCTCCCGCCATTCGGGACGGAAGCTGGTTACCATATTATTCCCGTAGTGTATGGTCAATCTCCCCCGTTCTCCGCTCACTGCGACAATGGGCATATTGGCGCTGAGGGTTTTTTCGCCGCCTTCGGGCAGAGGGATGGTGCCTGCGAGGTTGCTTCGCACGCCGGAGAGCGGAAGAACCAGACGGTTATCCATAAAACCGGCATAAACTCCGCTGCCGAGCGCGGAGAGGATACCGTCGGTACTCAGAGCAAAATCCCGTTCGAATTCCACCCCAGCCATGCGCAGAAAGGCTTCAACCATGCGAAGCTGGTAATAGGTGCGTTCCTTGACGCCGAAATCTTTGCTTACCTCGAGACCATAGGCGGCCTTGCCGTGGTTCAGGGCAAACCAGGTCAGGCTTTTGGCCATTTCCTCATCGCCTTCCCCCGTGCGGGTGTTGCGTACATGCAGAAGGTGCTGATCGGACAGCAGACACTTGTTGACTTCCTCAACCACATAGCGGGCGTTTTCGGCAAGATTGCCGAAGGCGATACCGGGGACTTCTTCCTGATCTATGATGACGCTCTGTCCCCAGCGTTCCGGGTTATGGGTGGAGGATTCCCAGGTAGGGCGATAGAAACCGCTGCCGTCGTGCAGGTTGAGGACAAGATCGACTTCAGGGCGGGTGATGATGCGTTGCAGACGGCGTATCGTGTCGTATTCCGGGTCGCTTTCATGCAGAGCGGCGAACTTGCGGTTCATATCGCCGTGCAGGCCCCGGGATCGTTTGATGATGCTCGGAAAATTGAGGTTGGGAATCACCAGTACGGTGCCTTTTTCATAATGATAATGGGTATCCAGCAGGGCGGCTGCGGAAAAACCTCCTGGCTCGTCTCCCTGAATACCGCCTATTATAAGTACCGTAGGGGCTTCTCCCGAACCGTGGACGGAAACGGTAAATTCCAGCGGAGAGGTAAGCGGAGGAAGAAGAGCTTCACCGCTTTTTTTGGCCGCAAATGCCCGTTCGACGAGTTCCGGCACCAGAAAGGCCGCCAGCGTGAAGGCAAAAAAAAGCATCCGCACGACAGCGTGCGAGAAGTATGATGAAAGAACACGGGTAAGGGCTGGAAACATGACGACTCCGGCGAATGAGACGGCGGGGAAGGCGCAGAGCTGCATAAGTCTGTGCAATTCCCGGAACAGAGGGGATTATGCGGGAGAAAAAGAGCGTCGTAAATCCCCTGAACGGAATTTTATGTGAAATGAGAGGATGGGGGAAGAGAACTTTTTCCGGGCTTGACCTGCGATGATGCCGGACGTATCGTTTTTCTTCCATTTTCGCGCGCGGCGCGATATTTTCGGCTTTTCGCAAGGAGAATTAATATGGCCGGCTTGGAACTTACTCCCTATATCTGGTTTGATGGCAAAATCATTCCTTCCGAGGAAGCCAAGATTCATGTGCTTACTCATGCCCTGCACTACGGAACGAGCTACTTTGAAGGTATCCGTGCCTATAAGTGCGCCGACGGTTCTTCTGCCGTGTTTCGTCTGAAGGAGCATATGACGCGTTTCATCAATTCCGGAAAAATCCTGCGCCTGAACTGCCCCTATGATCTCGCCACGATGGAACAGGCCGTGATCGATACAATGGTCGCCAACAAGATGGCTGAAGGCTATATCCGTCCTCTGGCCTGGGTGGGAGAAGGCCCGCTCGGCGTGTTCCCCGACAACCCCATCCGCGTGATTGTGGCAACCTGGCCCTGGGGCGCCTATCTCGGTGCGGAAGCTCTGGAAATGGGCGTGCGCGTCAAGACCAGCTCCTTCAACCGCATCCATCCCAATACTCTGATGGGCAAGGCCAAGGCGGGCGGAAACTATGTCAATTCCGTACTGGCCAAGATGGAAGCCGTGCAGAGCGGCTATGATGAAGCCCTGATGCTCGATGTCAACGGCTGCGTGGCTGAAGCCACCGGCGAAAACGTGTTCATCGTGCGCAATGGCGTACTCAAGACCACGCCCGCCGTGTCCATTCTTGAAGGTATCAACCGCGACGCCATTATGAGCCTGGCCACCGATCTCGGCTACAAGGTCGTGGAACAGGTCTTCACCCGCGACGAAATGTACACTGCGGACGAAGCGTTCTTCTGCGGCACGGCTGCCGAAGTGACTCCGATTCGTGAAGTGGACGACCGCGTTATCGGTGAAGGACACGCCGGTCCGGTGACCAAGGCCATCCAGAAAGCGTTCTTTGAAGCTGCTCACGGCGAAAATAAAAAGTACGCCCACTGGCTCACTCGCTATACGTTCTAGCCCCTTTTCAGGACGAGAACACGCATGGCTGACGAAGCTCAGACCAAAGTGCCGGGCGGGGGAGGAGCCTCCTCCCTCGCTGCGCGTTACCGTCCCCAGACCTTCGCGCAGGTTGTGGGGCAGGATATGGTGAAATCCATCCTGTCCCGCGCTGCGCGAGAGGACAGGGTTGCTCCGGCTTATCTGCTCAGCGGGACGCGCGGTGTCGGCAAGACCACCATTGCCCGTATTTTTGCCAAGGCGTTGAACTGCGTGCATGCTCCTACCGGAGAGCCGTGCAACGAATGCAGCGCCTGTCGGCGCATCACGCAGGGCAGTTTCGTGGATGTGGTGGAAATCGACGGCGCGTCGAACCGCGGTATAGACGATGTCCGTCGTCTGCGGGACGCCGTCGGTTACGCTCCGCTGGAAGGGCGTTACAAGGTTTTCATCATAGACGAAGCGCACATGCTCACCAAGGAGGCCTTCAACGCTCTGCTGAAGACTCTGGAAGAGCCTCCTGCGCGGGTTACGTTTATTATGGCCACTACGGAGCAGCACAAGTTTCCCGTGACCATAGTAAGCCGCTGCCAGCATTTTGTCTTCCGGCAGATTCCTGAAGCCACACTGGAAGCCCATATATGTTCCGTGCTGGAGCGTGAAGGCAGGCCGTTTGAAGAGGATGCCGCCCGGCTGATAGCCAGAAGGGCCGCAGGCAGTGTGCGAGACGCCATGTCGTTGCTGGGGCAGACGCTTGCCCTCGGCGGCGGGGCTTCGGGCGAGCTTCTGACAGCAGCTCAGGCCCGCGAAGTGCTGGGGCTGGCAGGCAGGGAAGTGATGGATCGCCTGATGGATGCGCTGGCGCGTCAGGATGCTCTCGGCGTGGCGCGTCTGGTGCGCGAGCTGCTGGCTCAGGGCGCGGACATGGGCTTTTTTCTTCGTGAACTGGGCACGTTGTGGCGCAATCTTTTTCTGCTCCGGCAGGCAGGCTCGGAGGCTGCGGCCGTACTGGAGCTTCCCCAGCGGGAAACGGAACGTCTGGCCGCGCTGGCAGAAATTTTTCCTCTTTCCTATATTCATGCCGCCTGGCAGATGACGCTGGAAAGTCAGCGTCGTATTCTTACCAGCCTTGAACCTGCTGCCGGGCTGGAACTTCTTTTGCTTAATCTTGCCCTGCTGCCCCGCCTGCTGCCGCTCGGCGAGCTGAATCCCGCGATTCTTGCCGGAAGCGGAGGCAATGCAATTTCCTCTGCGGAAGCATCAAAAGCCGGAGAATCTTCAGGAACGACGGAGCGCGGCCGCCCTTTTGCTGAAGGGGCGGCGTCCCCGGCCGGTTCCGAATCTGCACCTGTCGCCTCTTCTTCTCTTGCGGATTCGGAAAAAAAGGCATCTTCAGAGAAGGCAGAGGCTTCACGTCGTTTTCGGCCGCCGGAACATGTGCGCCGTACCGCTGAGAATGCTCCTCTGCAAGAGGAAAGCTCCGTTTCTCCGCAACACGCAGCGGGGGATGAGGTTCCCCCCTGGCTGGATCAAATTCCGGCGGAGGGGGATTCCTCTCTTAGCGGGCCGGAAAAGACGGGGCAGGAAAGGGATGACGAACAGTCCCTTTCTGAGCAGAAACAGGTTGCGATCCGGCAGGATACGCCTGCCGTTGCTTCCGGAGAACAAAAGAGGGACGGCCCCCTGAGCTGGGATGACTTTCTGACCTTCTGCGAAAGGCGTGAAGGTATTCCGCTCAATATACTCCGTCAATGTTCCGGAGAGATTCAGGGAACGCGTCTATGCCTGACCCCGTATTCCCAGACGGTATTCAGACAGCTCCGGCGATATACGGACAGCGTGGGGAAGGCGGCCGGAATTTGGGCCGGACAGACGCTTGAGCTGGATATTCAGCCTCCCCGCACAGAGCGTCGTACCTCGGCGGAACTCAAGGCCGAGATGCAGGAGCATCCTGTGGTGCGGGAACTCGGACGTATCTACGGGGCAACGCTTGTACACTGCGCCCCGGAGGGCGAAGAGTGAGAGTATTCGTATTTTTTCCAACCAGAAAACCATAGAAGATTAAGGAGGCCACATGCCCAATATGAACGACTTGCTGCGTCAGGCTCAGGTCATGCAGAACAAGGTTCTCAAACTCCAGCAGGAAATGGCGGAAAAGACCGTGGAAACCTCGGCCGGGGGCGGAATGGTCAAAGTCGTGATGAACGGCCGTCAGGAACTCCGTTCCATCGCCATTGATCCCCGCGCCTTGGAGGGGGGCGATGTGGAAATGTTGCAGGATCTCATTATCAGCGCGGTGAATGAAGGCGTGCGCGTAACCCGTTCCAATATGGAAAGGGAAATGACGAATCTTACCGGAGGAATCCGGGTGCCGGGCATGTTCTAGTCTGTTTCCGCAGGCCCGGCGCGGAGCTGAGCGGGATATTTCCCGTGAGAGCTGCGCGCCGGACAGCGGCCCGGATACTCTTTCATGTAAGCTTGGAAGTCCGGCCTGCGGGCAGGATGAGGCCGCAGACGCCGGGCCGAAAAGGTGCGTCGCAAGCCCCGTTCAGGGACAGCTCCCGTCTCCCTTTGTTGAGGGGGGCGGGAAGTTTTCGTCAGCTCACCGTACCGGTAATGCCGATAAGATTCATGAAGCGATCGTTGTCTGTCCTGAGCATGGCTCTGTCCTGCACGGCATAGGGATTGTCCGTATCAAGCCAGCTTTTCCAGGCTTCTTTGAAGCAGGCCATTTCCCATATGTGCAGCTCGTGCAGCTCGTCTTTGAAAAGTTCCTTCCACCAGGCTGCGGAATGCAGCATAGGCAGTTCTTCTTCTTTCCAGTAGGGTTTCATAGCTTCAGGAACAGTCTGCAGCTCGGATTTCAATCCCGGAAATGCCAGGGCGACAAGTCCGCCCTTTTTTAGCAGCGGGCGTATCTTTTCAGAAAAAAAGGTGTCGTTGTTTCCAAAATAATGATAGGAATCCACGCTGATTACCGCGTCAAAAAAATGATTTGCGAACGGCAGCTCGTGCGCGTCCGCGTGAATGGGAACAATAAAGTCGTCAAGACCCGTTTTTTGAAAGCGGATATGATTGTCCGTTGCCGGAATCCAGAGATCCAGAGCAAAAATTCGGGCCTTATACTCCCTTGCAAGGAATATTGAGGAGAGTCCCTTTCCGCATCCCAGATCAAGGATTCTCATTCTGGAACTCAGCGAAAGATGATCGAGCAGTTCTTCGAGAATGAGTATTGCATTAGGCCCCATCATGTTCGCTTTCAGAAAATCCTGGTCGTATTGCGCTGTTTTCAAAGGCATGGCGTTTCTCCTGACGGAAGTATGGTCTCCCACGGTTTTTCCCAGGGAGGAAGGCAGGAAACGACAAGGGGGGAAGCTCCCTCATATTCGGGCAGCGTAAGGCGGAAGGCGTGAAGTTTGAGGGCAGTTCCGTCTTTCCTGCCGTATTTGCCGTCGCCAACAAGAGGGTAGCCGCGAGAGGAGAACTGGACGCGGATCTGATGCGTGCGCCCGGTCAGCAGGCGTATCAGCATCAGGGTAGCCGTCTTTTCCCCTATGCGCCGGGTTTCCAGCGGGCGGACAATGCTTTCAGCTTCCCGTCCTTCCGGCCCGTCAGCTTCCATTTTCCTTTCATGCTCGTTTTTTTTCAACAGATCCCGCAGCCTGCATTCTTCGCTGTGGGGCCAGCGGCCCCATATCCAGGCGAGATATTCCTTGCGGGGAGGGAGGCCCTCTCGTCCGGCCAGCGCGTCGCTGAACTTGCGAAGGGCCGCATAGCTTTTTCCTGCAAGCAGCAGCCCGGAGGTATCCTTATCAAGCCTGTGAACGGGAGCGGGCAGAAAGGTCGAGCCGGAAAACTGGGCGGCAAGCCGGGAAACCACACTGTCGCTATGACCGCTTCCTCCCTGAGCGGGCAGACCGGCTTCCTTGTTCAGAATCAGAATGTCGTCGTCTTCGTAAACGATGGGGAGACGAGAAGCATGTTCATGCGGGGAAGCTCCCGGCGTCGGAGCGTCAGACGTTCTGGCGGGCGCAAAGGGCGGAACGCGCACGGCGTCGCCTTCCGCTACACGATCAAAGGCTTTGGCCCGGCCTCCGTTGATGCGTACCTGTCCGCTGCGTATCCATTTGTGGAGTTCCCCGTTTGCGGCTTCGAGACGCCGCTGAAGGAAGTTGAGCAGTTTCTGGCCCGCTTCCTCCCGGGAGACAATGAGCGCGTTCATTGTGTGTCCTTCCTGCCGGCAATGAGGGCCAGCGCGTTGACGACGGATGCGACAAGAGGGGAGCCTCCGCGTCTTCCACGCAGGGAAAGGCAGGAGCGTCCGCTTTGGAGCAGCAGTTCCTTGGATTCGGCTGCATTTACGAAGCCGACGGGCATGCCGATAATCAGCGCAGGTTCGGGCAATCCTTCATCCAGCAGTTCCAGCAGCGTGAGCAGTGCGGTGGGCGCGTTGCCGATAGCTATAATACTGCCGGAAAGGCGTTCGCCCGCCAGAAGAATGGCGGCTCTGGAACGGGTAATGCCGAGCTTCCGGGACTGTTCCTCGACGCCGGGCAGATCGAGCAGGCAGTGCGCGGAACAGTTCAGCGGGCTGAGCCTGCGAAGGGGAATGCCGGACAGAGCCATGCGCGTATCGGTCAGGACGGAGCATCCGTGCCGCAGAGCCTCAATGCCGCGCATGATGGCTTCTTCAGGGAGATAAAGATCTGCGGGAAGGGAGATGTCGCCGCTGGTATGGATCAGACGCCGGGCGACTTCCCAGGCAAAACCGGAAAAGGGGCGTGGTTCGGGAAGTTCCTCATCAATAATGGCAAAGGAACGGGCTTCTATTTCTTCCGGAGGAATCCGGGAGGCTGTTTGCAGAATGTCGGAAAACGGGCGTGTCATGAATGATCCTTGTTCCGGGTAAGGCAGCCTGCGACAAGGCGTCCGGCCGCGTCGGGATGAGAAAGGGGCGAGAGATGGATATAGGAGCCGGAAACAGAGCCTAAAGCGGCTCCTTCGTATTCAGGGATTGCACCGGGGAAGGCGGGCGAGCGCATTTCCCACAGGGGAGGCAGGGCGTCAGCTTTTTCGACTATGCGGGAATAATGGAATTCATGCCCGCGCAGAACGAGGCCGCGCCAAGGGCCGTTCAGGCCGCAGACTTCGCGATAGCCCAGAGCGCTTCGGCGCGTTTCCATACGGGCGCGCAAAGGCAGACATCCGCACATGGGGAAGCGCTGTCCCTCTTTTTCCAGAGCTTCCATAAGATAAAGAAAGCCACCACATTCGCCGTGTACCGGATGATTGCAGGCAAAGGCGCGTATTGCCTCGCGCATGGAGATATTTTCTGCAAGGCGTCGGGCGTGGAGTTCGGGATATCCTCCGGGCAGAATCAGGCCCTGTATTTCCGGAGGCAGACCGGCATCCCGCAGGGGAGAAAAGGGAACAAGCTGTGCGCCTGCTTCCTCAAGCAGCAGGCTGTACTCCGGATACCAGAAGCTGAAGGCTTCGTCCCGAGCCAGAGCGATACGCACGCGGGGCTTTTCTTCTGTGGGGGCCGGGAGAATATCTTGAGCCTGCGGAGGGAGAGCAGGGGCAAGCTTGACCAGACGGTTCAGCAGCGCGTCGAGATTGATATGCTCTTCCGCTATGTCCGCCAGCCGGGAAAAACGCGCCGCAAGCTGAGTATCTTTCTGAAAGTCCGCAGCCTGAACAAGTCCGAGATGCCGGGAGGGCAGAGAAATCTCTTCCATAAAGGGTATGACCCCCAGCAGGGGGATATCCGGACAAAATTCCGCAAAAGATTCGCGCAGAAGATCTTGATGTCGCTTGCTGCCGGCCTTGACGCAGACCGCTCCCGCTGTACGGAGACCGGGGCGAAGTTCTGCCAGACCCCGGGCTATGGCCGCTGCGCTGGCCGACATGCCTCGTACGTCGATGACAAGCAGCAGGGGAATATGGAGTTCCAGAGCCACATCTGCCGCAGAAGAGGATTTTCCGGGGAGCCCGTCGTACAGGCCCATGGCTCCTTCGATAATGATGAGCCGGGAAGCATCGGAAAGTCCGGTCTCGTCTGTTCCGCAGAGCCGCTCATGAGAAAGATACTGACGTGCGACATTGCCGGGATGTTCTTTCCAGGACTGCATCCAGGGATCAAGATTCAGGGAAGGACGACCGCATACGGCTCCATGCCAGCCGGGATCTATGAAGTCCGGGCCGGTCTTGAAGGGGCGAACGGAAAGACCTCGCCGTGTATATGCGGCCATCAGCGCGAGGGAAAGCGTCGTTTTTCCGCAACCGCTTCCGGCGCCGCAGATCAGGACGGAAGGCGGGCAGGCAGTATCGGGAAGGCCGGACATTGCACAGAATTAATGTTCACGGTGAAGCGGTGAGCCCGCCGGAAGTGCAGAAGCCGTGTCCGGTCTGCTCTGAACGTTGAGTTTCCGCGAAGTGTCCGCAAAGATAAAATACCCGTCGAACAGTTCGGCACAGCTGGCGGAGAAAATGTTGCCGTAAGGCAGATGATTGCGCATGTCGCCGCGATCGGCCTGCCGGGGCAGGAGAAAGTATGGCGGCTGACCGGAGAAATCTTCAGGAAAGAGCTGCTTCATGAAAAATTCCTTTACGGTTTGATGCGTCTCCATGCGCAGGAGGAAGCAGAGAGAAGGCTGCGACCGTCGATTGTCCGACCATGAGGGAATGCTTTCCAGCATTCTCTGGAATATGGGGCTTGTCAATCAAGGAAGGGAGGGAGCGTCTGAAAATATAAAAGGGGTTGCGGTAATATCCCGTAACCCCTTGAAATTTATGGTGCGCCTGGAGAGATTCGAACTCCCGGCCTACAGGTTCGTAGCCTGTTGCTCTATCCAGCTGAGCTACAAGCGCACTGCGAAGATGGAAATTAGATGAAGGGAGGGCTGTCGTCAAGCATTTTTTTGCGTTATGCAGAATTTTTTTCTACGGTGCTGATAAGGTGTTTATAATATGTTGAAATATATATTTTTTTGAGATTCTTGTTCCGGATGTCTTCGGAAACTGCGAAGCTGTCGCAATATTGTCGCGGCCTTTTCGGCGTTCAGAATGGGATTCCGGCTAGCGGGGCCCCTTCTGTCCTTTCAGAGCTTCTTCAATCCAGAGGCCGATCCTGTGTTCGGCTTCAGAGCGCAGAAGCTCCGCGCGTTCCCTCCGTTCTGCCTCAAAACGCAGAGACAGACTTGGCGAAGTGTTTGAGGCCCGGATCAGGCCCCATGCCTTGCCGAAGTCGATACGGACGCCGTCCAGAGCGTTGACTGGAAAGTGGGCTTCGTACCAGCGACGGGCTTCATCCACGACACGGGATTTAATGTGATCTGGACAGGGAAGGTTTATTTCCGGCGTGGCGAAGGAGGAAGGCCAGCCCGGCAGAGCGGAGAGCGGCTGCGCGATTCCTGAAAGGATGGAGAGCAGGCGTGCCGCGCAATATATGGCGTCGTCAAATCCGTACCAGTTTTCCCTGTGGAAGATATGGCCGGAAAGTTCACCGGCAAGCAGGGCATCCCGCTCGTACAGCGCGGCCCGGATCTTGGAGCGGCCGCTGCGGCACATTTCCGGAATGCCCCCGTGTCGCAACACATCTGCAAACAGACGGTCGGAGCATTTGACATCGCCGAGTATGACTGCGCCGGGATGACGCGCCAGAAGATCCCGGGCAAAGAGACTCAGCACTTCGTCGGCCATGAGCAGGCGGCCCCGCTCGTCCATGACGGCCAGTCTGTCGCCGTCGCCATCAAGCCCCAGCCCGATATCTGCGCCGTTTTCCAGCACGGCGGCACGCAGGGCGGTCAGATGTTCTTCCTTCATGGGGTCGGGAGGGTGATGGGGAAAGTTTCCGTCAGGTTCACAGAACAGTTCGATAAGATCCGCCCCCATGGCGCGCAGAACCCTTGCACAGATTTTTCCCGCGACGCCGTTGCTTCCGTCCAGAACAACCCTGAAGGGGCGGCAGGAAGGGAAGCGTCGTACTATATCTTCAGTATAGAAGGGGAGCATGTCCACAAAGTTTACTGCGCCTGCTCCCTCGGCATATATTCCCTGCTCCAGAACCTTGCGGACGGCCTCAAGTTCGCGCTCTTCCGGAATTTCATTGCCCATCCACAGTTTAAATCCGTTGTATTCCTTGGGATTATGGCTTGCCGTCACCATGATGCCGGCACTCTTTTTCAGGTGGAGTACGGCAAAATACAGACAGGGAGAGGGTGCTGCGCCAAGGTCGACGACATCCAGACCGGTGGAACACAGCCCCCTGATCAGCGCACGATGAAAGGAGGGGGAAGACAGGCGGCAGTCCCGGGCGACGACAACGCAGCAGGACTCTGAGGGAAAGGCGTCTTTTCGTTGGAGAAGATGTGTGCCGTATGCTTTGCCGAAGTTCTCGGCAAAGACTGCATCGAATCCCGGGCCGATCACTCCCCTGATGTCATAGGCGCGGAAGGCGTTCAGCACGGCGGGGGAAAGCATCATGGGCATACTCGCTGTTTGACGGGAACGGACGGGACGAGGGCGAAGAACAGTACCGTATCCGTTCTCTGCGGGGCTTCTTGACCGGGCTTACATCCTGCCTTAATCTGTACCAACTGATGAATAGAAACATCGGCCGGACACTTTGTCAAAGGGGCCGGAAGCGCAAGCGCCCGGAACGGGCATTGCCCGCGCAGAGGATACTGGATGAACTGGGATTGGGAAAAGCTTCAGGAGAAACGTCAGCGGCAGCAGTCGTGGCGTCCTGCCGGACGCCCGGAGCATGAAGAGGACGACGGACGACGTGATGAATCGCATGAGCAGGATGGACGGAGAAAGGAAGATGATTCGTCCGCCGGCTTTCGTTTTCTGAAAGGGCGCGGAAACGGCGGTACAGGAGGCGGCTCCGGGTCGGGCGGCGACCCCAGACGCTTTGTCGCTTCTTTTCCCGCATCCGGGGTAAAATGGGTGCTTCTCGGCGCCCTTGCCGTATGGCTGGCGACGGGTATCTATATCGTCCAGCCCGACGAGGCGGGAGTTGTGCTGCGTTTCGGCGCATATGATCGTTCCGTGGAGCCGGGGCCGCACTACCATCTGCCGTGGCCCATTGAAGAGGTCTACCGTCCCAAGGTCACGCAGGTGCGTCAGGCCGAGGTGGGATACCGCTCCCGATCCACGGGGGGGATTTTCCAGCAGGGACAGGTTCAGCCTGTGAATGAAGAAGCCGCCATGCTGACCGGCGACGAGAATGTCGTCAACGTGCAGTTCAATATTCAATATCATATCAAACCCGGCGACGGAGCGGTTGATTATCTGTTCAACGTCATGCAGCCCGATGCCGTAGTGAAGAAGGCGGCGGAGGCCGCCATGCGCGAGGTCATCGGCAAGACGACGCTCGAAGCCGCGCTGACTGAGGGGCGCGTCAAGATACAGGGTGAGGTCACCGATCTGCTTCAGGATATTCTTGACCGCTATCGCGTGGGGGTACAGGTGGTGGCCGTGCAGATGCAGGCCGTACAGCCGCCCAGCGAAGTGAGCGATGCCTTCAAGGACGTTGCCAGTGCGCGCGAGGATAAGCAGAGGCTTGCCAATGAGGCTGAAGCCTACCGCCGGGACATTCTTCCCAAGGCGCAGGGGCAGGCTGCGGAAATTCGCAACAAGGCTGAAGCCTACAGACAGACCCGCGTCAATGCCGCACAGGGCGAAGCTCAGCGTTTTCTTGCCGTTCTCCGGGAATATGAGAAGGCGGAAGACGTGACAAAAAAACGTATGTTGTATGAAACACTGGAAGAAATCATGAGCCAGCCTGGTCTGGAAAAGGTGATTCTGCCCTCGGAAACGGCAGGGCGCGTGTTGCCTCTTCTGCCTCTGGGCGATGCGTCCGCAGGTTCGGGCAAATCTCTGTCGGAGAACAGCTCTGCCGCCGGAACGGGCGCGTCTTCCGTACTTCCTTCCGTCTCATCCGTCCCTGCTGAAAGCGGACAGACTCCCGCGCAGTCTTCCCGAGAGGATACGGGCGTTCGCGCCCGGGCAGCCGTCGGTGATTACAGGAGGGCGATGTAATGCGTAAATCCATTTTTCCCGTCGCCGCTGTGATTGTCGTCGTCCTTGGGCTGCTGGGCTGGCAGGGGCTGTTTGTAGTGCATCAGAGCGAGCAGGCCATTCTTCTCCAGCTCGGCAAACCGCTTGAAAAGATTTACGGCCCGGGTCTGCATGTCAAGATTCCCCTTATTCAGAATGTCGTGCGTTTTGATGCGCGCATACTTGATTATGACGCCCGGCCTGCGGAGGCTCTGACCAGCGATCTCAAGACCATTGTGCTGGACAACTATGCCCGCTGGCGCATTGTGGATCCTCTGCTTTTCTACCGCACGGTGAGAACCGTCCCCAATGCTCAGGCCAAGCTGGATGCCGTGGTCTATTCGCAGATGAGAGCCTATGTTGCCAGACATACGCTGACGGAAGTGGTGGACAGCGCGAGATCCAGCATCATGGATTCCGTGACGGAGCAGGCTTCTGCTCAGATGAAGGAATTCGGTATCGAGGTTGTGGACGCCCGTATCAAACGCACGGATCTTCCTGCGGAAAACCTGCGCGCCATATTTGAGCGTATGCGTGCGGAACGCGAACGGCAGGCCAGGCAGTACCGCTCCGAAGGGGCGGAGGAATCCACCAAGATACGTTCCGCAGCGGATAAGGAACGGGCGCTCATTCTGGCCGAAGCCAACCGCGACGCACAGATTCTGCGCGGCGAAGGCGATGCCGAGGCCGCACGCATCTTTGCCGAGGCGTTTGCACGGTCTCCGGAGTTTTTTGCCTTTCAGCGCGGGCTTGAAGCCATGAAAAAATCGCTGAAAGACAATACCCGTATTGTCCTGACTCCGGACAATCCCCTGCTTGCCCCCCTGGGACAGTAGGAGGGCCGCAGCCTGAGCGAAAACAGCAGCGATCCGCGTCATGAGGAGGATCATGGAAGCCTCACGGAAATCCGGAAAAGCCCCGGACACGAAGCTGCCGGGCAGACCGGAAGGAGCGGCGGGGAATACTTCTCTCCCGCAAAGTCCATCGGAGAAAACGCTGATGGATTCGGATCTGTTGAGCGCAGCACAGGATCGGGATTTTGACGCCTTCATGAGCTGTATCAGGGCGGAATTCGGAGACTTGACGCAGCAGGAGCTTGCGGAACTTCTCGGGGTGACGCAGCCCACAGTTTCCGTTGCCAAGCGACGGGGTAAGGTGCCCCTTTCCTGGATTTTTCGTTTCCGCTCTCTGCTGAATGGTAAACATGATCAGGGTTCCCACTCTTCCGGTCTTCTTGGAGAACATGCTCCGACGGAACCCTCAACGCTGCGGGAACATGCGGGAAAGACCGTCAGAATTTACGGTACGAGATGCGAATGGCCCGGGGGCGGAAATGTCCCTGTTTTTCCGGTCGTCGGCCATGAGACGCTTTCCCGCCGTTTTATTGCGGACGGCGTGCTGATATTCCGGGTGGAAAGCCCCGCCATGCAGCTTACGTTGGGAGCCTGCGCCCTTGTGGGGGTGGATTCCCGGGATCGCACGCCTGTTTCCGGTGCGCTCTTTGCCGTGTGTCTTCCCGGCGAGGGGGTGATTGTGAGGCGTTTTTCCCACGCGGGAGAAAAGGTTCTGTTGTGTGCGGAACTCGCCTCTCTTCCGCCTGTCGAAATGGCGGAAAAGGATTTGGAAAGCCGTATGATCGGACGCTGCGTGTGGGTCATGCGCGAATTATAGTACGCTTGGATACCTCTCTTTAAAATGGAGAAAATTCAATCGGCCGGTGTGCAGTAAAGGTTGTTTATACTGATGAAAGGTGAAGATATGACTCGAGGCTCCTGGTTACGCCTGTTTCTGGTTTTGCCGTTCTGCCTTGTCGCGGGCTCCTGTTCGCGTATGGTCGAGGCAGAGCCGGAAGCTGCTTCGCCGCCTCCCGTAGTAGAGGAAAAGGTGGAAAGCGTCACGGTCAAGCTGGAGGATGTGCCTGAGGTTTGGCGTCCGCTGTTGCAACAGCTTGAAGCCGACGGTATTTCCGGTGAGGAAATTTCCTGGCTCTTCGTCCGCCTCGGTGGGGAAATTTCACAGGACCCCATGGGGCACAAGGTTCAGGAACTGTATAACGGGAAGTATTTTCCCAAGCCGAAAAGAACGGACAAGTCCGCCGCTGTGGAAGGAGGGGAGCTTATTCCGCAACCCTGGTACAAGGGTGTGGTAACTGATGCGAACGCACGACGCTGTCGTTCCTTCATCAATATGTATGCTCCGGCCTTCCATGCTGCGGAAGAAAGCTATGGCGTGCCCACGGAAGTTGCGGCCGCGCTTCTTTTTGTGGAAACCCGCCTCGGCGATTATCTGGGAGAGCAGAACGCCTTTGTCACCCTTGCCAGTATGGCGGCCTCACGAAGTCCGGAAACCATTCCGGACTGGATGGCAAAGCTTCCCGAACAGGCTCCGGAAAGGCTGGAATGGGTCAGTCAGCGTATGATGGACAAAGCGGATTGGGCCTATGCAGAACTCCGGAATCTGCTTGAATATTGTCTGAAAAACGGCATTGATCCCTTTGAGATTCCCAGTTCGCGCTATGGGGCGATTGGTCTGTGTCAGTTTATGCCTTCCAATGTCATACTGTTCGGACAGGACGGTAACGAGGATGGCATTGTCGATCTTTTTGATCCTGCTGACGCTGTGGCCAGTTTGAGCAATTATCTGGTGCAGCACGGCTGGAAAAAGGATATGACCATCGCTCAAAAAATTAAGGTGTTGCGTCGCTATAACAACCTTGCCATTTATGCCAACACCATTCTGGCGCTTGCCGAGAAGGTTCGGGAAATTCCCGGCCGTCCCGCTGTCAATCGCCCGCTTCCAAGACCTTCCGCCGTTGTCTCTCAGAGGTAGGAGCATGCTTGTTTCTCTTGGCGCAAAGCCTTTTTGCGCGCCTTTGCCGGTAATGCTGGTAGGAACCTATGACGCGCTCGGGCGAGCCAATCTGGTCACCGTCATATATGGCGGGATTTGCTCCCTTCAGCCTCCAAGCTTTTGTATCTCCCTGTTGCGCAGTTCCTGGAGCCGCAAGGCTATTGAGGAACGCGGAGCTTTTACGGTGTGCCTGCCCTCGCGAGCCATGGTGGCGCAGGCTGATTTTGCAGGTTTTGTTTCCGGCAGGCAGGAAGACAAGTTCAGCGTGCTGGGCCTGACTCCCGTGCCCGGGCAGCATGTGGACGCGCCTTATGTGGGAGAGTGTCCCGTCGTCCTTGAGCTTGCACTGACATACAGCCATGAACTCGGTTCGCATATTTTGTATGTCGGGGAGATTATGGATCTCAAGGTGGAGAAAGCGGCTCTGCGGGAAGAAGGCGTGCCGGATCCTGCCCGGATTGATACGCTCGGCTATGCCCCTCTTGCCGGCGAATATCTTGCCGTGGGGGAATTTGTGGCTCGGGCCAATGCTGTCGGCAAGACGGTGCGCAACGCCTGGCCGGGAGGAAAAAAGGCCTGAAGGGGGGTGGCCTTTTCTCGGGGAGCTAAGAAGGCATCGCGTTTGTCTGGGGAGTGTTGTCCGTTTTTCGTATGTTTCAGGGGCAAAGCATATGCTGGGATTGCAGACTTTTGCCCGGTCTGACTGTGTTTGATGTCGGCCACAGAAACGCCGTTTTTCTCAATATGACAGGCGGCATTGACCGTGCAGCTTGAGAAAGGGCGGTTTTCTTCTCCTGTCATTCTTCAGGGAACACATACCTGACACGACCTCGCTGACGACTGCTGCTCGACTGGAGCAGGTTCAGGAATGAAAAGTCCCGACAAAGGCCCCCTGATTTTACAGGAAGGTGAAACCTGCTCATTTGGAGATATTCTTTACGGAAGACGTAGCCCCCGAAACTCATCCGGCGAGAGGCCACAGGCTTTTATTTTTTTATATAAGGTATAGCGGCTGACATTAAGCAAGTCTGCTGTTTTTTTGATATTTCCTCCACAGCGGTTCAGAGCTTCTTCCAGAATTTCCCGATCTGAAAGTCTGTGTTCCACCGGGTCGCCATGCTTCCGATCCGTTCCTTCGGCAGCTTTCTGCCGTGAGACCCGGGCATTATCCGGCAAATCCTGTACCAGATCGACCTCGCAGGAATATGCATGATTCAGAGAAGGCAGCATGATATCTTCAGACTTGATAATTTTATCGGAGGCAAAGCAGTAAGCCTGTTCCACAACATTTCTAAGCTGACGTATGTTGCCTGGCCAGTTGTACTTTTCCAGTTTTTCCAGAGCCGATTCACTGAATATTTTGCTCGGTGCGCCGTGGTTTCGAATTTCTATTTCCGTCAGAAAGCGTTGTACCAGCCTTCTGATATCCCCTTTTCTTTCCCGGAGGGGAGGAATGTGCAATGTCAGAGCGCACAGGCGGAAGTACAGATCTTCGCGGAAGGCCCCGGCCTTCATGAGGGCCGGTAAATCTCTGTTGGTGGCGGCAATGATGCGGACATCCACATGAATGCCCCGGCGTCCGCCGATGCGCGTCACTTCGCCGTTTTGAGTGAGACGTAACAGGCTTGCCTGCGCTTCCAGAGGCATATCGCCGATTTCATCCAGAAAGATGGTTCCTCCGTCGGCCAGCTCAAATTTACCCATGTTGCCTTTCTTACGTGCGCCTGTAAATGCGCCTTCTTCATAGCCGAACAGTTCCGCCTGCACCAGATCGCGGGGGATCGCCCCGCAGTTGACCACGACAAAAGGTTTTTTCTTTCTCGGGCTGGCGTTGTGCAGGGACTGGGCAAACATCTCTTTTCCTGTTCCGCTCTCGCCGAGAATCAATACAGGAGCATCCATGGAAGCCATGCGCCCGGCCAGCTGGACAGTCTGTTGTTTGGTTTCGGAAGTTCCCACAATATCATCAAAGGTAAACGCCGCTTTGACCCCGGTAGCGGCAGGGGGATCATTGTCCCCCGGAGTTGCCTGAGGTGAAAGGCGCAGCAGGCCGAGATGTTCCCCAACAGGCAGAAATGAGACGGAAAAACGGTTTTTGTCTTTAATACGTCCGCGTCGCAGAACAAGTTCTTTCCTGTCGAAGGAAATACGACTTGCAATGTTGGTAAGACAGCTTTGATTATCAAGGAATTCCTTGATATTTTTTATTCTTTCCCCGACAGGGAGCTGAAGCCATTCCTTGGCCTTGGAATTGGCCTCCTGAATATCTCCGTTCTCGTTCAGCAGCAGAACTCCGCCCGTGATTTCATCCAGCAGTGCCCTGCGGACAAATTCGCTGGAGATAAAGCGTACGGCAAGGCGAATCATGGAGCGTATTGAGGGATGAAACTTCTGACGTCTGACATATGTGCTGAGAACGCCTACAAGATTGCGTTTTTCATCAAAGATGGGTTTTGCCATGCAGTACGAACCATGCAATGCCATATGCCAGTGTTCGGGGCCGAAAATTTCTACTTCCTGACGCAGGCGCAGGCTCATGCTGGCCGCGCCGTCGGGGATGCTTTTTTCTCCGATTCTTTCCTTACGTGATGAAAAGACAGGAGGATTGCTGTCTTCCGGGCCGTAGACGGAGCAAAGTCCGATGCCTTCTCTGCTGCACAGGTAGAGACAGTCAAAGTTGCTGGCGTCAGCCAGAAGTTCGAGAATCGGAGAAGCCGTGGCGATCAATCTGGCGTCACGTTTTTGAATGAAAGCAAATTCATCATAAGAGAGACGTTCCAGCTCCAGCTTTTCCGGATTTGTGTTTGCTTCACGGCAGCGCAGCCAGGAGTCATATATTATACCCCGGACAATGTGTCGATCCACAGGATTTCCGGATTGGAAATAATACCATTGCTTTAGCAGATCTTTGTCATAAGCGGAGCTTTCTGGATCCATATTGCCTCCTGCTGGTTGACATAAATTGACATCTTTTAGCATAAAATGACATGTATGTCCATTTATCAACATGAGATTTGTATACACGTTATAAAAAAATATGTGTTTTTCTCCTGATTATCAAATAAAAGCTTTGTAAATCTATATTGGCATACTTATTGCTATAATATGTGCAATAAAATGTGATGTGAAAGTATTCTTTTGAAGGTACTTTTTTAAAAAGTACTACAATCCTATTGATATATATATCATGATATAAAAATTTGCATAATATATATTATGTAAATTTTTATAAATTAATATCTTATGTGTATGATGATAGGCACTCTCTGCTCAAAAAAAAAGGAGGAAGAAGTATGCAGAAGGTTATGAGAGTGTTGGACACATTGATAAATGGCTTAGGAATAATTGTTCTGTGTTTTATGGTTATCGCCATCGGAATGCAGGTATTTTTCCGGTATGTACTTCACTGGCCTCTCGGGTGGCCTGAAGAAGCAACACTGTTTGCCTTCTGTTGGTGTACATATTTGGGAATATGCATTGTAGCCCGTAAAAACGGTCATTTACGTCTGGATGTTATCCCGACGACATGGCCGAGTCTGGCGCCGTTTCTGGACAGAGTATCCATGCTTGTATCCATCGGCTACTTCATTTTCTGCGGCTGGCAGGGAACTCTTATGACAAAGCAGATTTACAATATGGCGTTTACTGCCGTCGGGTTTCCTTTGCCGCAGTGGGTAGTCTGGTTGATCATTCCAATCAGTTCTTTTCTGGCCGCCTTCATTACGCTGACTAACTTTATTCTTTCTTTCACTGACAAACAGAGGGGCGCACAATGAGTTCTATCGCCATCACTTTTATAGTCTTGGCCGTTTGCCTCATCAGCAGCGTGCCCATCGCCGTATCTCTCGGAATCTGTTCCGCCGTCGGTATCTGGCTCATGGATATTCCCATTTCCATGTTTACCCAGCGGCTTTACAGTACATTCAACTCCATTCCTCTTCTGGCGGTTCCTTTCTTTCTCCTTTCCGGTGACATTATGCTTCACGGCACATTGTCGAAGAGTCTCCTCGATATGTGCAGAACCACAGCCGGGCACATCAGAGGGGGGCTTGGACATATCAGCTTTGTTACCTGTCTTTTTTATGGCGCGCTCTGCGGTTCTTCAGCAGCATGTACGGCCGCCGTGGGCGGAACCATGATCCCCGCGATGGAAGAAGAAGGGTATCCCAAGGACTTCGCGGTTGCCGTCAACACAACAGGCGGTCTGCTGGCAAACTTTATTCCTCCTTCGGTGGGCCTTATTCTGGCCGGCTCCATCGGCGGCGTTTCCATTGCCGACCTTTTCATCGGTTCCATAGTTCCCGGCCTCCTGGCCTGTGCCCTGTGGCTTGCTGTGGTTTACTATTATGCCAGAACCCGCGGCTATGGCATAATTCACCCCAAGCAGAGCTGGAAGAGCAGACTGGAAGGCATGTGGAAGGCCAAGCTTGCCCTTGGCATGCCCATAGTCATCCTGGGGCTTATTTATACCGGCGTGGCTACTCCTACAGAAGCAGGGGCCGCGGCATGTGTGTACGGATTTATTGTTGAAACCTTCATCACCAAGAGTTTGAACTGGCAAAAGTTCAAAAAAATCTGCATCTCCACCATTTATACTACGGGCATGGTCATATTCATCGTCATCTCTGCCAATGCCCTTGGTGTGGTCATCAGCACTTTCCAGGTTACTGACAAACTGCTTCACCTGCTCACGTCCATTGCTCCGAATCAGGCTGCGCTCATCTTCATTCTTCTCATCTTCTATCTCATCGTCGGCTGTTTTCTGGAAGGCGCGGCAATTATTCTCATCGTCACACCCATTCTGGTTCCCATCGCGCTGTCCTATGGATTCGATCCCAGACACTTCCTCATCTTCCAGGGGATGGCTGTGGCCGTAGGACTCATTACCCCTCCGGTAGGCACCAACCTCTTTGTCGGATGCACCATCGGGGATATCGGACTGGTTCAGCTCTCCAAGGCCGTTCTTCCCTTTATTCTGGCGCTTATCGTTGCGGTCATCATCACTGGATTTGTACCGTGGCTCTCGCTTTGCCTGCTGTAGGTCTACATCATTCCTAATGTTACGGAGGAACGTTATGTACAACAGGTTTATTTCCATCCTGGCTCTGTCACTTGCCCTGATCGTACCGGCAACCGACGCTTTTGCAGATGCGCCGAAAAAGACGGTTCGTATTGCCAGCGGCATGTCTCACGATCCTCATCATATCGGTCTGATGGAATTCCTCATTCCCTGGTTTGAGGAAAAGCTTGGGGACAAGTACGAGTTTGAAGTTTATCCGGATAATGCGCTGGGGAATTATTCAGACGTTTTTCAGAGCACGGTGATGGGTTCCATCCAGTTCAGCGTCAGCACCACAGCGTTGTTTTCCCAGTTTGTGCCTGAGCTGATGGTGCTGGATATGCCGTACATCATTGAAAATGAAGAACAAGCTGAAATAATGTGTACGGGAAAGATTTTTGATGAATTCGACGGTTATTGCCGTAAACGCGGCGTACGCCTCATGAGCATGGATCTCAGCAGCTTCCGCATTTTTCAGTTCGGCAAGCCTGTAAAGACCATGGACGACATGCGCAATATCAAGTTCCGTACCACGTCCAACAAGTTTCACGTCAAGACCATCAATTCCTTCGGGATGGCCGCAACCCCCATGGGGCCCTCTGAAGTGTTGACCGCGCTTACGCAGGGTGTGGTCGGCGGAGCGGATGGCGATAACTATTCCCCCATTCATTATCGCTGGGCGGAAGGCGCTCCGTATATCGTCATGGCCAACCACATGCCGCAGTTCTATGTCTGGTGCGGATCTCTGATGTGGCTGAGCAGCCTGCCTCAGGAAGATCAGGATCTGTTCGCTGAAGGCTTCCGTCTGTACTACGATTACATGGAAAAGATGCTGGCCAAGTTGAACGAGTTTGAAACCCTGAAGGCAGCCTTAACCTCTCTTGGCTGCGATGTGTACGTCATGCCTCAGTCGGAACGTGACCGCCTCCAGGAAGCCTCCAAGGGCGTGTACGACGAACTGCCCGCCAACCTGCGCGAAATATGCGATCGCATCTGGGCTGAGACTCATGCAGCATCCGATGAAGCTCAGGCCTCCGGTAATGCCGCTGCTGCCATGTAACCCTGACAATCTCGATTCTCACATATAGGAAAAGGAGGATATTCCGTATGTTTGCCCATCTGGCAAGTCCCATCAACATTGGCTCCATGCGTGTGAAAAACCGTTTTGTAATGCCGCCCATGTGTACCAACTACGGTGGTTTCAAAGGCGAAGTGACGGATAGACTTATTCGTTACTACGCAGCTCGGGCAAAGGGCGGATACGGTCTGGTCATGATTGAAATCACAGCCGTGGATCCTCTGGGACGTGCCACGCCGCATGAAGTAGGTATCTGGAGCGATGATTTTATTCCGGCATGGAAGGAACTGGTGACGCAATGCCATAAATACGGTGCAAAGGTAGTTCTCCAGCTCCACCATGCGGGACGTCAGACCTATGCCGCGCTTATCGGACAGGCTCCCTGGGCTCCCTCCGCGCTGCCTTGCCCCACCTGTCAGAACATGCCTCATGAAATGACTGCCGCTGACTGCGTGGCCGTGACGGATATGTTCCGTGCAGGCGCCATCCGCGCCAGAGAAGCCGGCTTTGACGCTGTGGAAGTACACGGCGCTCACGGATATCTGCTGGCTCAGTTCATGTCGCCTCACTCCAACCGTCGCATGGACGAGTACGGCGGACCTCTTCAGGGCCGCATGAAGCTGCCTCTGGATATCATCAAAGGCATACGCCGCGATCTGGGCAATGACTATCCCATGATTTTCCGTATGAGTCTGGATGAAAAGATGGCTGACGGCCGTACCGTGGAAGAGAGCAAGGTCATTGCCCGCATGGTGGAAGAGGCCGGCGTCAATGCCGTGAGTCTGTCCGTCTGCACATACGGCAGCTTCCCGTGGATGTTCGTGCCGAACTCCGTTCCCGCCGGCTTCAATACCCGCAACGTTCGCGAAGTGCGCCAGTCCGTGAATATTCCGGTCATTGCCGTTGGACGTCTCAGCGATCCGTATATGGCGGAAGACGTCGTAGCTTCCGGCATGACCGATATGGTTGCTGTAGGCCGCGGCTCTCTGGCGGATCCGGAACTGCCGAACAAGGCCCTTTCCGGAGCCGTGGACGATATCGCTCCCTGCATCGGTTGCCTCCAGGGCTGCGCGGGGTATCTGCTCAATCCCAAGAAGGACGGCATTTCCTGCATGGTGAATCCCTTCTGCGGCAAGGAAGCAAAGCAGGAAATCAAATCCGGCGACAAGAAGCGCGTTGTCGTGGTCGGTGGCGGTCCCGCCGGTATGTTTGCCGCCTGGGAAGCCGCGCGGCGCGGTCATACCGTGACGCTTTTTGAAAAGGATAGCGTCCTTGGCGGGCAGTTCCGTCTTGCCGGTATGCCTCCGGCCAAGCAGCCCATTATGTCCGCTCTGCGCTACTTTGCCCTTATGGGGCGCAAGTACGGCGTGGAATACGTCATGGGACGTGAAATCACACCGGAAGAAATTATTGCTCTCAAGCCAGACATGACCATTCTTGCCACGGGCGGAACTCCTCTGCGTCCTGATTTGCCCGGTGCCGACAGCGCCAGCATTGTTGACGCCGTGGATGTGCTGAGCGGCAAGACGACTGTGGGCCGCAGGGTTCTTGTCGTCGGCGGCGGTATGGTCGGCTCGGAAACTGCGGATTACCTCGCACAGTATCATCGTCAGGTGACCATCGTCGAAATGCGCGACGGCATTGCCATGGATGAGGAAATGGGACCGCGCGGCTATCTGCTGGAACGTCTGCGTTCCGCCGGAGCCCAGTTCTACACCGGCTGCCGTGTACAGGAATTCATCGAGGGCGGCGTGCGCTGTGAAAAGGCGGGTCAGGAGCTGACGCTTAACGGCTTCGACAGCGTTGTCATGGCTCTGGGCAGCCGTTCCTGCAATCCTCTTCAGTCCGCGCTGGAAGGGAAACTTCCCGAAGTCCATGTGATAGGCGATGCCCTCAAGGCCGGTAATGCCATGGATGCCATTGAAGAGAGCGCACTGCTCGTTGCTGAGAAACTCTGATGCTTTGATTTCGCCTATCGGCGGGCCATGCATCTAAAATCTATAACCTAAAGGAGATCCATCATGAGTACGAACAGAGGATATCGCGTCATCGACTTCCGTAACCGTCCCCCCATCAAGCCCTATCTCGGTCTGTTCTATCTCAAGAAGAACTACTTCTGCGGCGCACGCAAGAATGTTGGGAACCTCGGCACGCAGACCATGACCCCGTCCATGGAAATGGAAAAGGTCGGTACGTCTGAGGCAATGGATCTGTGGTTCAAGGAAATGGATGAATGCGGTATTGAACGTGCGCTGATCAATGGCCGCTCTGCCAAGGGTAACGCCATGTCCAGCCGCGAAGTAGCCGATCTCGTGGCGGCTTATCCTGATCGCATCGTCGGTCTGGCTGCCGTGGATCTGGATGCGGATCCCAAGGAAGAAGCCGATCGCGTGTACAAGGCCATTGCCGAAGATAAGCTTCCCGGCGCCAACTTTGAACCCGGTTATGCTGCCGGCGGCGGATTTACCTACAAGCCCGGTGCGGCCGGTATCAGCATTGAAGATCCCAGAGTGCTGCCCATCGCCGAAGCCGTGCAGTCTGCCGGTGGTTTTGTACACATCCAGGGCGGCATGATCTGCGGCCCGGACTTCGGCTACAACAACCCCATCGCGTTGGATCACTTCCTGTCCATGTTCCCCAACCTGACGGTTGTCATGTGCCATGGCGGCTATCCCTATGTACAGGAAATCTGCTGTCTGATGGCCAAACACGGCAACTTCTATGTTGTGCCGGATATCTATATGTTCCATCCCGGTGCGCAGCTGTATCATGTCAACCTCAATCTGCTGCCTGATCAGTTCATCTATGGCAGCGGTTATCCCTTCTGCTCCATGAAGGAACCTCTGGAATCCACGCTGGCCCTTATGGATGACCCCTGGGCAAAGGTGAAACCTGAAGTTATGGAAAAGTATCTGTACAAGAACGCTGCGCGCGTACTTAAACTTGATGCGTAATTCTGCTGTTCATGATGTCATAGTCTGATATGGCATCATATGCCGGCCCGCCTCGGCGGGCCGGCCCCCCATACTTTTGCATACGGAGGAACCAGGCATGAAATTTGCTTTTCTTGGCTTGGGCAATATGGGACGCCCCGTAGCCCGCAACATCATTCGGTTGGGTTATGACGTACTGCTGTACGACCTGCTTCCTGAAAATATAGAAAAGGCACGTGAAGCCGGCCCGACCGGCAGAGCGGCTTCAAGCCCGGACGAGGCGGCTGATTGCGACGTCGTTTGCACCTGCCTGCGTATGCCCGATGACGTGACCGGCCTTATGATGGGTGAAAACGGCCTGTATTCAAAGATGAAAAAGGGTGCTATTCATGTAGACTTCAGCACCATTGACGGCCCGACCACGCTGAAGCTGGAAAAAGCGGCCAACGAGCTGGGGCTTGGTTACATTCAGTGTACGCAGGGCAAAACTCCTCAGTTTGCCGAGCGTCGCGAACAGATTCTGTATGTGGGCGGCAAGCCCGATGTCGTGGATAAATTGTGGGAACCCGTGTTCTCCAAGGTTGCCCAGCCTATCCGTATGAAAACGGCGGAAGCGGCATCGTCCATTAAACTCATCACCAATATGATGTCCGGCGTTATTCTGGCCGCTATAGCCGAAAGTATCCGTCTCGGCGAAGAAACCGGCATGAGCGGAGAGGAAGTTGTGGAACTGTGCAAGGCCACAGGCTGCAACAGCCACCATCTTCAGATCGCGGGCGCTTCTATTGCCAAGCGAGATTTACCTCCTGTTTTCGCGCTGGATCTGGAACGCAAGGATATGCGCCTTGCCTGTGAAATGGCCCGCAGCAAAGGCTTGAATCTGACAGTGTCTGAAAGCGCATTTGCTCTTTTCAACAAGGCTCATGACGCAGGTTTCGGCAACTGGGGCGCGGGCGCAATCATTAAAGTTGTGGACTAGGGCCTGCTAACACTATTTCAGTAATTCAACGATTAAGACAAATATCATGAACCCCAGAAACAGGGCATCCAGTTTGTCGCAACATGTTGCTATGTGCCTGTAGCCCTTCAGGCGTCGAAACAAGCTTTCCACCTTATTGCGTCTGTTTATCATTCCTTGTCCTGGTTTCAGGGATTGCGTCGCAAAGGATGGAGAGGGGCAACAGGTTCATGGCCCAGACGGCGACACAGGAGTTGTGTTTCGTTGCCTGCATACGCTCTATCCATAAGGATGCTACAGGGCGCAGGCGTGGGGCCGAGAGCTTCCAGAAGTTTTCTTCCCTGAGGCGTATACATTCCAGGGGGCAGACGCCATATCAGGGGGCATTCAGCGGACGCGCTGACCAGATGACGTCTGGTTGTCCTGCCGCCTCTGGATGTCCCGATGGATTGAGGGCCTGCCTTTAAGGCCCCCATTCCATCGGGGTGACCCCTGATGCATATGCTATCAAGAGAAATAGCAGTAATGGTAACGGAAAGGAACTGTTTCCGTTGTAAACGCTCAAAGACTTTGACAAGCGTACCATTTTTTCTCCACCTATTCATTCAAGTATATATAGTGTGCCAGTTGCCGATGCAGGTTCTCTGCATGGTGGAAGGCATGTACAGAGATCAAAAGTCTTAGTGCATTGTCTTTCAACTTGCAGCACTGTGTGATACTTTTAAATTAAGGTGTGGTATCATGAAAAGTTTCTTAACGCTTATTCTGGCTGCCGGTATGACTCTGTCTGCTGTGAACGGGGCTTCTGCTGCCGACATCAAAGTGTCCGGCGCGTGGCTGACCTCCTTTACATTCACGGATAATCTCTATGGCAAGAACGCCCTCAATAAAGACTCCAACGATGGTGCGTTCAATGCTGCTCAGCGTGTCCGTATCAACTTTGACGTTGTCGCCAGCGAAGCTCTGTCCGGTCGCGTGCAGCTGCAGGTCGCAAACGGCGACGCCCGCCCAAACTGGTACTCCTATGGTAATGCCGGAGTCGGTGGTCCCGGCTACAGTGTGACCGCCCGTCTGGCCTATCTGGACTGGCTGATTCCCAACACTGATGTTCTGGTGCGTATGGGCCGTCAGGAAGTTTCCATGCCTTCCTATACCTTTGTCAGTTCAGTGCTGTCTTCCAGCAATGCCATTGACGGCGTGATGGTGAGCGCCCCCATCAATGACATGGTGGCCGTCAATCTGGGCTGGTTGAGACCCAATGCCGATGTCAACAAATGGGGAAGCGAGCATGTACCTCATTCCAGCTTTGACCTCGTCTATCTGGGGGTAGATGTAGCCGGCGACAGCTTCAAGGTCACTCCCTGGGGCATGGTCGGGTTTATCGGCTCTGACAGCAGCCTCAATACAATTACTCCCGGCACGACAAACGTCGCGCGCATGGGGATAGTAGGCTTCAACGCTGCCACCGAAAACACCACCGCGTACTGGGTAGGTATCGGCGGCGAACTGACCATGTTCGATCCCTTCAAGTTTACCGCTGACTTCATGTACAGCGGCAACGACGCCGACGGCCTTGCCGAACGCTCCGGCTGGTACGCTGCTCTTGGTGCGGAAATAAAGACCAGCCTTGCTACCCCCTTCGTCCGCGGCTGGTATGCCTCCGGTGACGACGCCGATTCCGAAGGCAGCGATCGCATGCTTGTCATCGCCGGAAACGGTGGCTTTGATGCTTCTGCCATTTATAATGAAGGATATGCCCTCCTCTCTCCGACTATCGACCGCACCAGTGCTGAAGGTTCCTGGGGGGTCGAACTCGGCGTGAAGAACGTTTCCTTCATCGAAGATCTGACCCACAGACTTTCTCTGAGCTATATTCAGGGCACAAACAATACCAATCGCATTTCTGCCAAAATGGTGGATTGGGCCCCCACGGACTACCTGACCACCGGAGACTCTCTCTGGGAAGTGGACTTCCTGAGCAGCTACAAGCTGTATCAGAACCTCACGGCCAATCTCCTGCTGGCATATATGATCACGGACTTTGATGAAAGCATCAGAACCACAAGGTACGACAACGCCTTCCGTGGCACGCTGAACTTCACGTACTCTTTCTAACAGTTTCAAATCCGCTTTGACGGAGGCCGGAGAAGAGTTTCTCTTGTCCGGAATACTGTGTTTTTTCATTATAGATGAATTTTACACAAAAATAGATCATCAATATTAAATACGATTTATACATTATAAATATTTAGAATTATCTAATTTTATACACAGATTTATATTAATATGTAGAAAAATTTATCAGCATAAAATATACATAAAGTTATTTTTATTCGTGTAGTTTTTAGGGTCTGTTTGAAGTTCCGCGTGGTAAGCCGAAACGGCAAGCCGCCGGGTATGATAAGCAGATATGTCCTCCTGATTTTTGAAAAGAGCCTGCCATGAACACAAAAACGGCTTCCCTTCACCGGGGAAGCCGTTTTTGCTGGAAAACAAAATACAGATACTTATTTCACCACTTCAAAGCCCTGCCCTTCAATAGCGGCGGCCATGGCTTCGGCGGAAGCTTCGCCCGTCCAGCTTGCCTTGCCTCCTTCCAGATCCACCGTTACCTGCCCGGCTCCGGGAACTTTTTCCATGGCTTCAGCGACCGATTTCTGGCAGTGGGCGCAACGCATGCCCTTGACACTCAACGTGGACATACTATTTCTCCTTGTGTAAAACGAAAGTTGTTTTCAAATATAGTATGACCGACCGGAGCATCTGGCAAGACCCCGGCGGATACGGGAGCAATGTTATGACCGAACATATGCAGAACATGCGTTTTCGGATTGACGGTATGAGCTGTGCGGCATGTTCCGCCCGTTCGCAGCGGGCGCTCGGAGCCATGCCCGGCGTGGCGTCCGTATCTGTGAATCTGGCGGGAGGAACGGCGCTGCTGGTACCGGATGAGACCTGGCTGAGGGAGCAGGGGATCGGTGAAGAAGATTTCATCCGGCAGGTGGAGGAAAAAATACGTTCTCTGGGCTTTACTCCGGCCTATATTCCGCCGGAAACCGACGAGCATGACGCATGGGAAGAGGAGCAGGCACGGGCAGACGCGGCGCTTGCCCGGCGTCGGCAGAGGCTGATTACGGAATTTGTGTTTGCCGTGCCTCTGGTGATCATCGCCATGGGCAGCCATTGGGGAATGCCTCTGCCGGCATGGCTGGATCCTCATAACTCTCCGCTGACCTTTGCTCTGGTTCAACTTGTGCTGACTCTGCCCATACTGTGGTCGGGGCGCGACTTCTACCGTACCGGTATTCCTCTGTTGCTGCGCGGTGCGCCGAATATGGACAGTCTCGTCGCCATGGGAACGGGGGCGGCCCTTCTGTACAGTCTCTGGAGTACGCTTGAAATTGCGCTGGCGTCCACGTCGGAGCTTGCTCATGCCGGAGTCATGGGCTTGTATTATGAGTCGGCAGGCATGCTGATCGCGCTGATTTCTCTGGGCAAGTATCTGGAGGCTCTGTCGAGGCGTCGCACCTCCGAAGCCATTAAAGGGCTGATGGATCTGACGCCGGAAAGTGTCACCATGCTTGATGAGAACGGCGAAAGTCGTGAAGTTCCGGTTCGGGCGGTCGTTGCCGGAGATCGCCTGCTCATCCGCCCCGGATCGCGTATTCCCGTGGACGGCATTGTAGCGGAAGGAAGTTCCGCCATCGACATGTCCAGTCTCACCGGGGAACCCGTTCCTGTAGAGGTGAAGGCCGGGGATGAAGTGGCGGCGGGTACCATGAACGTAAGCGGAGCCTTCGTCATGGAGGCCCGGCATGTGGGAGCGGATACCGTTCTGGCGCGCATTATCCGTCTGGTGCGGGACGCGCAGGGTTCGCGTGCGCCCATTGCCGGACTGGCGGATCGGATCAGTCTGTATTTCGTCCCTGCAATCATTGCCATTGCCACGCTGGCCGGTCTTGCCTGGTTTTTCCTCGGGCATCTGCCCTTCGGGGAAGCTCTGCGCATTTTTGTGGCGGTTCTGGTTGTTGCCTGCCCCTGCGCGCTCGGTCTGGCTACGCCCATGTCGATCATGGTGGCTACGGGGCGCGGCGCGCAGCTCGGAGTACTGATCAAAAGCGGGGTCGCGCTGGAGAATGCCGGGCATCTCAATACAATGGTTTTTGACAAGACAGGTACGCTGACCGAGGGCGCGCCCCGTCTGGTGGGGATACATCCCGCAGAAAGCGGAACGAAAGGAGGAACGGGGCCGGACGAACAGACCATGCTGCGTCTTGCGGCCTCGCTGGAGTCTGTTTCCGAGCATCCTCTGGCCCGCGCATTGCTTGATGCCGCAAAGGAAGCCGGTCTGTCGCTTTTGCCGGTTGACGATTTCAAGGCTGTAAGCGGCAGGGGCGTTCAGGGACTTGTCGGAGACGGCCCTCTGCCTCATCGCGTGCTGCTGGGAAATGCCGCCATGTTGCGCGAAGGAGGTGTAGAACTTCCCGCAGGGCTGGAAGGCGGTCTGCTGGCTTCTCTGGCTGACGAAGGTCAAACGCCTCTGCTGCTTGCCGTGGACGGCAGATATGCGGGAGGGCTTGCTCTGGCGGATCCTCTGCGGGAAGAAAGTCCGCGTCTGGTTCAGGCACTGAAGGACAGGGGCCTGCGGGTGGTGCTGCTCAGCGGCGACAATACCCGTACTGCCCGCGCCGTGGCGGCTCGCGCCGGTGTGGAGGAAGTCATTGCCGACGTGTTGCCGGACGGCAAGGATGCCGTGATTGCGGATATGCAGGCAAAGGGCCTGCATGTCGGCATGGTCGGCGACGGTATCAACGACGCCCCCGCGCTTGCCCGCGCCGATGTGGGTATGGCCATGGGATCGGGTATTGATGTGGCCATGGAGGCGGGCGACATGGTTTTGTTGCGCGGCCTGCCGGGAGTCATTACCGCGCTGGATCTGAGCCGCGCTACGCTGGCGAATATAAAACTCAGCCTGTTCTGGGCCTTTGCCTACAATATTCTTCTGGTGCCCATAGCGGCCGGGGCCTTGCTGCTTTTCGGCGGGCCGGGAATGTCTCCCATGCTGGGCGGCGCGGCCATGGCTCTTTCTTCCGTATCCGTGGTTCTCAATGCCCTGCGTCTGCGCCGTTTCGGAACGGAGCAGCCCCTCGGAGCCAAAAGCTGAACGTCTGCACCTTATCTGAAAAGTGTCGGGCGACTGCGCTCTGTTCCATGCTCCAGGGCTGGAAGGTATTCTTTCTGAAAGTTCTCCGCCTGGGCGTGTCTGCCGGAAAGAGGCCTCAGACCTTCGGAGCCGTGAGGCACCATTGAAGCAGGAAAAGTATCTGTTCCCCACTGGTGTTCCTGATGCTGCACCTTGAAAGGGAACCTCTTCACGGACGCCGTGGGGAGGCTCTTTTCGTGAACGGGGGATAATGGTATATTCTGCCCTTCATGTATGATGCGGGATACTCCGCCGGAAAACAGAGAAAGGACTGATTCATGAGCGATATTGTGATTCGCCGGGCAACGCGGGACGATGTTCCTGTGATTCTGGAATTTATCGGCGAGCTTGCCGAATATGAACATATGAGCGATCAGGTGGTGGCGACACCGGAGCTTCTGGAAAAATGGATTTTTGAGCGCGGCAGAGCGGAGGTTCTTCTTGCGGAGCTTGCCGGAAAGATCGTGGGCTTTGCCCTGTTCTTTCACAATTTTTCGACCTTCCTCGGGCGGGCCGGTATTTATCTGGAAGATCTGTTCGTACGGCCGGAGGCGCGGGGGCAGGGAACTGGCAAGGCCCTGCTGCGGGAGCTGGCGCGCATTGCGCTGGAACGCGGATGCGGACGTCTGGAGTGGGCATGTCTGGACTGGAATGCCCCGAGCATTGCCTTCTATCGGGCACAGGGAGCCGTTCCCATGGAAGAATGGACGACCTGGCGTCTGACGGGAGAGAGCCTGCGTCATATGGCAGGAGAATAGGCTTATAGCGCATGTTCAAAACGAACATGCTCCCGGAGGCAGGCGAAGCGAGACTTTGGCGTGAGGTCCGGAGCAGTCTCAAGGCACTTGCGGCGTAGCCAGCCAGAGGGCAGCCCACAGGGCGTGTACAGACGTGACCGGCAGGGCAGGCTCGGAAGATATGTTCAGGAGCAAAACGCTTTGATACTGAGCTTTCTGAACTCTGTCCGAATGGCGTGGTAAAATGAGAAAGGCGTGTCGGCGCAGATTGCCGGCACGCCTTTCTGTTTCAGAAAGAAGGGCTTTTTTCCGGCGATATGACGCCTGTTGATAACACTGCGCGGAAATCTTGCGAGAGTCGGCGGCAAAAACAGCATAGCCCGAGCCTTCTCCGGGCGGGGAAGGGGCTGAGTATACTGCCTTTCCTCATGGGGGGGGAGAGCGCAGAATTTTCTGAACAGGAAGGACTATCCTGAAGTTTTTCAGTGCGAATATCTGATAATCTGAGCGGATAATTTTGTCAGCGGGGGGACGGCAGCAGCGTTCACCGCAGAGGCAGGGACATGCTCATATCAGTCTGAAATACAGTTCTCGTCCTACCCATGCGTCCGTGGCGGCGTAGAGTATCTGCCGAGGGGTCAGCTCTTCCTTTTCCCAGTTGGAACACTGCGCACTTTTGCTGATCCGGAAGCCCAGCAGCGCGGCGGCAAGCGAGCGCAGCCCCTGGGCACGCACCCCGCGCGCGCGGGCAAGATGCGCGAGATCCACGGCGCCGCCCGGAGTAAAATCATGCAGACGGGCAAGCGCGCGGAGATCGTCGCGCACAGCCACGCCCGTCTTGATGATGTGCGGATTGGCCAGCAGATCCGCCAGAGCTTCCCCAAAAGGCACGCAGTTCAGTTGAAAAAGATAGACACAGCTTTCGCCGCCGAGTTGCAGCAGGGCAGGATTACCGCTTTTGCCTCTGGTAAAGACCGGACGTGTTTCCGTATCAAAGCCGAGAACCTTTTCCTTCCAGAGAAGATTGAGCGCGCGATCCAGATCCTCTTCCGTGCGGATCAGGCATATTTCTCCACTGTAGGCACGAATGGGGAGCTGATTGATTTCCTCTTTGCTGAGCGCAGGCGGAGCGTCCGGCCATGCCTCGAGAATCGGTTCTCCGGGCAGACTGTCGTGTTTTGATGCGTCGCTTTTTCCCCGCCGTGAGCGTCGGCGGGAATGGCGTTTTCTGTTGAATGAGGATTCGGCCTGTCCGGACGAGACCTCCGGAGAGGGGGACGGAGTACAGTCTTCAGTCATGGTATGCTCTGCAACGGGGCGGAATGAGGCGACTGTTGAAAGTCGCGCCGTCTCCTTATAGTCCTTTTTCCTGCAAATCTCAAACGGAGCAGCCTTTATGAACCTCCTCGTTCGCGCAGAGCCTGACGGTAGGCGCGTACGGCCTTGTTGTGCTGGGACAGCGTGGCGGAGAAGGTATGCCCCTTATCCTTACCTGTGGCTACAAAATACAGGTAGTTGTGTTTTTCGGGATGAAGAGCGGCCTCCACAGCGGAAAGACCGGGGGAACAGATGGGACCTGGCGGCAGGCCGGGATGACGATAGGTATTGTAGGGATTGTCGTCATCTTCAAGATTGCGCCGGAGCAGAGGCCCTTTAAAGTCCGGGCCGAGTCCGTAAATGACCGTGGGGTCTGCCTGAAGAGCCATGCCCTTGTTCAGACGGTTGACATATACGCCGGCCACACGGGGGCGTTCCTCCGGAAGGCCCGTTTCCTTTTCCACTATCGAGGCCAGAACAAGCACGCGCAGCAGATCCGCCGCGGGGGGGCGGGAGCCGAGTCCCGCTGCTTCCCATGCCGGAGAAGTCTTGCGCCAGAAGGTATCCACCATGCGTCCCGCAAAGGAGCGCGCGCTGTTCATATCCATTTCGCGCGGTTTGGGTACAAGGTAGGTGTCCGGATACAGGAAGCCTTCTGCCGACGCAAAGGGAATTCCGTACTTGCGAAGGAAGTCCGGATCATGGATTACTTCCCTGAAATCCGAAGCCCGGCACATGCCATTTTTTTCCAGCGCCTCGCCCACTTCCCACCAGGGCAGGCCCTCCGGGATGGTTACGCGGTGCAGAACGCTCTGACCGCTCACAAGCTGATCAAGAACCTGACGGGGAAGCCAGCCCGTATTGACCAGAAATTGCCCGGCCTGGAGGCTGCGACTCTGCTCCGTCAGTCTTGCCAGTATCTGGAAGCGTTTCGCGCTGGTGATGACGCCTTCTTTCTGGAGCAGAAGAGAAACGTCGACCAGATTTGAACCCGGTTCAATATCAACTATCTTGCCGATGCCGGGGGATTCCGGCGCTTCATGCAGAAAACGCCAGGCATCCCAGCCTGCATAGAGGCAGACGGCAAGCAGCAGCGTCAGCAGGAGCAGTACACACTTGAGCAGGGGATGACGTCGGTGCTGTGAAGAACTCATGCTTCAATCCGTAAAGATTCCGGTTGTGAGAGGAAGGATTCCAGTATCAGGACGGCCGCTTCCTGATCCACCACCTCGCGTATGGCCCGTCCCTTCAGGCCGGCTTCGGCCAGACGGCTTTCCGCATCGGCGCTGCTCAGAACTTCGTTCATGTAATATATGGGCAGAGTCACGCGACGGCGGAGGGAGGCCGCAAAATTGCGTACTTGCGTGGTGGTCAGACATTCGCTGCCGTCGGTATGCAGGGGGTAGCCCAGCACGATGGCGTCGGGGCATTCCTTTTCGATCAGAGCCAGCAGCTCCGCGAAGAAAGTTTTGCGGACTTCCCGTTTTAAGGTACAGCGGGGGAACGCCATAATGCCTTCCGGGTCGCTGACGGCAACGCCTACCCGCTTGAGTCCGTAATCCAGAGCCAGATATTTCATGCCGCCGCCCAGCGCCACAGCGCGCAGAATCCGCACAGAGCGGCCAGAGCCATGATTCCGGCAAGCACGTCGTCAATCATGACGCCCTGTCCGCCTTTCAGCCAGCTTTCCGACATGTGTATGAATCCGGGCTTGGATATGTCGAACACCCGGAACAGGAACAAACCTGCGAGAAGGGGAATGAGCGGAACGGATGCCGGCCCGAGTGTCGGGCCGGGAAAGTGCGGCATGAGAGGAGAAAAGACGGAAAGTCCCAGAGGAAAGAGGGCGATCCATTGTCCGACAAGCTCATCGATGACCACGCAGGAAGGGTCCTTGCCGCCGAGGAGCAGTTCCGTTCTGCCCGCAGCCCAGGAACCTGCCGCATACAGCGCGAGGAGCAGAATCAGACGTGCCGCCGGAGAAAGCGGCAGAAAGAACCATGGGGCCAGGGCTGTTGCAAGAATGGAACCCGCCGTACCCGGCGCCGTCGGAGAGAGACCGGCGATCAGCAGACGGGAGAAATTCAGGGCGACGCAGTCTGCGACGCCGGAGACATGGTATGTATTCGGCATGTTTCAGTCCATGATGTGTCCGGATTTTGTCCTGTCACTCTAGTGTGAGCCGCCCCGCTTGGCAAGCGTCCTTCCAGCGACTATGCTTGAGAGCGTCTCTCCGCCGGAGAGGCGGGCGCAGATTGGGGATCTGCGCGAACATATTCGCAGGAGGTATCATGGCCCAGTTCCGTCACGTCATGTTCGGCCACGTCCTTTATGAGGACGGATTTTCCTATCAGGAGCTTCTCGATGCGGAAGATCGCATACGAACGCTGCTTCTGGACGCGCTTTCCCTGTGCGGCGCGGCGCATGTGGATTTCGACAGCGAAGCCGACGCGACCCTGGTGGAATGCGCCTTTCCGGAAATCTCACGCGAAGACGCACGGGATTTCTGTGAAACCGTTGTACACAAACTCGGGCCAGGTATTTCAGCCCGTTTTCTGTTTATGGACAGGGAGCTTTCCTCCCTGTTCTGTTATTTTCTCGGACGCGGCAAGTGGGAGGAGCAGGCTTTCACTATTCCCAGTCCCAAGGAAGCTCTCTCCGGCCTGCTGATCCGACGGGATCATACGCCTCCGGCTCGTGCCGCCCGTCTGCTTGAAGCCCCTGCTCCAGAGCCGGAGGCTCCGGAAATTCACCCCGAGCTTGATGCAGAGCGTGAACGTGCCCATGCGGATGCGCTCCGGGCCATGCTGGAACTGCTGAACAGGAAGTAGACGGCCTGCATCAGAACAGTTAGAGTCTCAGATCCCGCTAAACTGCCATATAAAACAAAAGGAATCAGCCATGAACAGAATGAACGCATTTCTCAGAGGAGCGGCCCTGCTGGTCGCACTGTGCGTCACGGCTCCTGCCGGAGCGGCCGAAAGCATAGATTACAAGGCTATTCTGGCCAAGACTCCGGCCGGGGTTCTCGCTACGGAAGACGGAACCCAGCCCCGCACCAGAGTGTTTGGCATGCTCCGGGCCGAAGGCGATCGTTTCTGGTTCTGCACCGGCGCGAGTAAGGATGTCTATAAACAGATGCAGGCCAACAACCGGATATCCTTCTGCGCATGGGATCCGGAAAGCAATATTGTCCTGAATCTGGACGGCCCCGTCACCTTTGTTGAGGATGCCAAGCTCAAGGCCGAATTTCTGGATGAAAACCCGGGAATCAAGGCAATCTATAAGAGTGCGGATAATCCGGAATTCAAGATTTTCTATCTTGAACCCGACACTATTTCCAGCTTTGATTTCATTAACGGCAAAGTGTACCACAAAAAATAAGACGACGGAGGAAGCGCACGGCAGTTCCGGCGTCGTGCGCCAGCCTGTCGGCTGAGTGAAAAACGGAAGCCCGCACGGGCATTCGGCAGGGTATCGGAAACGAGTATACGCTTCCGGTACCCTTTTTGTTTTGTCTCCGGCTTGATGTGTTTTTAGCAATACGCTGTCCGTTCGGGATCGTTTTGCTTTTGAAAATATCTGCAATCCGGCTCTGTTCCTGAGCGCAGCCTTCACGCCTGCGTCGCAAATACATTGAGGCCGGCCTCGCGGAGCAGTCTCGCTTCGTGCGACTCCGGGAATATTTTCAACGCGAAAATGTGCTGCTTCTGCAAAAGCCTTACAGCATGTTCACCGGATCGAGATCGAGAGAAAGGCGTAATTCCTTCGGTATGGAGCCTCCTCCGAAGGCACGGACCAGTGCGCGGCTGTATGCCTTGCGTATGGATAGCCAGTCGTCTGCCTTGATCAAGGCCTGAAAGCGCAGACGCCCCTGAAGACGGGCAAAAGGAGAGGGGATGGGGCCCATGACGGTCAGTCCCTGCGCCCGGCCTTCTTCCCGGAGTGCGCTCATGAACAGATTCAGGCCCGTTTCGCCATCTCCCTTGTCTTCCATCGGACGGGAGGCCCGAACCAGAGCCAGCTTGACAAAGGGGGGATAACGTCGCTTTTCCCGCAGAGCGATTTCATGTTCGTAAAAGGCGTCATAGTCCGCACGCTTCACGAAATCCCAGCAGGGATGGTGCGGCATACGGGTCTGGATCAACACCCTTCCCGCCTTTTCTCCACGTCCCGCCCGCCCTGCGGATTGCAGGAGGAGCTGGAAGGTACGCTCTGAAGCCCGATAATCCGGGAGATTAAGCCCGAGATCGGCGTCTGCAATCAACGCCAGCGTTACATCCGGAAAGTGGTGCCCTTTGGAAAGCATCTGCGTTCCCACCAGAACCTGAGCGTCCTTGCGGGCAAAGGCGGCGAGTATTTCTTCCATTTTTCCGGGGCGGCGCGTGCTGTCCCGATCCAGACGCAGTATTCTCCCTCCCGGAGGGAGAGCGGCCTTCAGTTCTTCTCCGGCAAGACGTTCTTCCAGACGCTCCGTTCCCTCGCCCATGGGCAGATAATGCAGTCCGCCGCAGCCCGCGCAGGGAGAGGGAAAGGGCAGGGTGAAGCCGCAGTAGTGACAGACCAGCCTTTCTCTGTGCTTATGGTAGGTCATGGCAATATCACAGTGCGGGCAGCGGACTACCCGCTTGCAGTCCAGACAGTACATCAGCGGAGCATAGCCCCGCCGATTGAGCAACACCACGGCCTGCTCCCCGCGTCGCACCGTTTCCCGCAGAGCTTCCAGCGAGGCCGGGGCCAGCAGCCCGTCCCCGCCATTCATGGCGTCGCGGCTGATGTCCACCAGTTCAATGGCGGGCAGATTGCTGCCTCCTACCCTGTGAGGCAGGCAGGTCAGGGAGAGTTCCCCCTGCTTCGCTGCATAAAAGGTCTTCACGTCCGGGGTAGCCGACCCGAAAACCAGCAGTCCTCCGGACAGTGCAGTTCTGCACCAGGCCACTTCCTTGGCCTGATAATGCAGCCCTTCATCCTGCTTGAAGGAAGTATCATGTTCCTCGTCCAGTACAATCAGGCCGGGGTCGCTCACGGGCAGAAACAAGGCGGAACGTGTGCCTACCACCAGACAGGGTTCGCGCCGCGCGGCAAGTTCCCGAAATATCCGTTCGCGCCGCGCCGGGCTTTGATAGCCGTGGAAGAGAAAGACGGGCAGGCCGGGGAAGCGCGCCTGCACGTCGCGTCGCAGCTTGAGCGCAAGAGCCACTTCCGGGGCGAGAAGCAGTGCCGTCCGTCTTCTTTCCAGGCAGAGCCGGGCCAGTTCCAGATATACCGCCGTCTTGCCGCTTCCGGTCACGCCATATATGAGATGCGGCGTTGCGCGTTCGCCGCGGGCAGCCTTATCCAGCTCGGCCCGGCAGGCGTCCACGGCTTTTCGCTGCTCTTCCGTCAGTTCATAGGGGGGCGGAGGCGGCGCAAGCAAAGCCTCCTGCTCCTTTTCTTCCTCGCTTTCCTCTTCTTCCTGCGGGCATATGGATATCATCCCTGCCTGAAGCAGACGTTCCAGCGCGGGACCGCTTTCAGGGAGTGCGTCGAGCAGTCTGCGTCGGGAGACGCTCCCTTTTTCCCACAGGTATTCCAGTACTTCCCGCTGACGCAGAGCATTGGGGCGAACCTTCCACGGGGGTTCGCATTTCAGACGGCACAGTTCGCCGGAGGCCGCATCCTCGCGCAGGGCGAGAACTTCAGCCCTGCCGGAGGCAAAGGCCCTGCCCAGTTCCCGCAGGCGTTCCCCTTCCAGACGGGGAAGTTCCCGCAACTGATGCAGGCGCGGGCGGCTTCCGGTAAATTCGCGCACCCGTATGCGCCCCGTTGTGCGCAGGCCCTGCGGCAGTATTACGCCGAGAATATTGCCGGGAGTGACAAGCTGGCGGCGCGCAAGCTGAACAATCATGGCAAGATAGCGTTCATCCAGCAGCGGACGGCGTTCCAGCGGCCACAGCAGCGGGCGTACGGCAACGCCTTCGGGCAGATCCGCCTGTTCCGTGCTTTGCAGGATCAGCCCGGCCCGAACCTGTCCTCCTCCCAGCGGTACGGCCGCACGCAGTCCGGCCTGCCACAATTCGGGAGGCAGCCAGTCCGGCGCAGAGTATGTCAGCGTGGAGTACGGAGGAGATAGCAGTGCGATGTGGTAAAACATGCCTTGTGGTAGTTGAATCAGACTGTTCTGTAAACGGCTCGATACGCTTGAAGCCCGACGGAAACAGGAGGAAACGCTGTCTGTCCGACGTCCCTCTTTCTGTTCCTGTTTGCGCGGAAAGTGGCCCGATCCCGGCGCAGACCGGAATGTCCTGACGCTTTCCGGAGCGATTACGAAAATTTCCGGCACGGTGCGGCTGCTCTGGAAAGGAAAGAGAGGGCTGCTTTCAGCGCATTCTGTTTTTGAGGCTTTTTGCCAGCCGGAACCCTGTGTTCCTGCCCGCAGCGTTCACGCCTGCGCCGGAGCTGTACGCCAAGGGTAAACTGCGGCTGATCCGGCGTTGCGGATCAGTCTTGCTTTGCCTGACTCCGGGAGCCTGTTCAAAATGAAACTGCTCTGAAGCAGCCTACTTGCCGATACAGAAATCGGCAAAGATGGCGTTGAGCGTTTCTTCCGTACTGTTCAGTCCGACGACATCTCCAAGGTGAACACAGGCGGAGTCAAGACGCAGGCCGCAGAGATCGGGAGGAAGGCCGGCGGCGATTTCCCGCTCCAGTTCCGTCAGTTCATCCAGAGCCTTGCCCAGCGCGCGCGCCTGCCTCCGGTTCGGGGCCAGCTCTCCTTCGCCGGGGAGCGGGCTTTCTCCGCGCAGTTTGTCGGCAATGAGGGCGCAGAGTTCCTCAAGGCCCTGGCCGGTACGGGCGGAGAGAGGAAGGCAGGGCGCGCTGAAGAGCTGCACCGCCAGCTCGCGCACGGCGGGGGAGAGCGGCGCGACGTCCTGCTTGTTCCATACCACAATCCGGCGCGAAGACGGCAGATCGGGCAGATTCTGACGTTCCGTGCGCAGGGCGGCCTCAAGATCCTGCGGCGACAGGGCGGCGAGTGCGGAGCCGTCCAGTATCAGCAGGAGGAGACCTGCCTCCCGCATTTTTTCTTTTCCCCGGCGTATGCCCTCGCGTTCGATGGGATCTTCGCTGTCTTCCCGCAGTCCGGCGGTATCCACCAGCCGGACGGGAAGGCCCTGAATACGGCACTCTTCTTCCAGATAGTCCCTGGTTGTCCCCGGCTGATCCGTGACTATGGCCCGTGGGCGTCCCAGCAGAGCGTTCATGAGGCTGGATTTTCCGGCGTTGACCCGCCCGGCGAGAGCCACGGGCGCGCCTTCGGCCCAGACCCGGGCGCGATCGTAGGATGCGATCAGCTCGCGCAGAGCAGAAGCCACATCCCTGGTGACGGAGGCAAATTCGGCAGGAGGAAGACATTCTCCTTCTTCTTCGGGAAAGTCCACGGCAAGGCAGACCCGTTGACGCAGATATTCGAGGCGATCGCGCAGCGCTGTCACACGCCGGCCGAGCAGACCGTCGAGTCGGGCGGAGGCCAGCCGCGCGCCCTCTGCTCCCGGAGCGGCAATGAGTTCGGCCACGGCTTCCGCCTGAGAAAGATCGATGCGGCCGTTCAGGAAGGCGCGACGGGTAAATTCGCCGCGTTCCGCCATGCGGACGCCGCCTGAAGATCGTTCCGCTCCGGCGTCGAGTACGGCGTCCAGTTCGGCATGAAGCAGCGCGGGGCCGCCATGGCCGTGGATCTCCGCTACATCTTCCCCTGTGAAGGAGTGCGGCGCAGGGAAAAAGACCACCAGAACCTCATCCAGTGTACAGCCCTTGCCGTCCACAATATGTCCGTGGTGCATCATGCGGGGAACAAAGCCCCGGAATTGCGATGAAGAGGGTCGGAACACCCGTTCGAGCAGCTCTTTTGCCCGCGGCCCGGAAATGCGGATGACGCCGACTCCTCCGGCGCCCGGTGCGGTGGCGACGGCCGCAATGGTGTCTTCAAAGGGAATAGGAGCGTTCACAGCTTTTTCAGCTCCGTTTCGGCAAGAGCCTTTAGATCGGCGTTCAGGCCCGGAGAGGCAAGAAGCGTCTCCAGTTGAGCTTTGCCCGCAGCCTTGTCGTCCAGACGATAAATAAGCAGTATGGCCAGACTGAAACGCGCTTCGGGAATATCCTTCATTCCGAGAGCGCGCTCAAGAGAAGAAGCCGCTTTTACATAGTCCCCCCTGCGTTCCAGAAGCACGCCGAGGTAGAAGGGCGGGCGCGCGTCGGAAGGAGACGCCACGGCGGCGCGGTTGATGAAGTTTTCCGCCTGATCCAGATCGCCCCGGCGCATGAAGAGGTCGGAGAGTTCGAGCAGCGTTTCCGGATCGTTGGGGTTGTTCTGAAGTTTCTGCATCAGACCGAGCAGGACAGTCTGATCGGGATCGTTGCTCATGGCTTCGGCCATGGCGTTCATACCCTGATTCTGGGAGGCGGGAGCCGTCGCCGTCGTTCCCTGCGGGACGGCGACATGCGTCACCAGAGGATGACCTTCCAGGCGATATTTCAGGGATGCTCCCAGTATGGCAAGCAGGCCGAGCGAAATCAGACCGAGCATGATGCGGGTCGGGAGACCGGGCTTATTCATCGTCGTCCTCCGGCGTGGCATGGGCTTCAAGTCTGGCTTCCAGCGCACGTTGTCTTGAGGTCAGAAAGAAAATATAGAGGCCAAGCCCAATCCAGAGCGCGGCGTTTGCCGCCATGAGCCAATGTATCGCTTCCATGAATGTCTCCCGCGAGATGCTGTAAAGTTGGGAATGGTGCGTGACAGGTTGCCGCAGGATTTCGTCCGCGGCAGAGGGAAGGCCGGAATCAGTCTTCGTCCTCTCCTCCGGCGAGCGCAAGTCTGTCCAGTCGTGCCGCCAGCAGCATCTGCCGGTAGCGAAGGCCGAGCAGGGCCAGCCATATCAGGCCGAAACAGAGAACGGAGGCAATGGCCGCAACGGCCATGCGGCTGTCCATGCCTCCGCCTTCCGAGGCAAAAACAGCCGGATGTATGGATCGCCACAGACGGGCGGAGAGAAAGACCAGCGGCACGTCAAGAAACCCGACAATGGCCACGACCGCGCACATGGAGGAGCGTCTGTCCGGAGGCAGAGGCATGGAGCGCAGCGCGAGGTAACCTGCATAGATGAACCACAGCACCAGCATGGTAGTCAGACGAGGATCCCAGGTCCACCAGGTTCCCCAGGAGTGGCGCGCCCAGATGGAACCGGTAATTAAAGCCAGCGTGGCCCAGACCATGCCCGTTTCCACAGCGGCTGCGGAGAGCGCGTCCCAGCGGGGGCGTCGTGTTTTCAGCCACAGTGCGCCTGTAACGCAGGCAACAAAAAAACTGACAAAACACCACCATGCCACAGGCAGATGCATGTAGAAAATTTTCTGCACCACGCCCATGCTCTGTTCCAGGGGTGCGTATACAAAGACCAGCCACTGACATAATGCCATGAGCAGGCCTCCGACGAGACCGGACAGGATGAACAAGCGCATCAGTCTTCTCCAGTATAGACGAAAGGAAAGAGAATAAGCCCGGCGGCCAGAAACACCGCGTCAAAGGCCGCGGCCAGCCCCAGCCAGCCCTGTGCGGCTCCGGGGGGAAGAGCGGGGCCGAAACCCGCCGTGCCGAGCTGAATTCCAGCCAGCAGCAGGGGAATCATCAGTGGAAAGAGAACAATGGAAAGCAGAGATTCGCGTCCTGCCCTCCCTACGGAAAGCGCACCGAGAAGGGAACCGGAAGCAGCCATACCGGCATCGGTAAGCAGCAGCCCTGCCAGAGCCGGGCCAGGTTCGGCTCCAGGATTCTGACCGAGAAAGACGAATGCCGCCGGCAGAAAGACAGCCTGTGCGCAGATGAGCAGCAGCAGCCCCGCCAGTCCCTTACCCAGCCAGATTCCTTGAGACGGAGCAGGCAGAACCAGCAGACCGAGACGCGCGCCGTTTTCTTCTTCCAGCGCATAGAGCATATTGAAGACCAGCACCTGACAGAAGGCCGAAGCCAGCCAGAACATGGTGGCGGCCGCCTGCGGAGCAAGACGTTCACCCGCATCGAGGGAAAGGCTGAACAGAAAAACCAGCAACAGCCCCAGCAGCAGAGCCTGCACAAGACCGGCTCCGCGCGTCAGGATGAGTCGGAGATCCTTGAGACAGATGACGACGGCAAGCTTCAGCATGATGAAGCTCCCTGCATGTCGGGCCGGGAAGGCCGGCTGCTTTCAAGCGTTTTGTTGCGCAGGGTAAGAATGCGATCGGCCAGAATTCCGTCCGCATCAAGATCGTGGCTGATCCAGATCACAGCCGCGCCTCCGTCGCGTGCTTCCCGCACCATTTCATGCAGCAGCCCGCGCGAGGCCGTATCAAGTCCTGTTCCCGGTTCGTCCAGCAACAGCAGTTTCGGTCTGCCGAGCAGCAGACGGGCAAGGTTGAGCCGCTGGGCCATGCCCCGGGAAAGAATGCCCGCTCTGTCATGCGCGTGCCGGGTCAGGCCCACGCGATCCAGAGCGGCGTCCGCAGCCTGAGTCAGAGCCTGTCCGCGAAGCCCCAGAGCGCGCCCCCAGAAATGCAGATTTTCCTGTGCGCTGAGTCCGGAATACAGAAAGGTCGCATGAGCGAGAAATGCTGTTTCGGCTTCATGCGCATGGCGGGTTACCGAACCCGCGTCAGGGCGGGCCAGTCCGGCCATGATGCGCATCAGAGTGGACTTTCCCGCTCCGTTACGCCCTGCCAGCAGGCTTATGCTGCCTGCGGCGAACGACACCTCTATCTTCCGGAACAGCACACGCGGCCCAAAAGCCTTGCCGACGCCGGAAAGCTTCAGCAGCGCGACGGGTTCGGAAAGAGGTGCGTCCCGCATGGCGTGCCCCTTCAGGCCCTGCCCGAGGAATCGCCGGAGGATTTCCGGGAGAATCTGCGCCGCAGACCGAGCAGGGGAGCAAGGGTCATGATGGTTCCGCCAATCCACAGCCAGTTGACCAGCGGATGCGCGCTGACATGAATCACAGCCTTGTTGCCGTTTTCCAGCCCCAGCAGGGTGGCGTAGAATTCCGTTCCGAGGCTGGGATGGGTGGCCGCTTCGAAGGAATTCTGATTGAATCGTGAATAGACCCGGTATTGCGGGCTGACCACGGCCACGTTATCGCCGTTTCGTGTCAGTCGTATTTCCGCTTCAAGAAAATCATAGGCTCCGTTGGGGCTGCTGCCCTCGTACAGTTCGTCCAGAGTCGCGGTGTAGGGGCCTATTTCCACACTTTCGCCCTTTGCCAGCGTTACTTCCCTGCTGCTGGCATAGGGGCCGGAAAAAGCTATGCCCAGCGCAATAAGCCCCAGACCGAAATGCGTCAGGGCCGCGCCCAGAGACGGCCCGTTCGTGCGAGTGGACTTTTCCGCAATGACCAGAACCATGCTGGCCAGAGCGGCAATGCTCAGACTTGCGGCCATGAGCGGCAGAGCGTCGCGGACGCCGGACAACCACAGACCGGCAAGAGAAATGACGAAGACGCCCGCCACGCCGCCGGCCTTCGGCCAGCTGCGCAGTCCGCCTTTCCAGCCCAGCCAGGGGCAGAGGGCCAGCAACGCCATGACGACGGTGAACAGCGGCAGGCAGACTCTGTTGTAAAAGCCCTGAGAGAGACCGCTGGAGGTTTTTCCGAACGTTTCCGTAATTACGGGCCAGAGCGTGGCCACGAGAATAACGAGGGAAATGGCGACGAGCATCCAGGCGGTGAGGACGAGGAAGCCCTCGCGGGTTTCCAGACCTCCCAGAGCTTCTGCGCCTTCGCGCACGGGGCGCAGCGCGGCGAGGAGTACCACCACGAAGGAACCCAGGACAAAGAAGAGCAGGGCGGGGCCGACGCCTCCTTCGCCGAAGACATGGACAGACTGAACCACATTTCCGCGCACGAGATAGGTCGCAAAGAAGGCGGATACCGTGGTCAACGCCATGAGAAAGGTATTGACTCTGAGCAGTTTATCCCGCCGGGTCTGGAGCAGGCCGGTATGAATGGCGGCCGTGCCGAGCAGCCAGGGAATGAGCGAGGCATTTTCCACAGGGTCCCAGGCCCAGTAGCCGCCCCAGCCAAGTTCCATATAGGCCCACCAGCCGCCGATGACGATCCCTGCCGTAAGGAACAGCCAGGCCGTAAGGGTGAAGGGACGGGCCACGTCAAGCCAGGAGGCTTCGCTTTCGCCCCGGTGCATGGCCTGTGCCAGAGCAAGACAGCCCGGGATGACAAAGCCTCCGTACCCGAGAAAGAGCAGCGGGGGATGGATGATCATGCCCGGATTCTGAAGCATGGGGTTCATGCCCCGTCCGTCCGGCGGAGTCGGGGAAATCTGGAGGAAGGGATTGCTCCAGGCTGTGAGCAGCAGGGCAAAGAAGGCCATGATGGAAAGGTAGAACACCCAGTACCACAGTCTGGTTTCCCGTTCGAGCGTTTTATACGAGGGGGTGAACTGGAAGATGAGGCCGCACAGCGCGACCATGAGCGCCCAGAACAGCAGAGAGCCTGCCTGTCCGGCCCAGAAGGCCGTTATCTTGTAGAACAGAGAAAGAAGGCTGTCGGTGTAGTTCGCCACATATTCCAGGGAAAAGTCGCCCGTAATCAGGGCATACATCAGTATGCCGGAGGACACGACAAAACAGCCCGCAGTGACAAGGTTGGCCCGTTCCAGCCAGCCGAGGTCGGCGTCGCGCCCCTGCCAGAGCTGTGCCACACCCATGCCCGTACCTCCCAGGGCGCAGAGCAGGGCAAGAAGAAGCAGAATATATGCGGCAAGATACATGCTTTCTCCGAAAAGGGTTCCGTCCCTGCGGGAATGTTCCTCAGGGCGCAGGAAAGGGAAGTCCCGCCGTGACGGCGGGAGTGAGAAAGGGAATACTCAGGAAGAACCCGTCAGACCCGGGTCGCTTCCGTACGATTTTCTTTCTGGTATTTGGAGGGACACTTGGTCATCAGCGTCTTGGCAAAAAAGCCTCCGTCCGCCATGGCGCCTTCGACAATCACTTCCGCACCGGGTTTGAAGGTGTCGGGTACCACGCCCGTATATTCCACCCAGAGTTCCGTGCCGGGCTTTGTTGCATCAAGCAGACGGAAGCGGACTCCCAGCCCGTCGCTGGGGCGGGTAAGATCCTCTCCGGAAACTGTGCCGAACAGTCGTGCGGCTTTCAGTTCCTGCCCGGGCATGTCCAGAGCTTCCGAGACCGTGAGAAAATAGACGTTGTTTTCCGAAAAACCGGTCCAGGCCATGTAGCCTACTCCGCCCAGAAACAGGCAAAAGGCCACAACATACACCGGAAGGGACGTTTTTTTCGCCATGGGTACTCCTTATGGGCAGCCCGCCGCATGTCGGTACGGGACCCCGCCCCGGGATATTAACCGCCTTCATGTCGCATTGCAAGCGGGAATTATTCCTGATTGGTCTCGGCTTCTTTTTCGCGTTGTTCTCTTGCCCGGCTGAGGGCGGCGCGTCTCATGCGCGCAGCTTCGCGCATGTCGGCCACCACGTCGGATTCGTCCACGATTTCTCTGCCCAAAATTTCTTCCAGCACGTCTTCAAGGGAAATGACGCCGGCAAGCCCGCCGTATTCGTCAAGCACGGCGAAAAGATGCTGATGAAGTTCGAGAAAATCCGAAAGCACCTTGTCCAGCGTCTGGCTTTCCTGCACGAAGTGAATGGGCTGCATGATTTCGCCGAGCGTCACGCCGGCTTTGTCCTTATCTTTGTGGCGGGCCACTTCGCGGCGCAGCACCATGCCGACGATATCCTCGTTATCCTCCTCATAAACGGGGACGCGGCTGAAATGCCAGAAATTGGTGTTGTTGTAGGCTTCTTCGACGGTTGTGGCTGCGGGGAGGGAGAAAACCACCGTCCGCGGAGTCATGACATCGTGAACGCGCTTCTGATCCAGAGCGAGGATATTGCGTATGGCCGTTTCCTCATAAGGCTGAATGACGCCGGACTGCCGGGACAGGCGCGCCAGTATGCGGATATCGTCTTCCGTGGCTTCCGGCCCTTTTTTTTTTGGCGTGATCAGACGGGTGATCATGCCCCCGGCCCAGGTGATGGGCTTGAGGACGAAGATGAGCGCGCGCAGATAATAGACCAGAATGCCGGACAGGGGCGCGGCATAGGCGACGCCGAGGGTTTTGGGCAGGATTTCTCCGCAGATGAGAATGAGAACGGTGAAGGCGGCGGCGAAGAAGGGCATGTTTGCCTCGCCCAGGGCAGCGGCGGCAAGGGCGCCTGCAATGGAAGCCCCGGCCGTATTGGCCACCGTATTCAGCGTCAGAACTGCGGTGATGGGCTGTTCGATGTTGGAACGCATCTGAAATAGCAGTTCCCCCGCCCGGGATCCGCGTTCGCGCAGTTGTTCGATGTGGGTCCACTGCACGGAATAGAGCATGGCTTCGGTTGTGGAACAGAGGGCGGAAATGCCTGTGGAAACGAGCACGGTGATGATGAGTGCAAGCATGGATGCGGCGACGCGTCGCCCCGGTTGAAGTTTGGGAAGAGGAGGCGGAGCCTCTTCTTCTGCGGATCGGAACCGCGATTTGACAATCACGGGAATAAAGTGAAAGTGTGCCGGAAATCCGGCGCAATCTCAAGTCGTCGCCGGATATTTTTTTTGCTGACGCGAGGAGCGAAATGAGCAGAGTCCAGACGCTGGAAGGCACATTCGGACATGGCGGCGGCCTTGGAGCCGCGGCACGCCTGATCGGTATGAGAGAAGCAGATTTGGACGACTTCAGCACAAACTGTTTCTTTGCCGCCGCCTCTCTGACGGAACATCTTCTCGGCGGACAGGCCCGCTTTTCCGGGGCGGCGCTGCTGCATTATCCGGACCCGGAGGTGCGCAGGCTCCGGGCGGGGCTGGCCGTGCGGGAAGCCGTGCCGGCGGATATGATTGTGGCGGGCAATGGCGCATCCGAACTGATCTGGGCGTCTCTGCTTGCTTTGCGCGGGAAAGGGGCGCGTCGCGCACTTTTTCTCGGCCCCATATTCGTGCAGTATGCGCGCGCCTGCGCCGCCCTCGGTCTGGAGCAGGAGCATATTGTCTGCCGGGAGGAAAACGCCTTTCTCCCCGATGACTCCGCTCTGGACAGCGTGGCGCGCAGCAGGGCCGATCTGGTTATTGTATGCAGCCCGAACAATCCGGGAACAGGAGTTCTGCGGGATTTCACTCCGCTCATGAACGCGGTGGGAAAACGCACGCTGCTGCTGGATGCCTGTTATCGCAGTTTTCTTCAGGAAGAGGATCCCGGCTTTCCCCGCTATTCCCGCTTGATGGAGCTTGCCTGTCCCGGAGGAGAAGCGATTCTGCTGGACAGTCTGACGAAATTTTTCTGCTGCCCGGGGGTGCGTCTGGGTTTTGCCGTGACGGGAAAGGAACTGGCCGCCGGGATAGAGTCCTGTCGTCCTTCCTGGTCTGTCGGCATGGCGGCGGAAGACGCAGGTCTGACGCTTCTGGAAAAGGAAAGTGCGTACCGGGAGCTTCTGCCCGCTCTTGCAGAAGATGTGGAAAATCTGGCCCGCCATCTGGAAAAGAGCGGCATGTTCCGCCGCGTGCTGCGGGGAACCTCGTTTGTCGCGGCCGCCGTGAAGGACGGTCGGGCTGCGGACATGCAGGAACGACTGTTGCGCCTGCACGGCATACTGATTCGCGTGTGCGATAATGTGCCGGGTATGCCGGGGGGCTGGGTGCGGATACAGGCCCGTCCGGAATCTTATATGCAGAGGCTGTATGCAGCCCTTCCGGCCTGAAACGGAGGAGCGCATTGACCTGTAGGCTCCGCAGAGTCAGCCTTTCAGGCTTTGAAGAGTGCCGCATCGGAACATACGGAGCCGCGGCGCACAGGAAGGTCTGTCGGCAGGAGTTTTCATATTTTTGCTGCCTTTCGGGGCAAAAGCATGAGAATGAGTCTTGTCCGACCGGGCCCGGCAAGGCATGAGCCGCGTTATTGATCAGACTGCTCTGGAAACCAGCCTTTTGCCAGTTCGGCCAGCACTTCGATATCGCCTCCGGCCGCAACATTGAGATAGGCGCGGAATTCGCGCACGGTTTCCTGACTCATGGGGTTGGCGGCGAAAATGCCTGCGAACATGGCGGAATCGGACGTCAGCATGGTTCTTGCCGCTTCCTTGCGTCGTTCAAAGGACGGGGTAAGAAAGGGCAGGAGTTCCGGTTTGCGGGAAAGCATGGCGAAATAGGCCAGCGAGGTGATATAATTCAGCCCCTGAATGGCGGCCATGGCCTTGTCGTGGGTTTCCGGCGAACAGCGGAAGGGACTCCAGCCCAGAGAGCGGAACAGATCTTCCACAAGAAGCACGGCTTTTTCGTCCTGAGGCGGAAGTTCTTCTCCGTCTTTCCAGCCCCGCCCGGGCGTGACGCTTACGGCAAAGCGTCCGCTTGAAGTCTTCGGGCCGAACAGCGGATGCGTGCCGACGACAGGCCCGTTCCACGCCCGTTCCATGGCCCGCACGGGAAGCACCTTGACCGAGGTGATATCTGCCAGCGCGCAGGATGCGGGCAGATAGGGAGTTATTTTGCGGGCTGTTTCTTCCAGCGCGGCCGCAGGCACGCACAGGAACACCACTTCGGAGCCGGAACAGGCCTGCGCGAGATCTTCTGCACGCAGAGGCAGATCCGCTCCCCGGACTTCATGCCCTGCTCCCGTCATACGGCGCGTGAGCATGGCTCCCATGCGTCCCTTATTTCCTATGATGCCAGCCCTCATCGTTATGTTCCGCTCCTTTCCGCTTCTGTTTCGGACAACTACGTCCCTTACTCTGCTCCAAAATGTGCAGGCAGATCCGTTCAGAGTGCGGAGGCTTCCTCTCCACGGATACTTTTCCAGATATCCCAGAATGCGGGAAAGGATTTGCTGACCACGCGGGGATCGTCCAGATGCACGGTCGCGCCGCGGCATTCCAGAAGGCTGAGACTCATGGCCATGCGGTGATCGCCGTAGGTCAGCAGTTCAAGCGTCCGTCCGTGCAGATCAAGCTGCGGATTGCCGTGTATCAGAAGCCCGTCGGGCCGTTCCTCCACGGAGATTCCGGCCTTGCCCAGTTCCCGGGCTGGTGCGGCGATACGATCGCATTCCTTGATGCGCAGGTGTGCGACTCCCCGGATGAGGGTATCCCCTTCGGCACAGGCGGCCAGAACTGCCACGGTAGGGACGAGATCGGGGCAGTCGCCCATGTCGGCCTCTACCCCGACGAGGCTCGAAGGGTATGCGACGAGTCCCTCATCGCCTTCTTCAAGGTGTGCGCCCATGCGTTCCAGAATATCGCGTATGCTTCGATCTCCCTGCATGGTGTCGCTGCGCAGACCCGTCACGCAGACAGGTCGATCTCCAAGGACTCCGGCGGCAAGCAGATAGGAGGCTCCGGACCAGTCCCCTTCCACGCTGTATTCGCCCGCCTTATAGAGGGAAGGGCGTACGCGGAAGCGGATCAGACCGGGGCGCACGGCCCGGAGTTTGCGCCAGTCCGCAAACTGCCACTCCGCCTGACGATCCCTGCGCGCACTCACGTCAAAGCGTATGCCGAAGTCGTGCATGGTCTGAAGCGTCAGGCCTATATAGGGCCAGGAAACGACATGTCTGCCGCATATTTCCAGCGTGATCGGCCCCTTTGCCTGGGGCGCGGCCAGCAGTAATCCGGAAAGATACTGACTCGACTCGCCAAGCCCTATTTCCACGGTGCCGCCTTCCAGACCCCGTGTTCTGAGAACAAAGGGGGGATAGCCGGGTTCTCCTTCAAAACGGATGACGACGCCCAGCTTTTCCAGCGCGGCCGTCAGTTCCCCTATGGGGCGACTGTGCATGCGCGGCGCGCCGTGTATGCGGAACTGCCCCATGCCGGAGGCAAGAACGGCGGTCAGCAGCCGACATGTCGTGCCGGATTCATGCACATAGCAGGATACGGGAACAGCGTCCCCGCCGCGCGGCCCGCCGCCTATGCCGATGACGCGCCATTCTCCCGGGCCGAGCGCTTCGAAAGTTGCTCCCGTCTGTTCAAGGATTTGCCTGGTCTGCTCAATATCCCGGCTTTCCAGCACTCCGGTCAGATGAGATTCCCCTTTTGCCAGAGCGGCGCCGATAAGACGCCGGTGGGAAACGGATTTTGACGAGGGAGCCTTGACAGTGACCTGATCCATGTTCTGCGCTCGCTTGTGTCTGCCCCGGCAGGGCGTTGAGGAAAAGCCGGAAGCAACCGGCCCTTTCTTAACTATCCGCCAATGAAAGGTTCCGCAAGAGAGAACGGGGGGAGAACTCCGTCTGGACAGACGACAAAAAAATCCCCGTCGGTGGAACGACGGGGATAGAGGGCCGGATATCTTTGCCCCGGCTGAAAAAGGCGGGACGCCTTTTCAGAAAAGCGTCCCGAGGGCTCTGTTACATGAAGAACAGGAAGGTGATGAGCAGGAACACGGGAACCAGAATACCCACAGACCATGCCATGTAGCCGAAGAAGCTGGGCATTTTCACTCCCTGTTCCACGGCGATGGAACGCACCATGAAGTTGGGGGCGTTGCCGATATAGGTATTGGCGCCCATGAACACCGCGCCGGCGGAGATGGCCGCGAGCGTTTCGCCATGCGCCATGAGAGCCTGCGCGTCTCCTCCGGCCGTGTTGAAGAACACCAGATAGGTGGGGGCGTTGTCGAGGAAGGAGGAAAGCGCGCCGGTGAGCCAGAAATACATGGCGTTGATCGGTTCGCCGGTTGCGGGATCGGTAACCATGTTCACCACGCCAGCCAGTGCGCCGTTGGTCCCGGCCTTGAGAATGGCAATAGCGGGAATCATGCTGAGGAATATGCCGATGAAAAGCTTGGCGACTTCTTCAATGGGGCCCCAGGTGAAATCGTTGCGCTTGCGGCATTCCTTGCTGGTGAGCTTCCAGGAGGCAATGGCGATGACCACATACATGATGTCGCGCACGATATTCTGCAATTCCATGGGAACGCCGAGCACGCTGATTTCCGCGCCCTTCCACTGGCCGGAGATGAGCGTATTTGCGATGACGGCAGCCAGCAGCACGAAGTTGATGCCGCCTTCAAATCCGAGTTTTTCTTCTTTCGCGCCGGGCTCGTGCGGCGGAACGGGGCGGCCTTCCTTGTTGTACAGCACCGTGTCGAGGATGAAGAAGACGGCGAGCAGAATGGCGGAGGCGAGGCAGGTCTTCACCAGCAGATGAACGGTGGTCCAGAAGAAGCTCACGCCCTTGAGGAAGCCGAGGAACAGGGGCGGGTCGCCCAGAGGCGTGAGGGAGCCGCCGATATTGGCAACGAGGAAGATGAAGAAAACAACCTGATGTGCGCGGAAGCGACGATGCTTGTTGGCCCGGAGCAGAGGACGGATGAGGAGCATGGCCGCGCCGGTGGTGCCCATCCAGCTTGCGATGACCGTGCCTACCAGCAGAATCCCCGTATTGACGACGGGCGTTCCGACCAGAGAGCCCTTGAGACGGATGCCGCCCGCCACGGTGAACAGGGCAAGCAGCAGAAGAATGAAGGGCATGTATTCCAGAAGCAGCGTTTCCGCCGCGAGGAAGAAGGCCGTGCCGGCGCCGAACACGATGAGGCAGGGCACGAGGAAGGCCAGGCCCCAGAAGACCGCCACCTTGCCGAAGTGATGTTCCCAGAAGTGGGGGATGGTCAGCGGGCAGAGCGCGATGGACAGCAACATACACACAAAAGGAATGACCCAGACGATGGACAGATCCTGCGGCAGCGCCGGGTGGGCCGCGAAGCAGAGCGAGGGGGTCAGCAGCAGTGCCAGCAGGGCCGGCACAAGGGTACGCAGTTTGGGCATACCGGTCTTCTCCATAACAGCAAAGGTGTACGAAAGGCGCTTCGCAGCGCGGCCAGTCGCCCGTTTATCCGGGCAGCCTTGTAACGTTAACATGAAGGGGGAGCAACGGCAAGGATTTTAGCAGAGCTGCGGAACAGGAAAAATCCGTTCGTTTTTGCTGCAAAATGCGTTGACAATGGTGCATTCACAGTGAAATCTTTCCCGTAACCGCGGTTTCCTTTTCCGGATGTGGGGAAACTGACGGAATATCGTCGTGAATTTTCAGGAGACAATATGCTTCGTCCGCCCAACATTCTCACCATTGCCGGTTCCGATTCCGGAGGCGGCGCGGGTATTCAGGCCGATCTCAAGACCATGACCATGCTCGGGGCCTACGGCATGAGCGTGATCACCGCGCTTACCGCTCAGAACGGGCTGGGGGTGCGCGGTATTCACGCGCCGGATCCCTCTTTTGCCGTGCTTCAGTTCCAGACCGTACTCGACGCCTTTCCTGTGGATGCGGCCAAGACGGGCATGCTGTTTTCGGCGGCAATCATGGACGCGCTCGCTCCGATGCTGGAAAAAAAGACCTTTCCTCTCGTGGTGGATCCCGTGTGCGTGAGTACCAGCGGACACAGGCTGCTGGAAGAAGATGCCGTAGAAACGCTGAAGACGCGCATTCTGCCTCTTGCCGATCTGCTGACGCCCAACAGGCACGAAGCGGAACTTCTGGCGGGAATGGAGATAGCGGGTGAAGATGATATCGCCGAAGCAGGCAGACGTCTGATCGCCCTGGGAGCAAAGGCCGTATTGATTAAAGGCGGGCATTTTGCGGAAAATCCCATCATGGTGACGGATTGGCTGATGGAAGGAAACGCCGATCCCGTTCCCCTGCGGCAGCCTCATATAAGTACGCCCAATACGCACGGCACGGGCTGCACGCTTTCCGCCGCAATCGCCACATGGCTGGGGTTCGGAATGCCGCTGCGCGTGGCCGTGACCAGGGCTCAGGAGTATCTGAACAAGGGGCTGGTCAAGGCCTACGCTCCGGGCGAAGGCGCAGGCCCGCCCAATCATATGGCCTGGAAATAGTCGCCGGAACCTTGCTCCGCACGCCGGGGCAAGCTTTCCCGCGCGCAGGAGAGATGTTTTTCAACAGTGCGTCTTTTCTGAAAATCTCTGCGCCTAGACTGCCGTTTCCGCCCGCAGTGTTCGACAGGGACGAACTTTCCTGAAAAGTCTCCGGAAGACACAGGAGCCGTCCCTTACGGGCGGAGCTTCCGGAAATTTCCGTCCGGAGGTCTGGTCAGGAAAGCTGCTTCCGGAGGGGGGAGGAAGGCCCTGCGGATCTTTCGCAGGAGCGCAGGTTGCGCCTATCTTTCCCAGCTGACGCTGTTTTCCCAGGAGCCGGAGACGCTGATATCCGGTCCGGTTCCGCCGTCGTGTGCGGAACAGGCGGACAGACCGAGGAGGCAAAGAAAGGTCAGCACGGAAAGCAGGGGGCGCAGAGCGGGTCTTTTTTCCCGGGAGGCATTGCCCTGTCCGGCGGAACAGGCCCTTTCTATGACGGCAAAGGCGTTATGGCAGTGGATGGATTCAAAGCTCTCCACTTCGACGCGGAACCAGCTCACATGAGGATGGGCCTTCATGTTGTCCGCCACACGGCGAACCACGTCTTCCACAAAGCAGGCGTCGTCATAGGCCTGCTCCGTCACAAATTTTTCATCTTCCCTTTTGAGCAGGGAATAAACCTGCGCGGAGCCGGAGCGTTCCGCAATATCGATAAATTCCTCAAGCCATTCGAAACGGGTCATGCGCACGGCAAGGCGTACCAGGGCCCTCTGTCCGTGCGCGCCTCCTCTGCTGATGGCTTTGGAACAGGGGCAGACCGTGGTCACGGGTACGTCGACTTCAAGCGTGAACAGCGGATGTTCTCCTTCCGTCAGTTCTCCGGTCAGCGTGCAGTCGTAGGCTACGGGGGCAATACTGCCCGTGGCCGGAGCCGCTTTGGAGCGGAAATAGGGAAAGCGGAATTTCACATAGGAGCGGCGTGCGTCGAGGCGTCGACGCACATCTTCCAGCAGGCCGCGCATGGACGCATAGTCCAGCGCGGGGACGGGGCCTTCCGGGGTCTGTTCCCGCCAGGCCTCCAGAGCCTCCACAAAGCGGCTCATATGGGTTCCTTTAAAGGCGGCGGGAAGATCGACCCCCAGATCGACAATGGCCACAGTGTGCTGAAGGCCTGCATCCCGATCGCGTACCACAAGCGGCAAACGGAATTCCTTGATTCCCACCCTGTCGATATCTACTGCGAGATCGGAGGGGCTGTTCTGGACGTCCTGGAGCGTATTCATAGAGAACCTTTTTCAGTGATGAGCATGGTGATGATTGTGCGACGCATCGGATTCGTCCATGCGTTCCAGCGAAGTGAGGGACAGTGCGCTTTGCAATATGCCCTTTGCCGAACGCAGCTTGTCCGCCAGCGCGCGTACGTCTTCCCCCATGCCCTTGAGCGTCATGATTTCCAGACAGTGATGCAGGTCGAGGTGGACATGCAGGGTGGAAAGCACCAGTGCGTGCGCCTCATGCTGCATGGAGGTCAGACGGCGGGGCAGATCGCTGTCGTGATGGTCATATATCAGGGTAAGCACGCCGGCACACTGCCCCTGCGGATTTTCCAGAGCTTCTTCCTTCAGTTCTCGTCTGATGCAGTGGCGCAGAGCTTCCGATCGGTTGGCATAGCCTCGTCTGCGGCACAGCTCGTCAAAATCGTCGAGAAGATTCTGTTCCAGAGAAACGCCGAAACGCGCGATATCCCCCATGGCAAGACTCCGTTGCTGCCCTTACTGCTCAGGACGCGCGGGGGCCGTCTTGTGCCGAAGGGTGGGCTGAGATAGAAGAAAAAAGAATACACCAGCGTGTCGCGGGCTTCAAGTTCCGCCCCATACATACGATCCCGCCCGGCGCATCCCCTTATGGCACCTGCGACGCCGAGCGGTCCGGAGGCGTCATGTTTTTCTCTTTCTCTCTGTCCGTTGCTCTGCCCGCTCTCCGTGCGGGGGAACTTTTTCTTCTTGCTTCCTGTCCGGGGGCCGTACCGGAAAACAATACGCCCGCAGTCGCGCTGTGTGCGAACATGCCGGCGGAGGGTCTGCCCGTGGGAGCGGTGCTGCGTGCGGGAGATGAGGTTCTGCTGAACGTCGAGGGACAAACCCTGTGGCCGGGATGGGAGCGACCTCTTTTTCTTGGGCGCGCCCTTGTCGATATCCCGACGGGGGAACAAAAGCTGAATGTCACCCGTGAAGGTTGTGCGCTCGGGGTCATCACGCTTTCCGACAAGGGCTTCGCCGGAGAACGCGAGGACGCAAGCGGCCCGGCATTGCTGGATATGGCGCGGGCTGCACTGCCCGTATGTCACGCCCGGCGTTTTCTCCTGCCGGACGAGCCTGCACGCCTGCGGAATCTTGTTCTGAATCTGGCCGGGCAGGGCTACGATCTGCTGATTTCCACAGGTGGAACAGGGCTTTCTCCGCGCGATCTCACGCCGGAAGCGTTGATTCCCATACTTGATCGACGCCTTCCGGGATTCGAGCAGGCCATGATGGCCGCCAGTCTGCTGAAAACGCCGCGCGCCGTGCTTTCCCGCGCCCTTGCGGGTACGGTGGGGCAGACGCTGATTCTGGCCCTGCCGGGAAGCGCAAGGGCCGCGCGTGAAAATCTGGAAGCCGTGCTGGAATCCCTGCCCCACGCGCTGGAAAAACTCGGCGGCGACATGTCCGATTGCGGCAGATCCTGAACGCAGAGGGCGGAGCAGACATGGGGGGCTGGCAAAAATTCCGTATGTCTGCGCGTGAAAGCGGCGGAAATCTGCTGCGTACCAGTTCCGCATCTGCCGGAACAGAGTGAAAAAATAGGGCGGGGGAGGAACGTCCTTCCTGAACGGAGCTGCGGAGCTATGCCGTTCCGACTGCGGACGGTCGGATGCTGCGGAATCTTTTTGAGCAAGGCCGCCTTTTGAGAAAGGTTGCCGTGCGGCTTCTCTGCTGTTGCGGTAAGGCAGGAGAATCAGGCCAGTTTCAGTTTTTCTTCCAGATTCGGGTCTATGTCTGCCCTGAAGGAGCCTTCGCTGCGATCGATACGTACCATGCCGGGAGCTGCGCCCTTCATGGGGTGGATATACCGGGCGAGGGAATACTGAATCTGCGCCCAGGCCTCGTCTTTTCTGGAGCTTTTCAGGGCGGCGAGGGCTCCGGCTTCGAGCAGTGTTCTTTCCGGAACCTCCTGCCCCGCATGATCGCGGCGGATGATCACATGCGCGCTGGGGCCGTCCGCCGTATGCAGCCAGTAATCGTGCGGGGCGGCCAGCTTGAGCGCGAGAGCGTTGCCTCTGGTATCTCTGCCGCGCAGGATCAGAAAGCCGTCGCTGCTGCGGAACGCCTGCACCTGTTTGGGAAGCTGGGCGGAGAAGCGCGAGCTTTTGCCTGAATGTTCCTGTGCCGCCACCCGGGCGGCCTTGCCGGAAAGTACGCCGGGAGCAGGGCGCGCCGAACCGCCCCCGTGATGGGAAGGCGCGGAAGGGCCGGCTCCGCTGAGGCTGGCCGCGCTGCGCAGCATGGCTTCCGTAGCCGCCTCCCGTTCTGCCTGTATGACGGCGCGGCGACCTGCCAGATGCTCAAGCCCGCGTTTACCGCGCGCGGCCTGATGAAAGAGCGACATCATATTTTCGCGCACCGTCAGACGGGGATCGAGCTTCAGCTCCTGTGCGCCCTGTTCTGTTTCAAGAACAACGGAGGCGGCCTTTTCCTCTTTACCGAAGCGGTAAAGCTGAGACTGAAGCAGCAGAGCGTCCTGGCGTCGGGCACACAAGGCCTGCAGGCGTGTTTCTTCTCCGTCCAGCTTTTCCAGCAGACGGGTCAGGCGGCGGACTTCGGCTTCATGCGGACGCGCGGCATTCTTTCTCGCCTCTTCTCCCACATTCCGGTACACGCTGTGTTCGCCGGTGAAGGCAAGAGCTGCCAGCGGATCTTCCCAGACCTGTTCCTTCCAGTCTCCGCCCAGCTTTTTCAATCGGGCGGAGGGCAGAGGCCAGGCCGAGAGTTCCAGCCCTCCGTTGCTGTTTTCATAAACAAACACGTCGCCGCCGCCGGACTGGAGATCCGCCAGCAGCGCGGCGGCGTCCTCATCGTCCAGCAGGGGGAGGGTACGCCGCAGGGCGGGCGTGATGACAGGCCAGTCCCTCCACTGCTCACCTTCGCACAGTTCACGGAGAGAAACGGAAGCATCCGGCCAGCGGGGTTCTTCAAAAGGAGGCGGGGGATCGAACAGAAGAGAGGGGCCTTCCCGCAGATCCAGCGTCAGCCAGACGGGGCCGTCGTCTCCTTCGACTTCGAGATACAGGCGTCGTTCCGTCCAGTGTGCGCTTGCGGAGCGTATGCGGTGATCGTACAGATATTTGCGCAGACGCATGATCTGCGCGGGAGGATGCGCGTTGACCGTCAGTTTGTGTTCGCTGACAAAGAGCAGCGGAGCTTTTCGTTCCGCCTTCAGGGCGAGGTGACGCTTCGCAGAATTGCCGGGGGAAGAAAGAGGCGCGCCGTACAGACCGAAAATCGTGACGCCCTGCCCCGGCTGGTAAATTTTTTCCAGCCGGACTCCGGGAAGAGAAGGGAGCAGGGCGTCGCAGAAACGCCGGAAAAGATGGGCGTCCATATCGGGAAAAGGTTCAGCTGCCCTGTACGTCCTCGCCTTCTTCCTGGCGTGCCTTGCAGTTGACGCACAAGGTGGTGACGGGGCGCGCCTTGAGACGCGCTACGCCGATTTCTTCTCCGCATTCTTCGCAGATGCCGTATTCGCCGTCGTCAATACGGGTCAGGGCTTCCTGAATTTTATGGATGAGGCGGCGTTCGCGATCCCGGATACGGAGAGTAAAGGCGCGATCGGATTCGGCTGTAGCGCGATCCGCAGGGTCGGCATAGGAAGACGGAGATTCATTAAGTTCCTCAAGGGTCGATTCGCCCTTGTTCTGGGCATCTTTCAGCATCTGCTGGAGCAGATTGCGAAAGTAGGCGATTTCTTCAGCGGTCAAGAATCCTCCTCGCCGGAAAACCGGCTATGGACTTACCTGAATTATGTGGTGCGGTACTATACCGGAGAAGAAGGCAGCTGTAAAGTCATTATAAATAAAGTTGTTACGGGTAGTTGGCGAAAAAGTCCGCAAAAAAACGGGATGCTGTTTTGAAAAGAAATAAAACGGACGGCTCCATGCCGGATGAGCCGTCCGAAGTATGGTTCTGCCGGGCTGCTTCCTGTTATGTTTTGCGGCGTTTAAGACGGACAGAACCGAATAGAGGATGGCCCTTATTCTTTTGGTATGGGGTATGGAATCCCGAGGATGCCGGATTAACGTTTTACATGATCTGCGAGGAGTTCAAGGGCACGTTCAAGATCGGAAAAGTCCATACACAGGGCGTCGGTTCCGAGATCCGGGTTGCGATAGGGCAGGAAGGGGATGTGCGCGCCGTCGGCCGCTCCCTTGTCGGTAGAGCTGTCGCCGAGAAAAAGCGTTGCGTCGGCAGGGAGATTCCATGCGCGCAACACCTGAAAGGCTCCGTCGGGATCGGGTTTCGGCAGGGCCGTAGCCACAGTGACGACGGGATCGAAAAAGCCTTCAAAACGGCAGGTTCTGATAACCTCGCCCATGCCGTCGCGACGGTTGGTGTGGACGCCCATGCGTATGCCTAGGCTGCGGCATCGCTCAAGAAGGCTGTGAATGCCTTCCGTAGGGCGGAGCAGAGGAACAATATCTCTGCGATAGGATATGCGCCGGGTCACTTCACGCAGGGCAGGCATGAGCGGGGCGGGGATGATGGCTTCGATGGCCTGTTGAGCGGTACTCATCTGCACATAATGTTCCTGCTCGGGAGAGAGAGGGGGAAGGCCCAGCTCGCGCCGGAGCAGGTTGTAATAATGAAGATTTGCCGCAGCAGAGTCGATGATGACGCCGTCGCAGTCGAAGATGATGCCGGAAGGCAGGCCGCCGCAGGAGTCTGCAATCCAGCTTGCGAGGTCCTGGGCGCGCCTGTTCGGTTTGTCCGTTTCAATATGTTGCGTCATGGAATTTCCAGCGGAGTAAAGGTTGGCGTTTTTCGAGTTCAGGCTCCCGTGGCGGGACAGAGAAAGATCAGCGTCTTGTCGCCGCTTTGGGGACTGGCGGAGAGGGCAGATTGCGGCAGCGTCAGAAAGGCAAATCCGGGGGGAGGACTTTCCCCTTCCGGGGGCGGAAGGCGCAAATCCTTCTGTTTCAGAGCGTCGCTCATGTCCTCATCAAGGATGAGAAGACGCAGGCCGTTTCGGGACGGTTCCGGTTCCAGCAGCGTGAGCGCGGCATCCAGTATTGCCCGCCAGACACCTTTCGGCGTTGACGGCGTGGTGGGCTCGCTCTGTTCGGCGTGGGAGGGGGAGCCGTCGCCGAGCAGACCGGCGAGAGTCTGTTTTCCCTGCGCCACACTTCGTTCCAGTTCCGCCATTTCCAGAGCCTGACGTTCCTGAAGCCAGGCAAGAATCAAGGTGCGTTGCGCGCTTTCCCGCAACTGCTGAAGCTTCGGAGTCTGCACCATTTCTCTGGATGGGGCTGTTCCGGCGTTCAGGCGGAGAAGGGCAGCCTCTTCTTCCGGACCGATCATCGGGCCTGCGGGGTAGATGTCGCGGGCGGCCAGAGGAGCGAGCGCCATGCCGCGCGCTCCGTCGCGGATGTTCCTTTCGAAATCGGCCAGACAGGCGGAAGCCTGAGAGAGATTCCAGGGCAGAGTTTCCGGGGCAAAGGTGCCTTCCGGCATGGCAGGAAGTCCCGGCCACAGCGAGCGGACGCCTTCCGGCAGGGCGAGGCCGAGGCGGCGGGCATCCTGTTCGACAAGAGCAGGATGAAGATGCGGGAGCGCAATATAAAGCACGGCAGAGGGATTGGGCATGGGATCTCCGGGCTGGGGTGACCGCGTATGGCGCGTATGCGCCATCATACGTTTTCCCTGCACATTGGGCAACGTGTCGGTTGGGGAGGGGAGAGAGGCAATGCGCCCGGATGCCGTGTCTGAGAAGAGATGCATAAATACGACGCTTGATGTTTCCCCCTGCCGAGTCTATAGTTCATGCTCCGGCTTGCGGAGGCGAGGCACGGAGCCCGTCCGGAAAGCCGTCCACTTTGCCGCTGCCTTTTCGGCAGCGCTCCACTCCGGAGAGTGTCCCATGAAACGTATTTTTTCGCTGGCCGCCGCCCTGCTTCTGGCGTTCGGCCTGTCCGGCGCAGCCTCGGCTGCTCCTCTGGTCGTGGCCCACGACACGAACTTCAAGCCCTTCGAATTCAAGGATGAAAACGGAAACTACACCGGTTTCGACATTGAACTCTGGGATGCTCTGGCCAAGCGCGCCGGTCTGGAATACAAATTCCAGCCCATGGATTTCAATGGGATCATTCCCGGCCTTCAGACCGGAAACATTGATGCCGCAGTAGCAGCCATGACCATCAGCCCCCAGCGTCTTGAAGTGGTGGACATGTCCGATCCCTATTACGACACGGGCATCATGATTGCCGTGCGGGCGGAAGACGCGGACAAGATAAAGAGTCTGGACGATCTGGCCGGCAAGGTGATTGCCACCAAGACCGGAACCTCTTCCGCCGATTATCTGCGTACCAAATTTGCCGGCAAGGCCAAGGAAGTGAAGCTTTTCCCCAACAACGACAACATGTATCTTGAACTGCTCAGCGGCGGCGCGGACGGCGTGTTCTTCGATGAATCCGTGGTTCGTGACTTTGCCAAGGCCTCTGAAGGAAAGATCGTTGTGGTCGGCCTTCTGTATGAAGGGCAGTCCTACGGCGTGGGCTTCCCCAAGGGCAGCAAGCTCGTCGGGCCCATCAATGACGCTCTGCGGGCCATGAAGGCGGACGGTTCCTATAAGGAACTTTATGTCAAGTGGTTCGGAACCGAGCCTGCCTCCAAGTAAACGCAATTTGTTGTGCCGCCCCGCCTGCGGGGCGGCATCTTCTTTTCCCTCAGCCTGATTTTCCGAGTCGCCCATGGCCTTTAATTTTCGTCCTGAAGTCATTGTCGAATCTATGCCGCTGCTGGTGAAGGGACTGGAAATGACCCTGCTCATCACGGTGGGAGGTCTTGCCCTTGGTCTCTTCCTCGGCGTGGTGACAGGGCTGATCAATACCGGACGCAACCGCTTTCTGCGGGCTGTGGCCGTGGGCTATATCGAGCTGATACGAGGCACTCCGCTTATCGTACAGGTCATGTTTCTGTATTTTGGGCTTCCTCTGGCCCTGGGGATGCGTATTCCTCCTCTGACAGCCGGAATCATTGCCATCGGCATCAACGCCGGCGCCTATATTGCGGAGATTGTGCGCGGCGCCATTATGTCCATTGACGCGGGGCAATCCGAAGCCGCACGCTCCACAGGTCTCAGTGCCTTCCAGACCATGTATTATGTCATCTGGCCTCAGGCCTTCCGACGCATGATCCCCCCGCTGGGAAACCAGTTCATCATTTCTCTCAAGGATACTTCTCTGCTCACCGTCATCGGCGTGGCCGAACTCACCCGTCAGGGGCAGGAAATTGTCGCCGTCAACTTCCGGTCTTTTGAAGTATGGCTGGCCGTGGCCATTCTCTATCTTGCGGTGACGCTTTCTCTTTCCTGGGTATTACGTCTCATCGAACGCCGTATGACCTCTCGTGTGGTGCGTAAAAGTCAGGCGCATTAGAACGTTTCGTCTGCCTGTTCCGTTTATTTTATCCGTATATGTCATGTCGGGTTTTTGGCCCGCGCAGCTGTTCTGTTCGGAAAGAGCTGGCGTACGCCGGATTTCCGGGGACAGCTGCTATGTTACGCGCTGTTTTCCTGTACGCTAGGGTCGTTGGAACAGCTCCGGTTTTGCAGACTCGGGGGAGCATAAAGGCTCTGAATGTTCTCTGGTCATCGGAAATTTTGAGAGAATCGGTTCTGTTTTCAGAAGATCAAAAAGAGAACGGTGCCGGAACGTCTTTACTGCGTATGGCCGCATAGCAGACGTTTTCGTTTTGGAAAGGCTCGCGGAATCAAGCGGAGCGAGACTGCGCCGCGACGCCGGAGCAGTCTCCCGAAGGGCGAGCCGCAGAGCAAGCTTTGGCAGAGGCATGAAACCCGCGGGCTGTCATAGTCTTGGTCTGCACATAATCTTACGAGCAAAATGCGCTGACAGGTGTTTTTACTCCCTATAAAGAGGTATGGGCAATTTCATTATGAAATTGCCCATACCTCTTTATAGGGAGTGTCAGAATGCCGATTTCTGGATTAAGGGAGCATCCAGTTCAGCGGTCCAGCCTGCAGCCAAGTGAGTATACAAATACAGATGGTCATGGCAATGCTGTGCGGCAGGGCAAAACGGAAGAGATCTCCTTCCTGTCCGACCATTTTGGTGGCAGCCGTCGCCACGCTGATGGACTGGGGAGAAATCATCTTGCCGGTAACACCGCCGCAGGAATTCGCCGCTACGGCCAGATCTGCGGGCATGCCGACCACTTCAGCTGTGGAGCGCTGCATACCGCAGAACAGTGCATTGGAAGAAGTATCGGAACCGGTGAGAAACACTCCCAGCCAGCCTAGCAGGGGAGAGAACAGGGGGAACAATGTGCCCGTCATGGTGAAGGCTATGCCCAGCGTGGAACTCATACCCGAGTAGTTCATGAGGTAAGCCAGACCAAGAATCATGGCGATAGTCAGAATGGGGTAACGGAGCTGGGAGATCGTGCGGAAGAAACATCCTATGCCGTTGGAAAAAGAGTATCCCGGCATGAGTGGAATGGAAAGGAGTCCGGAAATCAGAATAGCTGTGCCTCCAGCAGACAGCCAGTTGAGTTTGAACGGAGCCGCATAGTTGGGATCGGCATTTTCAGCCAGAATGGGAGCGGCCTTATGGATCAGACCGTCAAGGCCGGGCCAGCCGAATTGGATGACAGCACCCGGGATGGCATCCAGAACTTCCTTGAACTGCGGTAGCCCCCAGAAAAAAACCATGATAGCGAGGATGACATAGGGACTCCATGCCCGTATGACAGTGGAAGTGTTCAGCGGCGTATCCTCCGCGTTGGAGGGAGTTTCTCCTTCAAAGCGCCAGATGCGGGCAGGCTTCCAGACGCGCAGCAGAGCCACAAGGCCTGCTAGTGCGATGATGGCGGACATGATGTCAGGCAGCGTCGGACCGTGGAAGTTGGAGAAAGCGAACTGTGAACCTGCAAAGCAGACGCCTGCAACAAGAATTGCGGGAAGAACCTCCATGGAGCGCTTGAAACCGCACATCAAAACGCACAGCCACAGCGGTACTATGATGGACAGGAAGGGAAGCTGACGACCGACGATAGCTGCAATGGTCATATCGGAAATGCCGGACACTTGGCCAGCCACAATTATCGGCACACCGATGGCTCCGAAGGCCACGGGAGCGGTATTGGCAACCAGACATACCCCCGCCGCATAGAGGGGCCTGAACCCCAAACCTACCAGCATGGCGGCCGTAATGGCGACGGGGGTTCCGAAGCCTGCGGTACCTTCAAGGAATGAACCGAAAGCGAATGCAATAAAAATGGCCTGAAGTCTACGGTCGTCAGTCAGTCGGGCCAGAGATTGCTTAATGTATTCGAATTCTCCGGACTCAACCGTCATATTATAGACCCAGACAGCCGTTACGACAATCCAGATGATTGGGAACAGTCCGAATGCTGCGCCGTAAAGGAAAGAGTTAAATGCCGTGCCTGCGGGCATTCTCCAAACGAGCAGTGCCATGGCAAAAGTCAGTATGACGGCCACAGCGGCCGCAAGGTGCCCTTTTGAGCGGCGAACAGCAAGCATATAGAATAGGGCTATGAGGGGAATGGCGGCCAGCACAGCTGAAAAGAAGGGACTTCCGACCGGATCGTAAACTTGAGTCCAAGCCATAAAATATACTCCTGCAAGTGTTTAGGAGAGTAAAATCCTCTCCCATGAATCTCTGTGGTACTTATATTTTCATATTTTCGGCGAGCAATTCCGCAATGTGCGAAACTTTGACGTCCATATTCCGTTTTTCCACGCCGCCGCGGATCTGCATGATGCAGCCGGGGCAGTCCATAACGACACGGGAGGCGCCTGTTTCCCCGATATTGTTCAGTTTCTTTTCCAGAAGCTGGGCGGAGATTTCCGGGAACTTCATGGAATAGGAACCGCCGAAGCCGCAGCATACTTCTTCTTCATTGCAGGGCACATAGTCCGCGGCATCCGCGATAAGGGCACGCGGGGCTTCGCGCACGCCAAGACCGCGGCAGATATGGCAGGCCGCATGATAGGTGGTCTTCTCCCCGTTGTTGTTGAAGTCGTCCGGGCCGAGTCCCAGCACGTCGTGGATAAAGGAACTGAAGTCCGTTACCTTGTCTGCAAAGCTCTGGGCCTTGAACAGCAGAGGGTCGCCCTGGAGATTTTCCGTATAGCTGTGCTTGAGATGAGATGCGCAGCTGGCGCAGAGCGTAATAACGGCGTCGTATTCGCCGGCGCTGAAGGCTTCCACATTCTGACGGGCAACTTCCTTCGAGGCGGGACGCTGTCCCATCATCTCCAGAGGCAGGCCGCAGCAGGTCTGAGCTTCGGGATAATCCACGGCCACGCCGTGAGCCGCCAGCACCTTCACGGCCGCTTCAAGCTGTTCGGGATAGACGAAATCCTGTGCGCAGCCTCCGAAGAGCGCGACTTTATAGCGGGGATTTTCCACACGGGGAGAAATGGACGGCCAGCGATCGCGGAAGGACTTGTCCGCAATGGCGGGCAGAGCCTTGAAGCCGTGCTTGCCCAGGAAAATGGCGGGAAGATGACGCTGGAAAGCGGTTCCGCGGGTAAAGGGCTTCTGCGCAAAAGCCGCATATTTGAGCAGACGGTGGAAGAGCTTGCGGTTCTTCATCACCGTGGAAAGCAGACTCATGGGCAGAGGATTGCCTTCTTCCGCCGTAAGCCGACTGCGAATTTCCCGGATCAGACGGGGGAGGTCAATACCGCCCGCACAGACGTTCTTGCAGGCTTCACAACCGACGCAGTTCTGGCAGAGAACTTTCGCCTTGTCATGACCATGGAAGAAGTACGTCAGGATCAGGCCTATGGCTCCGATGTAGATATAGCCCATCTTGTGCCCGCCTACCAGACGGAACACGGGGCAGACATTGGCGCAGGCTCCGCAGCGTACGCAGCGGAATATCTGGGAGAAAAGCGGATCCTTGGCTATTTCACTGCGACCGTTGTCCACGAAGATCACATGCATGATCTTTCTGCCGTCGGGGTTGGCCTTGCATTCGCCGGCACCGTCCATGAGCGTGACATAGGAGGTCAGACGCTGGGCAGTGGCGTTGCGGGGTAGAACCTGAAGCGCAGTGAGGGCCACATCCAGAGTTGGAACCAGCTTGTCGAGTCCGGCGATGGCTACATGCACGCGCGGCAGAGTCGTCACCATACGGGCATTGCCCTCGTTGGTCACGGTGGAAACCGCGCCGTTTTCCGCAATGGCAAAGTTGCAGCCGCTGATACCCATGTCTGCGGCGATGAATTTGCGACGCAGCTGCACGCGGGCGACCTTGACCAGACGCTGAATGTCCTCGGCATCCTGCTTCACTCCCGTTTCACGGGTGAAGTCTTCGGCCACCTGATAGCGGGAAAGGTGAATGGCGGGCATGACCATGTGGGAAGGGCCTTCATGGCGGAGCTGGATGATCCATTCGCCGAGGTCTGTTTCGTCCACAATCAGGCCTTCTTTTTCCAGATACGGATTGAGCTGGATTTCTTCGGCCGTCATGGATTTGGACTTGGCCACGCGCTTGACGTTGTTTTCCTTCGCAATGCGTGCAATGATGGCGTTGGCTTCTTCGGCCGTGGCCGCGCGGTGTACATGCACCCCGCGTTTTTCCGCCTGCTCCTTGAACTGCGCATACAGTTCTTCCATGTGTTTGCAGGCGTCGTCCTTTGCGTCGGCAATCTGCGCGATCAGACCGCGTTCATCCACTTCCTTGAAGATGGTTTCACGGTTGGCGCGATAGGCCACGGCAAAGGTGTCCAGCGTATTGCGCAGGAACTTGTCTTCCAGCGCCTCGTCGATCTGTTTGTGATATTCCGCGTAGTTTTTGGGCGCGTTGTGCATGGATCAGGCCTCCAGAAGGATGATATGCAGTTCCAGCGGGCCGTGTACGCCCACGGCCGCGACGCGCTCGATGTCCGCTGTGCGGCTGGGACCGGTGATGAACGTTGTGTAGGTGGGCGTGCCGTCGCCCATGCGGGCGCGGAGTTTTTCCGCTATGGCCGGAAGGTGCGGATAAATTTCCGATTTTTTGAGGGCGATGACGTTGATTTCCGAGATCATGCCGGCCAGTCTTCCTTCCTCGGAATCGGTATTGACCATGCAGGTTCCGCTGGCGGCCACACCGAGTTCCGCTTGGGAAAAGCCGACGTCAATGCCGGCCAAATGATTGCGCAGCCCCTCGCGCAGGCAGAGAAAGCCCGCAGCTTCGCAAGCTGCCGAAAGTTTGGCGAAACGTTCATCGTCAAGCGTGGGGGCGGCCACGATACGCTTTACACGAGTGGGTACACCGTTGGGGCCGAGGGGGCCCTTTTCCGCGCCGGGCTCGTCGGCCAGCATTTCGCAGGGAGCCTTTTGCGCACAGATGTCGACCACATATTGCAGCGCTGCATCGAGATCGGCGGCTTCACGCACAACGGCGTTGACCGCTTCGGCCTTGGCCCTGAATTCGTCGACAAGGGCCTGATTGATGTCTGACATGTATTCTCTCCTCCGAAAGAATGGCTATTTCAGCGTTTCCGCATAAAGTTCTATCGGGTGCCGCACCACAATATCATCATGATTGTGGGAAAGCACGTCTTCAAGCTGCATCATGCAGGCGGGACATCCCGTAGCTACGACCTTCGCACCGGAGGCAACGACATTGTCGCGCTTGCGCTGACCGATTTTACGGGAATAGTCATAGTGGAAGAGGTTGAAGGAGCCTCCGCAGCCGCAGCAGCGATCGGCCTCGTGCATTTCCTTCAGCTCATAGGCAGGATTTGCTGCGATAACGGTGCGCGGCTGAGCGGAAATCCCCAGAGCTTTTTTCAGGTGGCAGGGATCGTGATAAGTGACAACCGTGGCCCCGTCGCCCGCAGGAACAGCCTGCACCTTGAGGACTTCAACCACGAACTGGTTGATGTCCATGGTTTTTGCCGCGAGATCGTCCGCCAGTTTTTTCATTCCGGCGTCGAGTCTTTCGGCGTACATCGGCCAGAAATCCTTAATGGTGGCAGTGCAGGAGCCGCAGGGCGTAACCAGATAGTCGAAGTTCCCCTGTTCCAGCAGATTCAGATTGAGCTGCATCTGTTCGATCATGCCCTTGGCGTCTCCGGAGGAAAGAGCCGGGATACCGCAGCATGTCAGCCCCTTGGGCATGAACACGGCGACATTGTGATGACGCAGAACCTTGAGGCAGGCTTCCGCCATGTCCACATACATCTTGTCGCCCATGCAGCCGGGATAAAAGGCTACCTTGAGTCCTCCCGCCATGCGGGGTTCGTCCAGGTGTCCGTAACGGGAGTGCAGCGGCTTTGCCGCAAGTTTTCGGATATGCCGATCTCCCAGCATGAAGTTGAGCATGGGGGCACATACGGTATGCTGGGCATCCCTGTTCTTTTTGAAAAGAACGCTCTGTACCGGAGAACCTACGCGCATGGCGAAGTTGAAGAGTTCGGGATGGGTCAGCAGCCCGCGGAAGATGGCTTTTTTGACCGGCGAGAGTCCGATGTATTCGTTCACCAGCTCGCGGGCGGTCAGAAAAACTTCCATAATCTTCACGCCGGAGGGGCAGGCGGCTTCACAGGAACCGCAAAGAAGGCAGCGGCCAAGTTTGTCTGCCACGGCCTGAGGATCGCGGATCATTTCGTGGGCGAGGTTGCTCACGAGCGCAAGTTTGCCCCTGGCCACGTCGGCTTCCATCATGGTCGCGCCGAACATGGGACAGACCTGCTGACAGAAGCCGCACTTCATGCAGGCGACGATACGATCGTCCAGCGCCATGAGGCGCCGGGCGAGAGATTGCAGATCGCTCATGTCGTGCCTTCCTTAAATACCCACAAGTTTGGTGGGGTTGAGCAGCCCCTTGGGATCCAGAGCCCGGCGCAGGCGCTGCGAGAAGAGGATGGTTCCGCGCGAAGTTTCCTTTTCCATCCATTTCGCTTTTGCGGTACCGATACCGTGTTCGCCGGACAGGGTGCCCTGAAGCTTGAGAGCCACGTCAAACATTTCGTCTACGGCTTCTTCCACACGGTGGAATTCGTCCTTGTCGCGCCGATCGCACAGGAAGGTGGGATGCAGGTTGCCGTCTCCGGCATGGCCGAAGGTACCCACTTCCAGACGGTATTTGGCCGCAATTTCGTTGATGGCTTTCATCATGGCCGGTATCTGCGAGCGGGGTACGGTGGCGTCTTCCAGTACGGTTGTGGGTTTGCAGCGGGCCAGAACGGGCAGAGCCATACGACGGGCTTCCCAGAGTCTGTTCTTCTCTTCTGCGTCCTTGGCCACATGCACTGTGGTGGCGTTGTTTTCCTTAAGTACCTTTTCCACAACCAGAGCTTCATCTTCGACCTGGGCGGGATGCCCGTCGACTTCGATGAGCAGAATGGCCGCCGCGTCCCGGGGCAGACCTGCCTTTGTAAAGTCGTCCACGCGCACGATGGTGTTGTTGTCCAGCAGTTCCAGCGTGCAGGGAACGATATGGGAAGCAATGATTCCGGCCACGGATTCGGCGGCTTTCTGGATGTCGTCGAATACCGCCATGATGGCCTTGGATGCCTTGGGCGGGGGAACCAGCTTGAGTACGGCCTGAGAAATGATTCCCAGCGTTCCCTCGGACTGGGTGAGCATACCCGCGAGGTTGTAGCCGGTTACGCACTTTACGGTACGGGAACCGGATTTGACCAGTGCGCCCGTGGCGTCGAAGAATTCGACGCCCATGAGATAATCCTTGGTAACGCCGTATTTCAGGCCGCGCAGCCCGCCCGCGTTTTCCGCGATATTGCCGCCGATGGTGGACACGCTCTGCGAACCGGGATCGGGCGGATAGAGCAGGTTCTTCGCAGCCACGGCATTGGCAAAGTCCGCCGTGACGACGCCGCATTCCACGACGGCGTACAGATCGCTTTCGTTGATTTCAAGAATGCGGTTCAGACCGTTGGTCAGAATGACCACGCTTTCGCTTCTGTCCGGAATGGTTCCGCCGGACAGGTTGGTGCCTGCGCCGCGCACGGTCATGGGAATGCCGTTTTCATACAGTTTGCTGACGCATTGCCCGAGCTGTTCAGTGTTGGTCGGGCGCACGACGAAGGCCGGCACCACGGGATTGAGCACAGCGGAATCGTACGAATAGGTCTGACAGTCCGCTTCGGAGCTGAATACGTTTTCCTTGCCGAGCAGCTGCTCAAATTCCTTAATAAGAGCCTGACTTGCCATGCTGCCTCCTTGGAGCTGTTTGAAAGAAGTCGGGCAAGACCGCTGAAAAATGAGGCGAAGCACCCGCTGGATTTCCAGCAATCTTTCTAGTATGTGTGAGAATTTGTCCAAAAAAGCAAGAATTAATTTCGTTTCATTGATCAAACAAACAGTTTCATCATTGATCGCTCAAGCAATAATTAATCGTAATCGTTTGAAATAAGAGGGGAATTATGCTTATTTCCGTTCGATATAGTATATAATATTCCAAATACAATATTGGGAAAAATTGTTCAAGGTGGACGGCGAATCTGGAGAGCTGCAACGATGACAAGAAGTTAAAATGTTATGAAAATTCATGTAAAAAAGGTATGATTAACATAGACGGATAGATAAATTTTTTAATACTTCGACCTGTCGTATATATAATATGGCAGGAAAAATATTTCGGTTATTTTTATTAATTGATATGTTTTCATGTGAACGGAAATAGTTTCATGCTTCAAAAAAAGTCAATATTGCTATAATTTTTTATTTATAATAATTATATCAATTTATCTTATTGATGTATATATGTTGAATCAAAATTTGATGTCATCAATGTTTAAAAAGTACTCATGAATTTGCTATATCGATTAAAACTTTAACATACTATTAATATTTATGTTTTTATGAACATTTTATAAAATTTCATTTAGCATGCAGAAGAAATAAAAAAAATTTAAGAAGAATATTTTACGAAATAAAAACTGTCCTTAGAGGAAATATGAATTTGCCTATCTATGGATAGTTAAATAATAAGTAAATATTGTGGTGGGTTATGTATCTATTCTCCTGCATCCCGGGCCGTGCAGGGTGCTGAATCCGCCGGATCCACGTTTAAGTTCGATGCGGGTTCCGATGCGATCGCGCAGCGCGGGAACGTGGGATATGACGCCGATGAGCTTGCCGTCCTGGCGCAGACTCCCCAGCGTATCCAGCGCAACGTCAAGAGCCTCGGAATCCAGAGTGCCGAAACCTTCGTCCAGAAACAGAGAATCCACCCGGATATTCCGGCTGGCAAGTCGGGAAAGTCCGAGGGCGAGGGCGAGGCTTACCAGAAAACTTTCGCCGCCGGAAAGATTTTTGGTTGTGCGTATTTCTCCGGCCTGCCAGTGATCCCGTACCGCCAGCTCCAGACTTGCGCCTTCACCGTCCGGGGAAGGCGCACGCAGCAGCGTATAGCGATCCGTCATCCGGGCAAGCTGGCGGTTGGCCAGTGCAATGACGGCGTCAAAGGTGAGGCCCTGAGCAAAATTGCGGAATCTGGCTCCGTCATGGGAGCCTATGAGATCATGCAGATCCTGCCAGCGGCGATATTCCGCCTCCTGCCGGCGTAGCATTTCCCGTTTTTCCCCCATGTCGCGGATCAGGCGTGCGTCGTCGTCCAGACGCTGCTCTTTCATTCCTCTTTCGCGCTGCAAGTTTGCCCGCGATTCTCTCGTTTCATTCAGGCGTAGGACAAGAGAGTTCTTCAGCTCCTGTTCCTGCTGGAGTTCGGGGTTCGCGTCCTCCGTGAAGGAGAGCGGGGAGGACGGATGCGGAATAAGAGTTGCCGGGCGGCTCCCTTCCAGCTCTTTCCGCCGGGAGCTCAGGTTTTCTCTGCGGGCGGTCAGACGCATGTTTTCCTCGTCAAGTTCCCGCTCTTTGCGGCTCAGAATTTCTCGTTCCTCTTCATTCAGGCGTGCGTCAAGAAACAGACGTTCGCCGCTCTTTCCATGTTCGTCCACAAAACCTTGAAAACACAGACGGGCAGAAAAATTCGCTTCCCGTTCAAGAAGACTGTCGCCGAGTTCCTTTTCTTTCCGACGCTGTTCTTCCAGACGGGACTGTATGAGCGCAAGCTCGCGTTCAGCCCCTTCCTTCGCTGCCTGTGTCTGACGAAGTTTCTTTTCCGCTTCATGAAGCCCTGTTTGCAGACGCTTTTCCACATCGTCCGCATCTGGAAGTATGGGGGCGGAAACTTCACTGCCCCCCAGTCTGCACAACAGTTCGCGGCGTTCCCCTTCCAGTTTGAGAAGTTCCGCTCTTGCGGAGCGCAGAAGCGTCAGAGAGGTATCGAGTTCGTGATCGTCGGCACGCTGGCGTTCCGCCAATGCCTCAAGGGTGGCGTCCTGACGTTCCAGTTTTCGTTCCAGATCCCGGATGTTGATATGGAGCTGTTCGCGTCGTCTCTTTCGGGTTTCCAGTTCGCGGAGCGCCTCTTCTTCCTCTGGGGAGGATGAGGGAAACAGCGGCGCAAGAGCTGTGTGCCAGGCCTGTTCCGCATCTTTCAGAGAGTCGCGTCGTTCCTCCTGAATCTGCAATGTCCGGGCAAGCGTGGATTCGGCCAGGGCAAGCGCGCCGGAGCAGCGTTCCGCCTCAAGACGTGCGCTTGCCAGATGTTCGGCAGCATCGCGCGCTGTCAGACGTAATTCGCGCAGGCGTCGTTCCGCCGTGTCCAGTGTTTCGTTGCGCTTTTCCGCCGCGCGGAGTTCCGCTTCAAGATCCGTGCGGGTGCGCTCCAGCGTTGCGCGCTCCTGTCCGCAGAAGCTCTCGGCAGAAAAGCCTGCTCGGGCGGCATATTCCACGAGTATGCCCTCTTCCTCCGCAGCTCGTTTTCTGAAGTCCGCAATACGCAGAGCGAGATTTTCCCGATCGCGCAATGCGGCGCTGTGGCGTTTTTCCCCTTCCATAAGCCCGGCGCGCATATCCTCCAGATCGGCGCGAATCCTGCGCAGTCGTTCCTGATGTTCATGCTCGTCGGGAACATTGCCCGATGCGTAGGGATGTTCGCGGGATCCGCACAGAGGACAGGGCTCTCCTTTCCGCAGGGCGGCCCGCTGCTCGGTCAGTCCCGCGATGATTGCGGCCTGACGGACATTTTCAAGATACAGAATTTCGTGTTCGGCGAGCAGCTTTTCCTGTTTGCGCAGAGAAAGAAGCTCCTTTTCCATCTCGTTCAGCCCGGCCTCAAGCTCCCGGCGCGAGCGTTCCAGTTCTTCCCCGGTCTGCAGGGCCTCGTCCCGCCGTGCGGCACATTCGCACAACTGCTCGAAACGGCGGAAACGTTCCCGATTATCCGTCAGCTCTGCGCGCACCTGTTCGGGACTTGCGCCTTGCAGCAGAGCGGCAAGCTCTTCTTCCGCTTTTTTGACCTTGGCCCCGACAGATTGTTCCTGAATTGCAGCTGCTTCTGCTTCTCTTTTGGTGCTGTCCGCCTTCCGACGCATCTCCTGTTCGGCGACGCGGGCTGCAGCCGCGTCTTTCTCTCCCGCGAGGGTCTCTTTACGTCGAAGGGCGAGCGTGTCGAAGCGTTCGCGCAGCAGCGGCAGAATATCGCCCAGAGCTTCGTCCCCGCGGCTTTCGGCAAGCTCGCGATCAAGCCGTTCATGTTCCTTTTTCAGAACCTGTGCGGCGGCAAGGCCGGCTTCCCGTTCTCGATGATGTTCGTCGCGGCGCAGTCGCGCGGCCTCCGTATCCTTTTTCTGCCGGCTCAGCTGCTTTTTCCGCTCCGCCAGGCGGGCGTCATATTCGCGGACGGAGCGCAGCAGCGGGAGGGCGTTGCTCCATTCCTGACGGCTCTGTCGCTCTGCTTCAAGAGCGGCTGCAAAATTATTTTCTGCGTTGCGCAGGCCTGTCTCCCGTTCTGCCTTCTCCGTTTTCAGAGCTTCCAGGAGTTGGGCGGCATTGCGCTTTTCCATCCGCATACTTGTCAGGGCGGCATAGTCGTCGGCCAGTTCAAAGGTACGGCGGGCGCGGTTGAGACGTTCCCTGTCCGGAACGAAGGCAAGCAGAGCCGATTTGTGTTTCGATTCCAGGCTGCCGCTTTCAAGCCAGGCTTCGCGCAGTTCGTCCATACGTTTCAGCCAGTCCAGAGCCTGATGCAACGCTTCTTCTTCCGCTGCAAGAATGTTGTCGCGCTCCGCTGCGGCGCGCAGTTCTTCGCGCAGAAGAGCTTCCTCTTCCGGCGTAAGAGGGCGAAGACCGTCCAGTTCTGCGGCAAGCGCGTCCCGCCGCGTCCGCTCTTCTCCAAGGCGTTCGTGAGCAAGACGGGAAATGAGGCTGTACACGGACGTGCCCGTGATTTGTTCCAGAATGGGGGCACGTTCGGAGGGAGAAGCGTTGAGGAATGTGGCAAAACGTCCCTGCGCCAGCAACATGGAGCGGGTGAAGCGATCGAAGTCCAGACCGGTAAGTCGAGTAACGCAGTCCACGGTTTTGCCGCTGTGCTGTTCCAGAATCCGGCCCTGTTCCGGGTCGTCGCTGATATCGGCAATCTGATGCGTCGGAGCCTGGAGCTGACCGTCCGCCCTGCGCCGGGCGCGGCGCTGATACCAGGTGCAGCGGTAGCGGCGTCCGGAGATTTCGAATTCCACTTCGGCGAAACATTCTCCGGCGCGTCTGCTCATGATGTCGTTGCGCCCTGCGCTCAGGCGTCCGAGGCGTGGAGTCTGTCCGTACAGAGCCAGACATACGGCGTCGAGTATGGTGCTTTTTCCGGCTCCGGTAGGGCCGGTAATGGCGAAAATGCCCTCGTCCGTATATTCGGGGCGATCCAGATCGAGCGACCACTCTCCGGCGAGAGAATTGAGGTTTTTCAGGCGGATTCGGGTGATGCGCATGGCTCGTTCTCCGGGGCGCGATGTTCCAGTTCGTGGAGCAGTTCCTCATAACTTAGGCGCAGATCGGCGCGCCGTTCTTCCGGGATATGCCGGGAGTCCAACAGCCGTCCGAACACGTCGCGCGGGTCCAGTTCCGCCAGAACCTCGCCGCTTTCTTCGCCGCCGAGCGCGATGCCGGAGGGTTGCGGGACGCGGATACGCAGGATATCCAGCCCGCTGCCTCTGGTTCGGGCCAGAAGCTCTTCGCGCAGAGAAGAGGCGGGTGCATCCGGGATGATTTCCAGCCAGGCCTGCTCGTTGTTTTTCAGAAGCGAGTCCAGACGGGTCAGAATGGCTTCGTCCGTACCGCGCAGAGATTCCAGACGGCGAAAGCAGGGAACGGGCAGAATATCCACCTGTGCGGGAGCATCCGCTTCAAGGCGCGCCAGACAGACCCCCTTGCGCTGTGAGGCCTCGCCGAAGCCCATGGGCAGGGGGGAGCCGCTGTAGCGTATATGTTCCAGCCCTCCTACGCTTTGCGGCATATGCAGATGCCCGAGGGCCACATAGGCGGCCTCCGGAGGAAAGGCGGAGGCGGGCATGGCGGCCAGCGAACCAACATAAAGATCACGCACGCCGTCTCCTTCCACGGTTTTTCCGCCGACGGCAAAAAGATGCCCCATAACAACCATGGGAACTCGCGCGCCTTCCTGAAGCTCGATTTCGTTGCGTCGCGTCCGGGCTTCCTCCGTGACGGCGGCGTAGTGGGTCTGCAGACCTTCGCGCAGACGCGCTTCGCGTTCGGACAGACTTTCTCCTGAAGACGAGGTGCGCAAATCTGCATCGCGCAGAAAGGGAACGGCGCAGACAATCATCTGTGCCTTGCCTTTTTCGTCCCGCAGGGTAAGAACCTCGTCGCGCAGAGAAGGAAGATCCGGGTTTTCCGCTCTGGGGGGAGGGAGCGCGGCTCCGACGACATGGACACGCAATGCGCCGAGCAGCGCGCGGGGGGCGTCAAGGAAGGAAGGGGAATCATGGTTGCCCGCCGTGATGACCACATGACGGCAGGGAGAATCTGCCGCGCGGCGCAGGAAGTTGTAATACAATTCCTGCGAGCGCACGCCGGGCGTGCCGTTATCAAAAATATCGCCGGAAAGCAGCAGCGCGTCGGGACGATGTTCATGCAGAACCTGCGTCAGCCAGTTGAGGAAGCCTGCAAACTCGTCATGACGGCTGCGCCCGAAGAGGGAACGGCCGAGATGCCAGTCGGAACTGTGCAGAATGAGCATGGGATGGAACAGAAAAAGGGATTAAAGGCCGCTTTCCGCAGACTTGCAGACGTCGATCCATTCGCCCCGGGTGAGCTGTTCCAGTTGTTCAAGGGTCAGCTCGACAGCGTTGTTCGGCGCGCCTGCGGCCGGGTAAACCGGATCAAAGGCCCGCAGACTGGTATCAAGATAAACGCGGACTTCGGGCTTCAGGGCAAAGGGACAGCAGCCGCCCATGGGATGGCCGATGGCCTGTTCCAGCTCGTCGGGCTTGATGAAAACAGCCTTTTCGCCGAAGTGTTCCTTATATTTACGGTTGTCCAGACGGGCGGTTCCCATGGTCACAACGACGATGGGCCCAGACTTTGTCATCAGGCTCAGTGTCTTGGCAATGCGCCCTTCTTCACAGCCCAGTACGGCGGCGGCCAGCGCGACGGTCGCGCTGGAGGAGGAAAATTCCCGATAGGCCGATTCCAGCCCCTGTTCTTTCAGGAAGGCGCGTACGGCGTCGACACTCATAAATATACTCCCGTTTTCCGGCTGTTCCGCCGGAGAAGATGAATATCCGGCCTTTTCCGGCCTGCAGAGGTTGAAAGTCCGTCCGGTCGCATTGTCCGCGTGCGCGGGAAACAGCGGCAGAAAACGGATATGCTTGGAAATTCGTGTGCGCAGCCCCCTCCGCATATGGTCGGAAGAGTCCGCTGTTCTTTCCGGGAAGGCAGCATACGAAATACGCTCCGCGGCGACAAGTCCGGGCCGGGACTTGACAGGAAAACGGGCTTTTTCCATCTTTCAATACGGGAAAATCCGGAGGAACCATGTCTCATTCCGATACGTTCACTGAAACGGCAGCCTCTCTGCGCGATTTGCATCCTCTTTATCGTCGGGTAGGAGGCGAGGCGGCCTGGCTGCTCATGGAAGAGGCCGGTCTGAAAGGGCAGGACCTGGAACGGGCCATGGACGAATTCATCGAAACGCGAGAGGCAAGCCTTGAACATATGCGTATACTGCGCGCCGAGCCTTCCAGGCGTGTGGAAATCAGGTCCGTCTCCGCAACGTCTGGAGAAGCTGCCCCTCTTTGTACGGCCTGCCGCAGTTGCGTCGGCATGATCCTTTCCGGAGAGGACAGGGATTGGATGGAACTGTTTCCTCCCTATGCGGTCGGTTGTCTTTTACGCGCCGAATATACGGAAAAAGCAGCATCTCTTTCTGCCGATATGCGGCCTGCCCGTCCCCTCTGTCCCCCGCTCTGCCCTTTACGCTGGCCGGAATAAAAAAGGCCCCGGCCCAATATACGGGGCCGGGGCCTGCGCTCCGGGGGAGGGAGCGCCGGAGCGCGAGGGAGGAGGGAATTAGGCGCGTGTCACTTCAATGGTGCGCGACTTGGGAGCTTCATCCGCCTTGCGGGGAATGACCACGGTGAGTACGCCATCCTTATGACTGGCCTTGATGGCTTCGACGTTGGCGTCTTCAGGAAGCGTCATTGCTCTTTCAAAAGAGCCGTACGCCCGCTCTGTGACATGAATGCGACGTTCGTCCTTGTTTTCGCCTTCCTGCTTCGGAGCGTCATCACGTTTCTTTTCACCGCGCAGGAAGAGCATGTTGTCGCGTACTTCCAGTTTCACGTCCGCAGGATCAACGCCGGGCAATTCCGCCGTAAGCGTATAGGCCTTGTCGTCGCTGGTCAGTTCCACATTGGGACTGATGGTTACATCCGCCAGAGCCTTACGGGCATTGTCGGGCATCATATCCGTATAGAAATTGTCCCAGGGGGCGACCATCCCGCCGAACATGCCGTTGAACAGGCGGTCTATTTCGTCATGCAGCTGAGTCATGGGCGAAAGGTTGTCGGAACGGGTGGCAGGACTTGTATGAGAAGCTCCCCAGCGGGGCCAGGTGCGTGAGATGATACGAGGTGTGTTCATATAAATTTCCTCCTATGTGGAAATCTTTTGTAGCCTATATGTAATACAGGATTTTTATGCGTCAATGGGATGTTGAAAAAAATAATTCACACAGACCTTAACCTCTTCTTAACTTCACGCCTTCTATGATGGAGGCGTCCTGATGACATGGAGGAAAGATTGCCGAAGCATGTCCGTCGGTTCAGGCAATGGAGGTATGACAGCATGAAGAGTATGGAAAGGAAAAACGTGCGTGGAAATTCCACTTCCCTGATATTCAGGATTCTGGCGGCGTTGAGCTGCGTATGGATGCTGCTAGAAATCTTTGATGTTGAAGATAGGGAATTTGATCTGAATATGCCGGAAGCCATACTGGCCGCAGGCGCCGCCACATTGCTCTGGCTTGCGGGCGAACTTTGCAGAGGGGAAGGGCGTCTTTTTCGTCTGGAAGACGGGCAGAGGGGGATTTCCTTCGCCACTCTGCGGGCCCTCTCCGTACGTCATGGCGGCGCGATACGGGGCGGACTCATGGTTCTTGCGCTGCTTTCCGCACTCTGGGTTGTGGATGAGATATATGATCTGGAAAGAATGCGCTTCGACCCGGATCTTCCGGAAGCTGTGCTTCCGGCCTGCATGTTTCTGGTATTTGTCTGGCTCATCTTCCGCACGCGCCGTTTCGAGAGCAGACCGACGGAAGAGCGTTCCCTGCTGGAAGAATTGAGGCGCAGGGCGGAAACCGACGAACTGACGGGGCTGTACAACAAGAGCGCGTTCAATGAAAAAGTGAACGGCTATCTCGGAGAATGGGCGAAACCCGGGGAGTGTGCGCTGTTCATGATTGATATGGACAACTTCAAGAGTGTCAACGATACCTATGGGCATCTGACCGGCGACTATGTGCTGGCGGAGACGGGAAAGGCCCTTCGCGGAGCCTTCCAGGGCAGAAAGGCCTGGCTGGGCAGAGTAGGGGGCGATGAGTTCATGATTTTTGTTTACCAGTGCCGTCCCAACGATCTTGATGAGCTTGCGGAGCGTCTTCGGGCTGCTTTGAACATTCCCATTCCGGAGTCAAAGGATATTTTCACGGGCAGTATCGGGCTGGCCGTCTATGAAGAGGGCGACAACTTCGATAGTCTGTATGTCCGGGCCGACAAGGACCTGTATGATGCCAAGAAATACGGCAGAAGTTCCGTCGCGGAAACTGGAGGTACGGCGGAAGCGGCCTATTCCGGCAGAATAGCTTCCAGTCACTGACAAGCTGATGCTGTCCTGAGTCGGGCATAACACGGAGGGCGGGAGAGATCTTTCCGCCCTTTGTTGCGTTCATGGAGAGAACATCGTTCCGGATGGCGTCGGACATGGTGAACGCAATAATCAGGAGACAGGGGAAGGAGAGGAGCAGAGTCGGGATGCGCCCGCCTCCTGCAGGTCAGCCGCGCCTTCATCGCGGAATGTGTCGTGCGGAAGATAATGCCTACCGCAGCTGACTGTCTTTGCTTCCCCGGCGATTATACAGACTGACAGGTCTCTGCTCTCTGTCCTCCTCTTCCTGACATTCGACGCAGAGGTGAACTCCGGGCAAGGCTTTACGTCTGGCTTCGGGAATGAGTTCTCCGCACGACGTGCAGTATTCCGTGCCTTCTCCGTCGGGCAGGCAGTTTCTGGCCCGCATAACTTCATCCAGAACAGAATCTCTGATTTGATCGTTGACTGCGCCGTCGTCAGCCCATCCTGTGGCCATTTGATTGCCTCCTCTGAATATGCTGAAGAGTGTTTTCCGTGTCGTATTCCGCAACGAGTTGCGAAATGCCAGCGTGAACTTCATGAGTGCATGTTCCCCTTCATGCACAGACTTGTTTCTGCAGAGGCAGAACATGGAAAGGGTTCGTTTATGGAACGGAGATAGGTATTTCCGGCTGTAGTTTCAAGCTGCACATTCTGTATTTCAATTAATTGTCGTCCGCCAGAAATATGCCCGGAATGACGCTTGCCAAGCTCCCCTCTGCTGGATTACGCTGCATCTTTCGCATCAGGGCCTGTCAACAGTTTTTCATGATGTTTGTCACTACCGTTTGCTAAGGATGAATCCATGTCTTCCCCTTCTTCCCTTCCACGCCCTGTAACATGCGGCGCGGTTTCCGATGCAGAAGCACAGGAGCGTAAAAGCAGCCCTTTTGCACTGGATTTGAGTCGTATTCGCGATATTTCCGCTCCACGCAAGGCTTCCATCCGGGATGTGAACGGCATGTCCGCCCTGATCAACGAATTTGCCGCACGGGGTATCATGCTGGCCCGTGGCCCTCTTTATCTATATCAGAGTATTCAGGACTACAGGGTCATGACCATGCCCGCATCGGACGGCACCGAACGGGTGGTTGCCTGCGGCGGTCTCCATGTTCTGTGGGAAGATCTTGCGGAGGTTCGGTCCGTGGCGGTGCATCCCGCTCTGCAGAAAAACGGGCTCGGGCGGGCTCTGGTGGAAGCCCTGCTCGAAGACGCCAGACGACTTGATGTGCAGCGGGCTTTTACCTTTACGCTGGCCGAAGGCTTTTTCCGCAGTCTTGAATTTTCCGTCATTCCCCGGGAACAGCTCCCTCCCGTAGTCTGGGCGGAATGCAGTAAGTGCCCGAAATATTACAAGTGTGACGAAGTCGGAATGATTCGCCCCCTGTTTTCCTCTCCTGAATGAGCCAAGGAGTCTTTCATGATCCAGCTGACCGGCAGACATTTTTTGAAAATTGCGGATTACAGCCCGATGGAACTGGGCTTCCTGCTCGAGCTAGCGGCGCGTCTCAAGGCGGCGCGCAGACATGGCACGGAGCCGCGTCTGCTGGAAGGACGACGCATCGCCCTCATTTTTGAGAAGGATTCTACCCGTACCCGCTGTTCTTTTGAAACGGCGGCCTATGATCAGGGAGCCCACTGCACGCTGCTTGGAGCGGGATCTCAGATAGGGAAAAAGGAATCCATGGCGGATACGGCCCGGGTTCTTTCGCGTATGTTTGACGGGATTGAATACCGCGGTCATGGTCAGAATATTGTGGAAGAACTGGCTCGTCATGCCTCCGTTCCTGTCTGGAACGGACTGACCAACGAAGCGCATCCCACGCAGATTCTGGCAGACTTTCTGACCATGCGCGAACACTGCCACAAACCGCTTTCCGAAATAACCTTCGCCTATCTCGGCGACGCCCGCTACAACATGGGCAATTCTCTGATGATGGGGGCGGCGAAAATGGGCATGAAATTTCGCTCCGTTGCCCCCGCTGCCCTCCAGACTTCGGAGGAGGTGCAGCGCAGGGCTCGCGAGACTGCCGCAATCACGGGGGCGGAAATCATCTGTACCGACGATGTGGCCGAGGGTGTGAAGGGCTGTGATTTTCTTTATACAGATGTGTGGGTGTCCATGGGGGAACCGGACGAAGTGTGGAAAGAACGCATCGAACTTCTTCTTCCCTATCAGGTCAATGCCCGGGCCATGGAGTTGACGGGAAATCCGGATTGCAAATTTCTTCACTGTCTGCCGGCTTTCCATAACCGGGAAACCAGCGTGGGAGAAATGATCTATCAAAAATTCGGCCTCGACGGACTGGAAGTGACGGAAGAGGTATTTGAGTCTCCGGCCTCCGTTGTTTTTGATGAGGCAGAAAACAGGATGCATACAATCAAGGCTGTCATGGTTGCCACTATGGGGCATGTCCCTCCTGTCTTCATGGAAGACTGAGCTTGCATAGGAGGAATGTCCGGACTTAACTTTTCTGATGCCCTTTATTTATTTGAAAATGTGCCGATAGAAAAGGCTGAATCAAGAAGCAGTGTTCGGGATAAAGGTCCCGGCCGCAGCCCGCAAGATCCGGAACGCATCGCCCCGTCACGTTTTCCGGCGAAGAGAAGGAGTGCATATGAATCTTACCTTGGGGAAGAAAATAGGTGGAGGGTTTTCTATCGTCCTCCTGCTGGCCTTGGCTGTAGGCTTCCTGGCCATACGAGCCATGAACAGCGGCGTGACCGCGTCCAATAATATCGCCGAGGATCGCGTGCCCCGTCTGATCGTATACAACGATCTGCAGAAGAACCTGTTGATGGCCGCCTATAATGCTCGCGCGTTTTCTGATACAGGTGATGAGAACACACTGACGGCAACCTATGACTATCTCAAGAAGCTGCGTGCGAATGTTGCCCAGGTGAGGGAATTCAACGAGAAGGTATATTACGAAAATACGGCGAAATTTCTTGATAAATTCAGCGCCGATCTGGACAGATATGAAAGCATTATCGACGATCAGGTTCTGAGTACGCGGGAAATCAACGAAACCACGATGAAGATCGTGGAAGTCGGCAGAGTCGCCCTCGGGAAGCTTGAGGAAATGATCCGGGCCATGAGCAGCACGCAGCGTGACTTCCTGAATGCCGGAAATCTGAGTACTGCGGCCACATATACCATGAACATGGCGGATACGTCTTCCGTCTATGCCCGTCTGGCCGCGGTGCTGGAACAGTTGCTCCTCGCGGAACGCAACAGCGATGCTTCACTGCTTAAAAACGTGCGAGAAAGTCTGCCCGCCATTCTTGAAGATGCGAAGACCGTGCGCACCCGTCTGGTTCGTCAGGAATGTCTCGATCTGTTCGACAGCGGTGCCGAAGCCTATCAGCAGCTTGTCGAACTGGCCGGAAAACTGGCGGACAGTCAGGAAAAGAGCATGAGTCAGGCAAGCGCCCGCGTTGCCCTTTATCTTGATCTGGTAAAGCAGTCCGAAGGTATTATCGAACTGACCACGTCCAATACTACACAGACAGTCAACGATGCGGCTGCGACGCTTTCTTCGTCCACGCACATGATTACGATTCTGCTCTGTTCCGTGCTGGTGGTTGGTCTGGCTCTGGCTCTGCTCATCACCCGCATGGTGGTCAATCCTCTTATTCGCACGCAGGCTTTTGCACGGGCAGTGGCAGGCGGAGATCTTGAACGTGAACTGGATGTGCATAGCAAGGACGAGACCGGTATGCTGGCGGATGACCTCCGCGCCATGGTTGTCAGTCTGAAGCAGAGTATTTCTGAAGCTCACCGTAAATCGGAAGAGGCGGAAAAGGCCAGTGCCGAGGCGAAGGAAGCCATGGGCCGCGCGGAAGAAGCCGCCCGTCGTGCCGAAAGCGCCAAGAAGGAAGGTATGCTGGCTGCGGCCAACCAGTTGGAAAGCGTGGTGGATGCCATTTCTTCGGCGTCTACGGAACTTTCTGCCCAGATTGAACAGTCGGACAAGAGTGCCCGACATTCGGCCGAACGCCTTGCCGAAGCAGCTACGGCCATGAACGAAATGAACTCCACCGTGCAGGAAGTGGCCAAAAATGCCAGTTCCACGGCGCAGATGTCTTCGGAAACCAAGCAACAGGCAAGTCATGGCGCAGAGATCGTACGTCAGTCGCTGGAAAGTACGGAACGTGTCCATAAGGCTTCGCTGGAGCTGAAAACGGATATGGAAGCGCTCAACCGTCATGCGGAATCCATTTCCAATATCATGAGCATGATTTCCGACATAGCGGATCAGACCAACCTGCTGGCGTTGAACGCCGCCATTGAAGCGGCCAGAGCCGGTGAAGCGGGGCGCGGATTCGCGGTTGTGGCTGATGAAGTACGCAAGCTGGCGGAAAAAACCATGGCCTCCACCAACGAGGTGGGCGCCGCCGTGGCCGCCATACAGGAAAGTACGGCCAAGAGTGTGAAAAGCGTGGAAGATGCCGTCGAACAGATTGCCCAGTCCACGGAGCTGGCCCAGCAGTCCGGGCAGGCCCTGGAAGGTATTGTTGGCAATGCCGACGCCACGGCCGATCAGGTGAACGCCATTGCGGCCGCCAGCGAGGAACAGTCCGCCGCCAGTGAGGAAATCAATCAGAGCATCGAGGAAGTAAACAGAATTTCCGGAGAAGTGGCGCAGGCCATGGGGCAGGCCAGCATGGCCATTAATGATCTTGCCGCTCAGGCTCAAAATCTCAGCCGCCTGATTGAAGACATGAAGCGTGCCTGATTAAGGAAAGGCTGATTCACACGCAAGATAAGGGGAGACCTTCGGGCCTCCCCTTCTTTATATGTTTTTGCGCTGCAACCGGCCCGACGGAGCCGTACCTGCCGCATCATGTGGACAGCGGCGATTCAGGGTAATACTATTTTTCCCGGGTCAGAAGAAAGATCCCGTCTGCAATGTTTTTGGTTCGGAGTTCATGAATGGATGTTCTGTTGACTTGTTCGGTGGTATTCGGCGGCTGGTTTTTGGGAGGTATCATCGGAGGGGCCACGGGCATCGGAGCAATCATGATTGCCATGCCCATTCTGACGACGGTTCTTTCTCCCGGCGACGCCGTGCTTGTGTCCTGTCTCACCGGGCTTGGAGGATGCGTGCATCTTTCGTGGGCCTACCGTCGCGACTGTGCCTGGAAGGATATCCGGAATCTTACTGTCGGGGTCATTCCGGGCTGCCTCATCGGTGGAGTCGTTCTGAACATTGCTTCCGTCGTGACGCTTGAACTCATGATCAGCGCCATGCTTGCCCTGTTTGTCCTTCTTCAGCTTTTTCGGAAGACGGCAGAATATCATATTTCCGAGTCTGTGCCTCTGGGGATTGCCGCAGGGATTGTGTGCGGTATTGTCAGCACGTCTGTCGCCATGGTCGGCGCGCCGCTCGGCGTGTACGCTTTGCTCCGGCACTGGGAGCCCAACCGTGCCCGGGGAAACATGAGCGTCATGTACGCGATTACAGGTCTGGGAGCCGTATTCATACAGGCTTCATCCGGCCTGTATAATCTTGATCTGTTCTGGATCAGCCTCATCGGCATGACGGCGTGTTCCCTTGGCCAGGTTGTAGGGGTTCGCCTGGGAAGGCATATCGGGCGCGAGCTGTTCACCCGTATTCTTCTTGTTTTTTTGAGCTTGGCTGCGTGCATCCTTTTTGTCCGGGCCATATGGGGATGATGAAAGCGACAGTCCGGTATGTTGCTCCTGAATATATCTGCCGGCAGACCCCGTCCAGCTTGCAGGCTTCAGGCCTCCTCTGGAGCCTGCGCTGCCGTCCATACCTGTACGTCCTGCGGGCTGCCCGCCGGGTGGCTACGCCGCAAGTACATGCGGCTTGTCGGCCTCGGAGGGAGTCTCGCTCCGTTTGACTCTGGAAGCATGTTCACGACGAACATGCTCCAAGTAAAAAAAGGGCCGCCATGCGGCGGCCCGTATCAGGCGAAACAGCGTCCGCCCGGAAATCAGTCCTTCAGTTCGTTCTGGTAGCTGCGGATGATGGATTCAATGCGTTCGTTGGATTTTCTGACGCGGTCGGCCACCTGCCGAGCGTAGGCTTCCGGATTTTCCAGAGGTCGGCGCGCCACGCCGCTGGTCATGGCGGCCTGCGCCACTGCGGGGGTCATCGTGGTCAGAATACGCGGATCGAGCGGTTTGGGAATGACATAATCGACGCCGAATTCGAGAGTCTTCAGATTATAGGCTTCCAGAATTTCCGGCAGGACAGGTTCCTTGGCCAGCGCCGCCAGCGCACGTGTGGCCGCCACCTTCATGGCTTCGTTGATTTCCGTTGCCTCGACGTCCAGCGCGCCCCGGAAAATATAGGGAAAACCGGAGACGTTGTTGATCTGGTTCGGATAGTCGGAGCGTCCTGTACCCATGATGCAGTCGGGTCTGGCCTCCTTGGCGGCTTCATAGGTGATTTCCGGTACGGGGTTGGCCATGGCGAAGATGACGGGATGCGAAGCCATGGAGCGCACCATATCCTGCGAGACCAGATTGCCCTTGGACAGGCCGAGGAAGAGATGGGCGCCCTTCATGCAGGCCGCCAGATCGCCCATATCCTGTTTCTGGGCAAAGCGCGCCTTGTATTCGTTCAGATCCTTGCGTCCCTGATGGATCAGGCCGCGGGAATCAAACATGAAGATATTTTCCCGCTGGACGCCGAGACTGCAATAAAATTCGGCGCAGGCTATGCCTGCTGCTCCCGCTCCTACCGTGACTACGCGCACTTCCTCAAGCTTGCGGCCGCTTATTTCGCAGGCGTTGAGCAGTGCGGCCCCGGAGATGATGGCTGTTCCGTGCTGATCATCGTGGAAGACGGGAATGCTCATTTTTTTCTTCAGTTCCCGTTCAATGTAGAAGCATTCCGGAGCCTTGATGTCTTCGAGGTTGATGCCGCCGAAGGTGGGTTCGAGGGCCTGAACAATCTCAATCAGTTTATCGGGATCTTTGGCATCCAGGTTGATGTCATAAACGTCGATTCCGGCGAAGTGCTTGAACAGCACGCCCTTGCCTTCCATGACGGGTTTGCCTGCCAGCGGCCCTATGTCGCCGAGACCCAGCACAGCCGTACCGTTGCTGACCACGGCCACGAGATTGGAGCGGCCGGTATAGAGAGCGGCTTTGGCGGGGTCGCGATATATTTCCATGCAGGCTTCGGCCACGCCGGGCGAATAGGCCAGAGAGAGGTCTTTCTGGTTGGCAAAGGGTTTTGTCAGAACAACTTCCAGTTTTCCGGGGCGGGGATCTCTGTGATAGGCCAGAGCTTCCTCTTTTGTGTACAATGCCATGAGCTTTCCCTTACGAGGGCAGGTTGAGGTTATGGGAGTCTTCACGGCTCCCCAGTGTTGTCGTCCCGCACATGGACGGAGGGGCGGTCTTCTGTCGCATCTCAGAGCGGCGATCCTGCTTACGGCAGTTTTCTGTAAGGCCGCTGTCCTGTTTCATAATAGTTGTTGCCCAGACAGTCGATAACCACAATGGCCGGAAAATCCTCCACCTCCATGGCAGCCAGAGCTTCCGGCCCCAGTTCTTCGTAGGCCAGCACGGTATATTTTTTTATGCAGCGGGAAATAAGGGCTCCGGCCCCGCCTACGGCTGCAAGATAGGGCACTTCATGTGCTTTCATGGCTTCGACGACTTCAGGTTTGCGGTAGCCTTTGCCGATCATGCCTTTAAGCCCCTGTTCAATGAGACGGGGGGCATCAGCGTCCATGCGTCCGGACGTGGTCGGCCCGGCAGCGCCGATAACCTGTCCCGGCTTTGCCGGAGTAGGGCCGACATAGTAGATGACGGCTCCATGCAAATCCGTCGGTAAAGCCTCGCCCCTGTCCAGAGCTTCCACCATTTTCTTGTGGGCGGCATCACGGGCGGCCAGTACGGTACCCGAAATCAGAACTCTGTCGCCGGCCCTGAGGGAGCGGGCTGTTTCCTCGTCAAAAGGGGCGCGGATGCGCTTGATCTGATCTTCCGACATAGTCCCTCCTAAAGGATGGTTTCGGCGTGCCTTGCCGCGTTGCAGTTGATATTGACGGCAACAGGCAGAGAAGCAATATGAGTCGGCGCCCATTCGATATGGACGGCCACGGCGGTGGTCAGACCTCCCAGCCCCTGGGGGCCTATGCCGGTATTATTGATCATTTCCAGAAATTCGCGTTCCAGAGCGGCATAGCGCGGATCCTGATTGACCGTGCCCACGTCGCGTGCGGCGGCGCGCTTGGCACACAATGCGGCAAGTTCCATATTGCCGCCTATGCCTACGCCCACAACCATGGGAGGGCAGGAGTTCGGCCCGGCGGCGAGTACGGCGTCCAGAACAACCTTACGCACGCCTTCGAGTCCGTCTGCGGGAACCAGCATTTTCAGAACGCTCTTGTTTTCCGAGCCGGCTCCCTTCGGAGCCAGACGCAGATGCAGAGCGTCTCCGGGCACAATGCGCGTATGGATGATGGCCGGCGTGTTGTCTCCGGTGTTTTTACGCTCAAAAAGCGGTTCCGCCACACTGGATTTACGCAGATAGCCGTTGACGTAGCCCTGCCGTATGCCTTCATGAATGGCCTGCTCGAAATCGCCGCCGACAATGTGCGCATCCTGCCCCAGATCCGCGAATACCACAGCCAGCCCGGTATCCTGACACATGGGGATAAGCTCCTGTTCGGCAATATCGGCGTTTTTCAGAAGCTGATCCAGAATATTCCGTCCCGTCGGGGAAGGTTCCGTTTTTTCTGCCTCACGCAGAGCCTCGCGCATAGCCTCAGGCAGACGGCAGCATGCCTGGATGGACAGTTCGGCCACGGCTCTGGTGATATCAGACGCCTGAATATCTCTCATGGGTTCCTCCTGCAAAGTATCATTGGAACGAGCGGATATTAGCGTTTCCCTGGACAAAATGAAAAGGGGTGAGCCGCTTTCGCATCGGGGCAGATTTTGCGGTTTTTTATAAAAATACGGGAAGAAGGGCCGGGCAGATGAGGCTTCCGGCTGCGGGGAATGGAAATCCGTTTCGCAGATTTTTTGCGGGCATATGATAAATGATGCGTTCCGTGCCGGGTTCTGTCGTGGAGTTGGAAGCAGGCCGCCTCTCCATGCCCGGAACGATACAATGACAGTGAGCGGAATCATACATCCCCGACGGAAAATTCATATAAGGGAACCGGGAAGAGCCATTTGAAGGCGGGCGTAAGACAAGGCCGCTCTCTGACGGGAGCAAGCCGGAAAGGCTGCTCTGTTCATTGGCAGAGCGGCGGAAAGACGGCGATTGCGCTTCAGCTTCTGCGTTTGTCGTTTCGCTGCAGGAGAAAGAAGAAGGTAAGCAGCGCAGCCATGAATTCCGCCGCCACGGTTGAAAGCCATATTCCCGCAATTCCCAGAAAAAGCGGCAGGATAAGAACCGCGCCTATTTCAAAAACAAGGGTGCGCAGTACGGCGATGAGGGCGGAGATGAGTCCGTTGTTGAGGGCCGTGAAAAATGCGGAGCCGAAAATGGCAAAGCCCATGAACAGAAAACAGAAGGAATAAAGCCTGAAGCCTTTCCAGGCCAGTTCGAGCAGCTCGCCGTCGCCGCCCAGAAATATTCCGCAGAGAGTTTCGGCAAATATGTGGGATATCACGACCATCATCAGTGAGGCCGCACTGATCACGGCGAGGCTCTTTCGAAGTATGTTGCGGACTTCCCGGGGATGCGCCGCACCGTCATGGTAGGCAACGACAGGGGCGACGCCTATGCCGTATCCCATAAAGGTTGCCGAGAAAATCCATGCAACATACAGCATGGTTCCATATGCGGCGACGCCGTTTTCTCCGGCATAGCGAAGCAGCTGGACATTATAGACCATGCCTGCGACGGAGATGGCCACGCTGCTCATGAATTCCGAAGATCCGTTCAGACAGGCCACGAGTATGGCCCGTGCGTCGAAAGAGCTGCGTACCAGCCGCAGAGGGCTGCCGTTGGGGCGGGTAAAATACAACAGGGGAACGAGACCTCCGACAATCTGACTTATGGCCGTGGCAAGGGCTGCTCCGGCAAGTCCGAAAGGAAATACCCAGACCAGAAGGGCGTCCAGCACGAAGTTGGTGAGGCCGGCGGCAACAGTCACGGCAAGGCCCAGCCGGGGTTTTTCCGCTGCGACGAAGAAACACTGAAATTCGGTTTGCAGAACAAGCGCCGGAACGGCGCAGACAATGATGCGTCCGTAAAGAACGCTGTATTCCAGCAGTTCCCCTTCCGCACCCAGGGCGGACGCGATGTGCCGGAGGAAGACAAAGGCGAGAAGCGCGAGAGTGAGCGAAAAGAGCGCGGAAAAAAGAATGAAGAGGGAGAAGAGGCGTCCGGCACGTTCCCTGTCGCCTTTTCCCATGGTTTGAGCAACGAGCGCACTGCCGCCCGTGCCGAACATCAGGCCGATTGCGCCCAGCATGGTAAGAACGGGAAAAATGAAGTTGACCGCGGCAAAGGCTGTTTTTCCCACAAAACTGGCAATGAAGAAGCCGTCCACTATTCCGTAAACGGACGTAAAAATAGTCATGCACACGGAAGGGAGGGCAAAGCGGATCAGTTTGCCGTAGTTGAAGCTGTCGGAAAGCTGTATGGCCATGTCCATATCCTCGACTGTTTCGGCGCGACGGCGCGCCGCTTGAGATCGGTGATGGATCATGCCATGGTAAGATATAATGTTACCTTATAGTCAAGGTGATTTCATGAAAAAAAGTTTTTTGACCAGCGGAGAGTTCGCCGCGTTGTGCAGAACCACCAAGGCAACGCTTTTCCATTACGATCAGAAGGGGCTGCTCAAGCCTCGTCATGTTTCCGCAAACGGGTACCGCCGCTATGACGTGCGGCAGTTCTTTGATTTTGATACCATCAGCATATTCAAGGAAACGGGTTCCTCGCTGGAGGAGATCAGGCAGTACAGGCAGAGCCGGGACGAACAGAGCCTGCTGAAGCTGCTGGAAGCAAAACTGGAAATTCTGGAGCAGGAGCAGGCTCTGCTGGCCCGGAGGAAAATAGTGCTTCATGATCTGAGCGACAGCCTGCGCGAAGCCTTGAACCGCCGTCATGACGAAGTGCTTCTGGAGGAGATGGCGGAGGAACGGCTTGAGATTATTCCTACCGGCGGCGACAGTATCGATGCTGTGGAGAATTATGCGGCATATTTCGCCGATTATATTGATTTCTATTATATGACGGATGAAGTTCCCCGGCGGCCTTTCGGCTACATTCTGGACAGAAGCTATCTGTCGGAAGGCAGCTACATGGAAACATTCAATTTCAAACGCGCCTCGGAAAAAACGCCGCCCGGCGCGCTGCATGTCAAAGAGTCCGGTCTGTACGCCGCAATAACGCACAGGGGAACACATGAAAGTCATATGCAGTGTCTTGATATCCTGTCAGAATATATCAGAAAACAAAGGCTTGAGGTATGCAGCGACTGCTACTGCTATGATCTGGCGGGCTATGCCATGTTCGGATCGGAGGAAAGTTATATTGCCGGATACTGCGTTCGCGTTAACGAAAAGGGTGCATGAGAGGGGCGGAAAAATCGTGCGGAAAACGTAAGGCCCCGCACGATGCTCTGTGTTCGAAAAAATCGCGTCGGGATTCGCCGGAGGGAAGTTCTGTTCCGCGCTTTGTGCCTGAAGATGTCGTCGCCGGAATATGCCGCCTGCCGGAGCGGAGAGACAGACGAAGGGAACGCCTCTGAGCGTGCAGGGCTTCCGCCCCAGAACAGGTGAAAGGCTCGGACAGATGGCCCCGGAGGGGGAGCTGGAACCATTGCAGACGAAGGCCGTCTGAAAAGAATGATGTGCGATGGCTGGTTGCTGTCCGCAATGATTTTCGGGGGAAAAGATGAATTCTCTGTTTGATCTGCCGGAAGGAATACAGGAAGCGTCCGCTGCGGAGTTTTTTGAGAATCTGCTTTCGGACGGAAAAGGGATGCGTGTGGAACGCATCGTCTCCTGGGGGCACGTTACCCCGGAAGGGGAGTGGTACGATCAGGATCATGACGAATGGGTCGTTGTGGTCGAAGGAGAAGCACGCCTCGGATTTGCGGACGGAACGGAACGCGCCTTGAACAGGGGCGAGTCTGTATTCCTCGGCCGCCATGTCCGGCACCGCGTGACACACAGCAGCAGACCCTGCGTCTGGCTGGCTGTCCATGCGCCGGAGCTGAAGCCGGAATGAAGGGCTTCTCCTTTAGAGATGGCCTCCTCCTTTTGAGGATAACGGAGGCAGACTCTGAAACTTTTTGTGCTTGTAAAGCTACCGGTAGGAAGAGGCGGCGAATAAGAAAAAACGGCAGAATTTCACGCAAGCGCTGCAGAGAGTGCATCTGGCGGCTCATTCTCCCGGATAGTTCCACGGCGAATGGCGGATCATGCTCTTCCGCAGCCTCCGTCTGTTTTGAAAAACGGAATCATGGAGAGCATTCCTGGAATCTTCGTTGTCCTCGTCGAAGTTTTCGGAGTATGCCTCCCGATGGAGGAGACTTGGAAAAGACAGGTCTTTCAGCAGATATGCAGTGCTAGTTGCGGGATTGCCCGTCCTTTCTTTTCATTTTTGCATAGAGAGTGGAGCGGTTGAGTCCGAGAATGGAGGCTGCGCCGTTTTTTCCGTCGATTTTTCCGCCAGTCAGTCTCAGAACCGCCTGAATGTAACGGGACGTGAAGTCGTCCACAGTAGGAAATCCGTCAAACACGGTTTGCAGCATATCCCCGAGGGAGGGCATGGTACTCTGTATCGGCGATATGGGCGTACTATCTGACCTTTGCGCAACTATTTCCTGTATGGGAAGATGAAAGGCGGGATGACCGCTTTCCATTGCAAGAATGACGGCTTTTTCCATCAGGTTTTTCAGTTCCCGGACATTTCCGGGCCATCCATAATCGGACAGCTGTGCCATTTCCTTCGGAGTAGGGGCTTGCAGGCTGATCCTGTACTTTCGGGAAAAGACGTCCAGATAGTACTGAACGAGTACAGCGATATCCTCACGGCGTTCCCGCAAGGGAGGAATTTGCATTTCCGCGACGCAGAGCCTGTAGTAAAGGTCGTCTCTGAACAGACCTTCCTGAACAAGTCGACGGAGATTTCTGTTTGTTGCGGCGACGATGCGGAAGTTGGAATGTATAAGAGCCGTTCCGCCGAGACGGGTGAAGGAGCGTTCCTGCAGGAGGCGGAGCAGCTTTACCTGAATGCGTGGGCCTATGTCCGGGAGTTCGTCGATGAACAGCGTTCCTTCGTCTGCCAGTTCCAGAAGACCGATTTTTCTTCCGCTGGCTCCGGTAAAAGCTCCCCGTTCATATCCCTGCATTTCGCTTTCAAAAAGCTCTTCTGGTATGCTCGAAAGATTGACCGCGACAAGATTACCTTTTCTACCGCTCATCTTATGAATTCGTGAGGCAAGAAGTTCCTTGCCGGAACCTGTTTCGCCATAGAGAAGGACAGTAGCGTCCGTTTTTGCCACCAGATCCACAGTATGGAGGAAATCTCCCATTTTTTTACTGACATAGATGATCTGCTTATTCTCCTTTTCTTTTCTGACGTGGAGACCGGCGGTGCTGTGCTGGTGAAAGTGTCTGGCAAATATGGTTCCGAAGAGTTCTGCGACTTTTTCCAGTTCCGTTTCGGAAAGATCCTGACGGGAAAATTCCCAGGATGTTCCCTTTAAATAGAGGAGCAGCAGGCCGGAATCAGGGAAAGGGATGGGGATTTTTATTTCAAACGCAGCATGTCCTTCGCTGTTTTCCAGAAGAAAGCCACAGGGAAACCCTTCCGCCTGACTGCCGCCGGGCAAGGATGCCGTTTCCCGTCTGTCCAGATCAAATATGCTCATTCCGAGTCCGCAAAGCAGTCTGGGAGAGCCGTTGTGTCCCTCCCAGATCAGACATCCTTTCTGCGCCCCGTAAACGCGACAGACCATATTGAGAAATTCTTCGGGAAAAATATCCCTGGACGGATCCAGTTCCAGCAGTTTTCCGGCCAGGCTTCTGAAAGGAACGCCCGATGCAGCAAGCTCTTTTTCTTCAAGAGAAAGGGGACTCCCCAGAATTTCCAGCAGTGTCTCGTCGCGATCCAGACACAGGCCGCAGGCTCCCTGAAGGTAAGGTCTTGCTTCAATGGCATAGCGGAGCGATATCTGATTCAGCCCTTTTTCATGATAGAACAGCGCAAGGAGGACGGCACATTTGCGCCGCTCTCTGGGAATTTGATATGAAGCAAAAAAAAGGCGTACCCGTTCGACCTGACGGGCCATAGCCTCCGTCATTCCGGAGTTTAGTCTGCGCATGTCTATCAGTATGCGAATTGCTGTGCTTTTCAGGCTGGGATTATTGCCGCGAAGAGCTGTACGCAGCCCGAAATTTAATTTTTTATCAATTATTTCAGAATGTTGATATTTAACAAGAGAAAGCAGTGCGTCGAGGAGAAGATCCCTGCGCGCGTTCATGACAAGCAGTTTTTCGGAGCCTTTTGCCAATAGTCGTTCGGCAGGCCGGACGTTTCCGGCACTGAGATGGAAAAGCGAAAGGGCAAGATCCGCTTCCGCCCGGACCCGTACTTCATACATTTCCCTGGAGGATGCGTCCGTACAGCATATGTGGAACAGGGCTTCTTCTATATCGTTTCGTTCAAGGCATACTTGCGCAAGCAGGGCGTGAAGGAAACGCTGTTCAGGGCAGCAACGTTTCATGCGTATGTCGTCAAGCATCTCCTGCAGAACGTGCCTGCCCATGTGGTGGTTTCCGGTATGACAGTGGGCCAGCGCCTCGAATATACGGTATATGCAGAATTCCGCCCTGTCTCCGTGCAGATCGAAATGTTCCAGCGCAAGTTGCGGGTGACCGACAAGATAATGGTAAGCCCCATAAAAAGGCGAGGCATATGAAATATAACGACAGGAAAGTCCGGTCATACCGAATCCGTAGTCGCTGTGCCTTTTGAATTTTTCGACATGGGCATAACCTGCGGGATACATCATCCAGTGGACTTCGGCCGCGATATCCAGAAGAGCAGACAGATCGGGATCCTGAAGTCGATCAGCGGCCAGCTTCGCTTTTTCCAGTATGCCTGCGATCTCCATATGTCGCAGAAGATAGAATGAAGACAGCGGTTCAAGGTACAGCGCCGCACTGATGAAGGCGGCCAATTCCGCGTAATTGAGGGGGGCTATTTCAAGTCTGGAAAGAATATCAACGGCGAAGTTGAAAAATATGTCGAACTTCCACATGCTTCCATCGTAACGGGTTTCGTCGCACAGCTTGGAAAGCACGTCTTTTCCGAGCCGTTCCGTCAACGGACAGGATTCTGAAAGAAGTTTGAAACAGGGGGAAAGCCGGTTGAAACATTCCGGAGAAATCGTCAAATCCGTTTTTTTCAGACAGCGTATGTGCCCGGAGCTGCTTTCAATCAGACCTTTCTTTTTGAGACGGACGAGCGTTCCGGTAAACGTGTCGCGTGAGAGTCCGCACAGCTCGGCCAATTGATCCTGCGTCAGATTGAAACCGGCAAGTTTTTCTATCGCCAGAAGAACCGGAAGGTCGCTGTGTTCCATTTCGAACTCCCTTAGGGAAATTGTATTAAAAACGTCTATATTCCCAACAGAAATGAGTCAACAATTGTTAATCTATATTATAATATATTGATTTTACATATAAATTTTTTGGCACAATAGTTGCTGTCTCCGGTTCAGGAGGCAATTATGATTTCAAAAATTGATCCTGCAAAATGCACAGGCTGTGGAACCTGCTTCAAGAGCTGCGGTCTTGATGTTTTTCGTCTGGACACGTCGGGAAAGGAAATTTCTCCGTGCATGGGAGAATGCCCTGCGGGCAATGACATCAGGACGGTGAATTATCTGCTCCAGCAGAGCAGAATTTACGACGCGCTGGCAGTATTGAAAACAACCATGCCCTTTCCTGCCGTGACAGGTCGTGTCTGTCCGCATTTATGCGAGAGTAAGTGCTCTCGCCGTAGTGCCGATGAGGCGGTCAACATCAATGCCATAGAAGAATTTCTTGGCGGATTCGACCTTGACGATGCCGACCCGTCCATCGTCAGGCGGCACCTTGAAAGAGTTGCCGTTGCAGGATCGGGCCCGGCCGGTCTTGCGGCCGCATGGTATCTTGCCCTGGCCGGTTATCCCGTCACGGTTTTCGAGGAAAGAAACGAGCTTGGTGGTATGCTTCGCTACGGCATTCCAGAATATCGCCTCCCGGTGCGGATACTGGACGGCTATCTGGAAAAGATGCGGAGTATCGGTGTGGAATTTGTGACAAATACCCGCATAGGCAGAGGTGAATCTGTAAGCCTCAAGGTTCTTGAGGAGCGGGGATTCAAGGCTCTGGTTCTGGCCATCGGCGCGTCAGTCGGCAGAGAGTTGCCGGTAAAGAACATTATTCCGAACAGTCCCGATCTGTACAACGGCGTGGATTTTCTTGCCGAGGCAAGAAGCGCGCAGGCTCCTGACATTGCCGGAAAGCGCGTGCTTGTTGTGGGTGGCGGCAACGTTGCCGTGGATGTGGCCATTACGGCCGTACGTCTTGCGGCTTCTGCCGTGACTATTGTCTGTCTTGAACAGCGCGGGGATATGCCGGCTTTTGACAGAGAAATAGAAGATGCCGTCCGCTATGGAGTAACGCTGGTCAATGGCTGGGGGCCGGATGAAATACGCTATGCCTGCGGGCGGATTAACGGTCTGAAATGCGTTCGATGCACTTCGCTGCGCGACGCGGACGGACGTTTTGCACCCGTTTTCAATTGTGCTGAAACCTTGGATTTGGATGCGGACGTTATTGTCGGTGCCATCGGCCAGAAAGTGGATGCGTCCGGTTTTTCCGACTGTGTCGATCTTGCTGATAATGGGTGCGTCATCGCAGATCCTGTAAGTGCGGCCACATCATGCAGAACCGTATTTGCCGCAGGCGATGCCGTCACCGGGCCGGCTTCCGTGGTTCAGGCAATTCGGGGAGGTAGGGAAGCGGCATATTCCGTTGAACGTATGTTGCAGGGAATGAATATCCATCTGGGAAGGCAGGAACCGCGTCCGGTGGCGAACATGGATGCGGAGGCTCACGTCAGGTCCGCTCCGCGTCATGAACGTACAATACTCCCTCCCGGGAGTGAGGATTCACATGTTCCCTTCCCGGTGGAGACGGCGCTTGCCGAGGCCATGCGCTGCCTGACCTGCGGCAGTAAGGCATATATCTGCTATGCGGATGATTGTATGACGTGTTTTTCCTGTGAAGTGAACTGTCCGTCCGGGGCAGTTACGGTCGATCCGTTTAAGGAAGTTCTGCCGAGAGCATTGCCTGAAGGAGTTTTTGTCCATGACTAGTCTTATGAAGTTCAAGACGGATATTCTCGTCATAGGCGGCGGTTTTGCCGGAATCTGGGCAGCCAGAAAGGCGCGTGAATATGTGAAGGACGTTCTGATTGTGGACAAGGGGCCTCTTGACTGGGGAGGGCTTGGCGGGCTTAGCGGGGGAGACATGGTCGCCGTGTTCGAGGACGAAGACCCGGATGATTTCCTTAAGGATTTTGTCTTTTACTACGACGGATTGTGCAATCAGACCGCCATGCGGCGCATGCTTCGGAGTTCCCTTGCGCGTTTTCGTGATTATGAGTCCATGGGACATACCTTCAAGAAAAAGTCTGACGGGACCTATGCCAATATTCCGCAGCGCGGTCTTCCTCATGTGCATCTCACTGTGTCCGCCCCGTATGGAAAAGGCGGGGTCAATCTGCGTAATGAGCTTTTTGCATCCATAGAGGGGCTCGGCATACGTCGTCTCGGCAATGTGATGATGACGCATCTCATAAAGGACGGCGAGCGAGTAAGCGGAGCCGTAGGATTTTTCAACCGCAGTGGAGAAGGTATTGCCGTTGAGGCCAAAGCCGTCCTGCTCTGCACCAACAGTGGAGGATGGAAAACTTCTTATCATCAGAACAGCGTAGCCAGCGGCTGCGTGGAACTGGCACTGGATGCGGGGGCAGTTCTCCGCAATATGGAGTTTTTGGCGCACTGGAATGTTCCCCGGCTTTTTGCATGGGAAGGTCAGACAGCTCTTCTTCCGCTCGGGGGGCGTTTCCTCAATTCAGACGGCCAGGATTTCATGAAAGAACGGTATTCACCTGTTCTTGGTGCAAAAACCGATACGCACTATAACTGCCACGGCATGGCGTTGGAATTTCTGGCCGGGAGAGGCCCGCTTACCTTTGACGTCAGCCAGATTCCGGCCGATATCGTCAGGGAGCTGCGCCCCCGGGCGGGATGGATGAAGCTCAACGACGAAAAGCTTCAGGCTGTGGGTATCGACTTTTTCAAGGATACACAGGTCTGGATTCCTCAGGCGATGTTTTCGCTTGGAGGGCTTGTCGTGGATGAGAACAACATGACTTCTGTTCCCGGGCTGTTTGCGGCAGGTACGGCCGAATGCAGCGCGGGGGCCGGAGTGTATTGCGGCGGATTGAGCATGTGTCACTGTGCGACGACGGGCTTTGAAGCAGGCATATCCGCAGGGAAATACGTCAGCGGAACGGATACTCCGTCCTTTGATGATTCTCTTGCCCGGGCTTATGCGGAAAAGGATTGCGCTGCTCTTGGAAAATCCGGCATAGCCCCGAAGGATGTTGTAAGAACGCTGCAGGAAATTGTCGTTCCTCTGGATGTGTCCATCCTCAAGACTGCCGCTGGTCTTACCGGAGCGCTGGAAAAAACTCGTGAACTCATGGACGGAATCATACCCGTCATGGGAGCCGAAGACCCCCATTATCTCGGCAAGCTTACGGAGGCGCGTGGAATGGGGCTTCTGACCGAATGCTATCTTGCTGCGTCGCTGGCCAGAACGGAATCCCGGGCCGGACATTTCCGCGCAGATTTTCCGCAGCGTGACAATAAGCATGATGTCTACTGGGTAGACATCTCACGCCGGAACGGCAGGCTCAAGGTCGAAAGGACGCGTCTTCCCATGGAAGAGTATCCTATTGTTCCGACAGAATACTACATGGATCAGTTTACATTCTGATATACGTCTTTTGCCTACAGGAATACGATATGCAAGAGCCAATGAAAAAGTTTCTGATCTTGATTGGTATCGTTTTCGCTTTTTTCCTTCTCAATTCGTTTACGCCGCCGGAAGGGCTGACGCCGTCCGGGTGGACGAGTCTGCTCCTTATGGCAGCGGCTGTCGCCTTGTGGGCCTTTGCCGTTATGGGCATGGGCATATTGTCTGTCATGGTGTCCATCGTTCCCATATTTCTTGGTCTCGCGCCTTTGCCCAAAGTCATGGCAAGTTTCTGGACGCCGACGCTCCTTTTTCTGATTGCGATGTTCGTCGTCTGCTTCGCATTCAGAAATTCCGGCCTCAGCAAACGTATTGTCCTCTGGGCAGCCATGAAATCGGGCGGAAATTCCAGAAAACTGCTGCTCTGGCTTATGCTGACATGCGGCCTGCTGTCTTCCGTGCTTGCGGATATCCCTACGATGGCCATGATTCTGCCCATTGCGCTTATGCTCTGCTCCGTCAACGAGTGTGAACCCGGCAAAAGCAATCTCGGGCGGGGTATCATGCTGGGACTGGTATTTTCCTGTCTGATCGGGGGAGCGGGGACGCCGATGGGCGCGAACATGAACATGATCAGTATAGGGATGCTGGAAAAGAATGCCCAGGTTCAGATTTCATTTCTTGAATGGTGCTGTTTCGGTATGCCGCTGGTTCTTCTTCTGGTTTCCGCCGCATGGTTTGTTCTTCTCAAAATATTTCCCCCGGAAGTGGAAACGCTTAAAGGAATGGATATCCTTGAGGCGGAATACCGGGAACTTGGCCCGCTCTCCGCAAGGGAAAAACGTTTTCTGCTCCTGGGCGGGGCAAACTTCATGTTCTGGTGCGTTGCCGATCGCTTCGGCGTGCCTACGCCGCTCGCGGCTGTGCTGGGCGCGGCACTCCTCTCCATTCCCGTATTTGAACTGGTCGACTGGAGAAAGGATGCTCGGGAAATAGGCTGGGATATGATTATGATGTGCGGTGCCCTCGGCGTGCTCGGCGATCTGGTGTGGAACGAAGGCGGCGCAACCTGACTTGCCCAGAACTGTCTTTCCCCCATCATGGGGCTTCCGTTGCCGGCAATCATCATGTTTGTCAGTGCGTTCACCATCCTTGCCCATTGTTTCATTCCCAACAACGTGGCGCTTGCCGGAGTGCTGATGCCGGCGGCCATTGCCTTTGCTGCGGAAATGGGAATTAATCCCGCGCTGCTGGGCCTGCCTTTGGCCTTCAGTCTTTCGGCGGGGCTTCTTCTGCCCCTTGATCCCGTCGCCCTGCTGGCCATGCCGCATGGATTCTTCAGGATGAAGGAAATGTGCAGGCCGGGGGGCTTTATTTCTCTGGTCTGGGTCGTTGTCGTTACGCTGATTGTCTATATCCTGGTACCACTACTGGGCTTTATGTAGTGATTGTTCCTTTCTGCAGAATATCTTGAAAGTCTGACAGACTGTCTGTGCATCCCCCGTTTTCCAGAGAAAAGGCGGGGGATGCTTACTGGCCGTCTGCTGTTCCGTGCATGGCGGCTCTTACGGCGGCAACTCTGGAGGCAATATCGGGTGCGCCTACCAGTTCGGAAACCAGCGCGCAGCATTTCGCGCCGTGGCGGGCTACTTCCGCGATGTTGTGTTCCTTGATGCCGCCGATGGCGACGAAAGGCAGATCGATATGGGCGACTACCCAATCCAGATATTCCAGCGTGACCGGAGCGCAGACATTTTTCTTTGTCTGTGTAGCGAAAATGGGGCCGACGCCGATGTAGTCCGCGCCGACGGCAACGGCGGCCCGGGCCTGATCCGGGGAGTGAGTGGACAGGCCGATAATCATGTCCGGCCCGACAAGAGCGCGGACATCGGGCACGGGAATGTCACTCTGGCCGACGTGAACGCCGTCGGCTCCGCAGAGCATGGCGATATCGACATGATCGTCAATGATCAGGCAGGCTGAGGCTTTGCGGGTGAGGCGGCGGAGTAGGCGGCATTGTTCGAGCATCTCTCCGCCGTCCATCTCCTTTTCCCTGTACTGGAGAATTTTTATGCCTGCCCCGAGAAGGGCGGAGGCAACTTCCTCAAGAGAGCGGCCGAGGGAGAGACGGCTGTCCGTAAGGGCATAAATATCGGCATCAGGACGGGAACCGGGAAGAATACGGGTGCTGCTCATGGGAGTCCTCATATAGGTAAGCTGACGGGAGCATAGATGGAAAAAATTCCGGGATGGGGCAGGCGGCTTGCATTACAGTATCCTCCGTCATTGTTCCTCATCGAGTATGCGGCGGAGAATTTCATCGGCCTGCATGGCGGCGGCCAGCATGACGCGGGGAGCGAGCGGCGGGGCGTTCCTGTTCACTTCCGATGTAAAATCGCCGACAACGGTGAGGCGTCCGAGTATGCGGCGGCGCATGTCGTTTCCCCATCCGGCCATGCCGGACGCGGCCACTACCACATGTCCGGCTTCCAGCAGCGCGTGGATCAGTTTCTGTTTTGTTTCCGCATCGTCCACGGCTTCCGCCACAATGTCGCAAGAGGAGAAGAACGTTACGGCGGAAGACTCGTCCAGACGCTCAGGCAGGAGCGTCAGATCCAGCGAGGGATTGAGGGCGCGCAGATTTTCCGCCAGAGCCGCGATTTTGGATTGTCCAAGCTGATCGGGAAAGAAGAACTGACGATTCAGATTGGAGAGTGATACGACGTCGTGATCCGCGATATACAGATGGCGGACACCGGAGCGGACCAGCAGCATGGCACAGTTGGAGCCCAGGCCGCCCGCTCCGGCAATGCCCACCCGGACGCTGTCCAGGCGGGCAATATGTCCGGGGGGCAGGTGGCAGGCCATAACGTCATGCCAGTCCAGCCCGGGGGAAGGGGACGGAAGCCGGATCATGCGCGGCTGTCCTTCCGGAAGGGGGCGCAGCCGCAGGAGAAGCTTTCCCCTTCCAGCGGTTCCCAGTACTTGAACACGGGCGAGAGGCCGAGCGCACGGATGGCCTCGCTCATCTGGGCGGGGCTGCGCGGATCGGCGATATCGAACTGGGGCGAATCGTCGTCGTGTGCGGGTGCACCGGCATGGCCGCCCACGGCCGTGGATACGCCGGCGGAAACACGGGTGACGGCAATGCGCATGAGACGGTCGCGGAACTGCGCGCTTTCCCGCGAGGAAACGACAATGCCCGCGGTGGGCAGGAAGAGCCGGGCCGCGGTGATGATTTGTACCAGATCGCGATCCGAGACGGGATGCACGTCGTCGAACACGCCCACATGCGGCCGCATACGCGGTACGGACAGGGCAATGTCCGCGGCCGGGTAATGGCATTGCAGCCAGCGGGCGTGCAGCCCGGTGAAAAAGCTGTCCATGCGCCAGTCGTCCAGACCAAGCAGCGCGCCTACATTGAGGGAACGCAGTTTTGCCTGTCCCGCTCTGTCCGGCGCGTCAAGACGGAAGCGGAAATCCCGTTTCGGACCTGCGGGGTGCAGCTTGGCATACAGTTCTTCGTTATAGGTTTCCTGAAACATGGTCATGCCGTCGACTCCGGCCTGAGCCAGCAGCGCGTATTCCTCTTCGGTCAGGGAATAGACTTCCACGCTGATGCCCGGCATGTGTTTGCGGAGTACGCGGGCCGCATCTGCGATATATTCCGGCCCGGTGAGCTTCGGAGCGTCGCCGGTGAGCAGGAGGATATGGCGCAGACCCGTGGCGGCAATGGCCGCGCCTTCCGCATCTATTTCCTCCATGCTCAACTTGCGCCGGGCAATGTCGTTGCCGGTATTGAATCCGCAGTAAACACAGCGGTTTGTGCAGTAGTTGGCAAGGTAGAGCGGGGTGAAGAGCTGTATCGCGCGCCCGAAGTTGCGCCGGGTGAGGGTACGGGCCGCTTCGGCCATGCGTTCAAGATGCGGCGCGGCCGCGGGGGAAAGAAGGGCAATATAGTCGTCTTCCGTCAGAGCGTCACCCTGCTCTGCGGAGCAGATGGCGCGGAGAACGGCGTCTTCCCCGGCCTGTGCAAAACGGCGGGCAAGTTCTGCGTGATCGTGGCGCTTTACTTCATCATAAAACAGTGGATGCGTCATACTGTGCCTCACGCGTCAAGAAAACCGGTAAGAGGAGAAGAGGCGGCCGCTCCTCCGCTCAGAACGCGCCCTGTTCCGGCGCGGAAGGCGTCGCGCCCGGCTTTCACCGCATCGGCAAAGGCCCGTGCCATGAGAACGGGATCGTTCGCCGTAGCAACGGCCGTGTTCACCAGACAGGCCGCCGCGCCCATTTCCATGGCTTCGCAAGCATGAGAAGGCGCGCCGAGTCCTGCGTCCACGATAATGGGCAGGTCTATTTCCTCAATGAGGATGCGGATCATTTCCCTGGCCTTCAGACCTCGGTTACTGCCTATGGGCGCACCCAGAGGCATGACGGCGGCGGCCCCCGCGTTCACGAGATCCCGGGCGACATACAGATCGGCATTGATATAGGGCAGTACGGTGAACCCTTCTTTGGCCAGAATTTCCGTAGCGCGGGCTGTGGCGTAGCCGTCCGGCAGGAGATGGCGCGAGTCGGAAATGACCTCGATTTTTATCCAGTCCCCGCAGCCTGCGGCACGGGCCAGTCTGGCGATACGCACCGCTTCGTCGGCGTCGCGCGCTCCCGACGTGTTGGGGAGCAGGCGTACTCCGGCGGGTATGTGAGAAAGAATGTTGTCGTTGGGATTGCCCAGATCCACGCGGCGCAGGGCAACGGTGACGACTTCACAGCCGGATGCGGCGATAATATCGGGAATCAGGGCGTCGTCGCCGTATTTACCCGTTCCGGTGAACAGACGGCAGCCGAGTTCGACGCCGCCGATGATAAGGGGATCTTTTGAGTTGTCGGTCATGGCTGATACTCCATAAAACTGAAAGGGAAACAAGGGGGAAGGCATGGTCGTCTGCCGGATCAGCCGCCGCCGACAAGGCGCACGATTTCCAGCCTGTCGCCGTCGGCAAGAACAAGGTCGCTCAGACTTTCCCGCGGCACGATATCCCTGTTCCGTTCCACTACTACAGCGGAGGGAGAAAGACGCAGTTCTTCCAGAAGCGCGCCCAGCGTGCTTCCCTCCGCGCAATCCCGCTCCTGTCCGTTGATCGTAAGACGCATGTGTTCCTCGCATGAAAAAGAAAAGGGGTGGGGGAAACGAAAAACGCCCGCAGGAGGCGGGCGTTCGCAATATCGGCAGGCGTCGCTTCCCTTCGGCGGCATGATCCGCATCAGGTTCCAAGGGTCAGGGCTTGCGCCCACTCTCAGCCTTCCGGCTCCCCCAGCTCCGATCAGCATAGACGCTGCGACATATTTTGGCAAGGCTCTTTCTGAAGAGGCTTGACGGGTCGGAGATATATTACTATTTTACCAAAAAGTAAAATAAAGGTTCGAGATGGACAGACATAGAGAGTATATTGCGGAACAGGCCAAAATTTTCAAGGCACTGGGGCATCCGAGTCGCCTGCTCATGGTGGACGCTCTGCGCAGCGGGGAGAAGTGCGTCTGTGATTTGCAGACGCTGGTGGGTGACGACATATCCACCGTATCAAAGCATCTTTCCATATTACGCGAGGCAGGCGTGGTGCTTTCAGAAAAGCGGGGAACCAGCGTCTATTACCGTCTTGCCCTGTGCTGTCTGGAAAATTTTCTGGCCTGTACCGGGGAGCTTGTGGAAAAGAGAATCCTGGGGCGACTGGATTTGCTGAAGCGAAATTTGTCGGACTAGTTTGCCCTAAGGAATGTCCTCCACGAAATGGTTGCGCTTATAATTGGTTTTTTTGCCAATAAGTAAAATTATGGCGGTTCCGAAACGGCGCATCTGCCGGATGAGGAAGCATTTCAGCGAGAATCATGCGCTGGGAGAAAGGGAAACGGCGCGCCGTTTCAGGAGCTGCGCCGGATGTTGGTTCACACCGGGATGGAGCGAGGCCGGAGCCATCCGGTTGTTCCCGAGTGTGTTTGAAAAGGAGGTTTTTCATGTCTGGGAATGAAGAACGTACGGAAGGCAGGCGGCAGTTGCCCATGGCTCCGTGTGGCTGTAGTTGTTCAAGCCGGCTGCAGGAGATTATGCCGGTGCGGAAAGTGAATAGAGTGCGCTATTTCGGAACGGGGCTGCTGTGTCTGCTGATATGGGCGGCGGTATACTCCACACTGGATCCGCTTTCGATCCGAATCGAACAGACCATACTGTCGCTGGGCTGGGGTGCGGCTGCGGCCGGAGCCTTGACCTTTTTTCTCTATGACACGGCCAAGATTCTCCTCCTGCTCGTACTGATGGTGTATGTCATCAGCTGGTTGCGGGCAGGACTGCGGGCTGAGAAAGTCCGGGATGTTCTGGCGGGAAAGGGCCGGGGGGCAGGCTACATTCTGGGAGCCGTACTCGGGGCGATCACGCCTTTCTGTTCCTGCTCGAGCATTCCGCTTTTTCTGGGCTTTACGTCGGCCGGGGTTCCGCTGGGCATGACGCTTTCCTTCCTGATTGCCTCGCCGCTGATCAATGAAGTTGCCGTTGTGCTGCTGTGGGGACTTCTGGGCTGGAAGTTTACTGCGCTGTATGTGGCGACCGGGTTGTGCGCGGGCATTGCGGGCGGTATGGTCATGGATGCGATCCGTGCTGAACGCTGGCTGCGTCCTTTAAGCGGCGAAGGAGGCTATGCAGGTGCGGGCGGATTGCTTTTGAGAAAGCCCGGATTGTGGGAGCGTCATGCCTTTGCCCTTGGCGAGACGCGCAACATTTTCCGCCGCGTATGGCCATGGGTGATCGCCGGTGTCGCCGTCGGGGCGGCTCTGCACGGGCTTGTGCCTCAGGAATGGTTCGCCGGGACACTGGGCGGCGGGAGCTGGTGGACTGTCCCTGTCGCCGTGGCCGCCGGAGTTCCGCTTTATGCCAATGTCACGGGGATTATTCCCATTCTGGAAAGTCTGTTGCTCAAGGGGCTGCCGGTGGGAACCACGCTGGCTTTCTGTATGAGTACCGTGGCGGTCAGTCTGCCGGAACTGCTTATGCTGCGTCAGGTGATGAGCTGGAAGCTGCTCGCTGTTTTTGTGACCACCCTGCTGATATTGTTCACGTTTGTAGGCTGGTTGTTCAATGCCTTTCCCGTAGGCTTGTGAAATTTACCGGAAAAGATGAGAAGGGGTCGGCGTGACATCACGCCGACCCCTTCTGATTTTAGAGAAGTTCTGCCAGACTATCCTTCGATAAGAGGCTTTTTCATATCCGCCTTGGGCACGCCGAGGCGGAGGATGAGATCCACTTCACAGGGCTTGCAGGCCTGGCAGGTTTCCACATCGCCGCGCAGGGACATGTAAAGGTAGGCGTCGGTACGATCCCAGCCCGTAGCTTTTGCCACGAGTTCCTGCATCTGCACGCTGACATGGCGCAGGGCCTCGGGGAATTCGGCGGCAGAGGCCAGCGTGTACCACATGTCGCTGGTTTCCAGCACGGGCCATTCAATGGGGCAGTTCTTGATCAGCGTCAGGCGGGCAATGACCGTACCGTTGATTTCAAGGCCGGTGCCGCACAGTTCGCTGTCGCCCATGACGGCGTGGAGATCGCCCATCTGGACGAGTCCGCCTTCCACGCGCACGGGGAAGTAGGCAGTGTTGCCCTTGACCATGAGTTTGCAGTCAAGGTTGCCGCCGTGACTTCCGGGGAAGCCGCAGGGTACGCTTTTACCCGGTTCGGGCGCGCAGCCGATGACGCCGATCATGGTGTTGATCGGAAATTCTATGTCATTGAAGCGGGCCTTGCCGCCTTCTACGGGGATGCGCTTGGTACGGGTTTCGCAGCGGTCGTGCAGGGGGCCGATGGCGGGCAGGGTGGTCGTGGTGCCGATGCTGTCGCACTGAATATCGAGCAGTTCCACCTTGATGACATCGCCGGGCTTTGCACCTTCCACAAAAACGGGGCCGGTGGCGGGGTTCATCTTGCTGTAATCGCAGGTGGTGACGAGCTGGCTTTCGGAGTGCATCTGGTTGCTGAAGCAGTCCTGAGTGCGGAAGGTTACCAGATCGCCGGATTTTACGGAAATTAGGGGCGTATTGTCCGCACTGAAGGTATAAACAACTTTGTCAACGTAATGCATGTTGAATGCTCCTTGTTGAATGATTGTGCGACTAAACCATGTCGGACTTGCGGAAGGCTTCGGGAACTTCCTTGTAGCCCTTGCTCTTGACGAAGCCGATGATCAGACCGAGGCCCAGCCAGGTGAAGCCGACTATCTGGGTGACGGAATCGAAGGAAAACCATACATAGCCGAGGATGAGTACGCCGCAGAGGGGGCAGATGACATAGTTGAGCAGTGCCTTGCCGCCGCGCTGACCTTCGCGCAGCCAGAAGAAGTTGAAGACGGCGACATTGAGCAGGATGAAAGAGGTCAGCGCGCCGAAGTTCACCAGACGGGCAAGGTCGTCCACGGTGGAGAATTCAGCTACGGCGATGGAGAAGATACCTACCAGAATAGTGGCCATGTACGGGGTATGGAATTTGGGATGCACCCTGCACAGCAGGCCGGAGACCAGCGGCAGAACCTTGTCGCGGGACATGCCGTACAGTACGCGGGAGGTCGCGGCCTGGGCGTTCATGGTGTTGGCAATGCCCACGGCCAGAATGTTGACCACCAGAAGCACCTTGCGGAACCATTCCCCGCCGGCAATGGCCGCAGCGTCAAAGAAGGCGGTATCGGGATTGAGCTTGCTCAGATCCGGCTGGATGATGGTGGCAACATAGGTCTGAAGAATGAACAGAAAGCCGATGCACAGCAGGGCGGCCATGGTCGCGCGGCCGATGGTGACTTCCGGCTTGTGGGTTTCTTCCGCAAGCGTGCTGATACCGTCGAATCCGAGGAAGGAAAGGCAGGCGATGGTGCAGGCCAGACCGATGAAGTGAAGGTTCATTTCTCCGGGACGGTACAGCGGATCCATGACCAGTTTGCCCGTGCCGCCGCCTTCGCCGAGGACGTAATTCAGGCCGAAGCCGATGAACAGGGCCAGAATGACCACTTCCACATAGAACATGATCCAGTCGGCCTTGGCCGTGTAGGTGATGCCGCGCACGTTAATCAGCGTGTTCAGCCCCACAAAGACCAGTATCCACAGCCAGTGTGGCGTCGCAGGAAAGAGTTCGACGCACCAGTTGGCGGTCATGAGATAGAGCAGGGCGGGAACAAACACATAGTCAAGAAGAATCAGCCAGCCCGCGATGAAACCGACGTGATGATTCAGACCGCGCTGGACATAGGCATAGACCGAACCCGCAATGGGAAAACGATTGCTCATCTTCATGTAGCTCAGGGCCGTGAAGAACATGGCGCAGATGCCCACGAAGTACACGAAGGGGGTCATCATGTTGCTGTCTTTCGAGATGTACCCGTAGATGGACATGGGAGCGATGACCACCATGAACAGCATCCCGTAGACGAATACGTCTTTGAAACCAAGCTCTCGCTTGAGTTCCTGCTTATAGCCGAATTTCTCCATTTCATTGCTCATGTGCGCGATCTCCTTACTCTGTGACGCAACATTCCGTTTCCATTTCTGTCATAACCGGAAACGTGGACGCTATGTAGCCGTTACAGAGGGGATTAGCAAGAAAAAAGTCTGTATTTTTCAAAAAAGTATCAGATCAGGACAGAAAATGTATTTCTCAATATATGATATATCAATGAAAACTTGCGATCTCATATGAATAAAAATTATGGTTTATGACAAAATTGTAAAGATGATTGACATGCTGTTCAGTGCCTTGCCGGATGAAAGGTTACAGGCTATTCTGAAAAATGGAGCGGGAGCCGGTGCATTTCAGAAGTATGCATCCGGCAGGAAGATCCGGGCAGATCCCTGTCCGAACCGCACGGAGGGAAGTATGGACGACAAGACAAAAGAACTCGCGGGTGCGCCCATAGGCCGCCTTTTGTTGAAGTATTCCCTGCCGGCAATCGTCGGTATGACGATCACTTCAATGTATAATGTCATTGCCGGCATATTCATCGGACATGGCGTCGGGCATCAGGCCATTTCCGGCCTGGCCGTGAACTTTCCTCTGTTCAATCTGGTCATGGCCCTGTGCATGATGGTGGCCGTGGGCGGAGCGACCCTGTGCTCCATTGAGCTGGGGCGCAAGAATGAGGAACGGGCAGAGCAGGTACTCGGGCAGGTGGTTCTTATGAACTTCGTACTCAGTATCGTGGCGGGCCTGCTGCTCTATATCTTTATAGATCCCATTCTGACCCTGTTCGGCGCCAGCGATGACACCCGGCCCTATGCGCGGGACTATATCGTTGTGCTGCTCGCCGCGTCTCCGGTAGGCTTCCTCATGCTGGGGCTTAACAACATTGCGCGAGCTTCCGGCTATCCTGCCAAGGCAATGGGAACCGCTCTGGTCAGTGTGGCGGTGAACATCGTGCTTGCTCCGCTGTTCATATTTTCGTTTCACTGGGGGATGCGGGGTGCGGCGCTGGCCACTGTCATGGGGCAGATTGCTTCCTGCTGCTGGCTTGTGCTGCATTTTTCCCGCAAAAGCTCCATGGTGCGCTTCCGCCCGGGAATTTTTCGTTTTCAGCCCGCGCTCTGCCGGGAAATTCTGGCTGTGGGGCTGCCTCCGTTCTTCATGAACGCCTGTGCCTGTCTGGTGGTGATCATCATCAACCAGAGCCTGAAGCACTATGGGGGAGACCTTGCTATCGGCGCTTATGGTATTCTGAACCGTCTGATTATGCTCTTCGGTATGGTAGTCATTGGGCTGACTCAGGGCATGCAGCCCATCATCGGATACAACTTCGGCGCCGGGCGGATGGATCGTGTACACCGCACCCTGTTTCTCGGTATGGGAACGGGAATGATCATCACTACAGCAGGCTGGATTTCCTTCCAGTTCACTCCGGGGGTTCTGGTCAGCATGTTCACCGATTACCCCGAGCTGCAGAACCTTTCCGTCAGCGCGCTGCGAGCCTGTACGGCAGTCTTTTTCATCGTGGGCTGGCAGATAGTGGTTTCCGCCTATTTCCAGGCCATAGGTCTGGTTTCTGTGGCAAGCTTTCTTTCTCTTTCCCGCCAGATGCTTTTTCTTATCCCCTGTCTGTTGCTTCTGCCCCGCTGGCTGGGGCTGAACGGGGTATGGTTCAGTCTTCCGGCTGCGGATACGGCCGCGACTGTCGTGACTGCCGTCATTCTGTATTTTGTGGAGATGCGTAGAAAACGCTGAGAAAACAACATTTCGTCTGCCGCGCCGTGGAAGAAGTTTTCAAAGCTTCTGTCCACGGGCGGAAAACGGATGTCTCACTTGGTTTCTGCGAACAGGCCTCGCAGAAAATGCGCGGCCTTTTCCGGATCGGGAGCGGAACAGATTTCCGATACGACGGCCAGACCGTCGGCCCCCGCCGCGACGACCTGCGCCGCGTTGCCCGCGTGTATACCGCCGATGGCCACCAGCGGCAGGCGACTGTGTCGTCTGGCCTGCGAAAGCCCGTCCAGCCCCCATGGCCGTGCCGTATCCGTTTTTGTAGGGGTAGCCCATATGGGGCTGACTCCGAGATAATCCACGTCGAGCGTCTGCGCTTCTTCAAGCTGGGTCATGTTTTCTACGGAAAGCCCGATGATGGCGTCAGCTCCCATGATGGCACGGGCATCGCGCGGAGGCAGATCGCTCTGCCCCACATGCAGACCGGCCGCGCCTCCGGCCAGAGCGATATCCGCTCTGTCGTTGACGATAAGCGGGACGCCGCGTCCATGCAGTTCCCGTACCAGAAGGCGCGTCAGCTCCAGAAAATCACGCGAGTCAGCCTGCTTTTCCCGGAGCTGTACCATGGTTGCGCCTCCTGCTACGGCATGCAGAACAACTTCTTCCAGAGGTCTGCCGAGACAGAGTTCCCTGTCCGTCACCAGATAGACGCGATAGTCCGGATGTTTTCTCCATCTGTAGTCCATGATGAGATCCGTGAGAGGGCGTTTCAGAGCAGAGAAACGCGCGGAGCAATGCGTTGCGGTTCAAGCAGATACAGGGCGTCCAGAAAGGCGGAGAGGAAGGAACCCGGCCCCTTTGCGTCGCGGGCTGCCTCTTCCCCGGCTTCAGCCATGGCGGCCATGGCCGCAACGGCTCCGATCAGGGGCGAGGCTGCACAGGCCACATGCGCGGCGGTCAGGGCGGAGGCCGAGCAGCCCATGCCGGTGATTCTGCTCATGAGAGGAGAGCCGCCGCTGACGACAACGGTCTGTTCTCCGTCTGTGATATAGTCGCGTTCTCCGCTGACGCTTACCACACAATCATGCCTGCGGGCCAGATCCCGGGCAGCGGCAAGGGCCTCGTTGCTGCCCTGAGTGCTGTCGACGCCCCGGGTAGCGGCGGCCGTATGGGAAAAGCCTTCCGCCGCAGCCACTGCGAGAATTTCGGAGGCATTGCCGCGCAGAACGGCAGGATGTGCGTTTTTGAGCAGTTCCAGAGAAGCCCCGGTGCGCAGGCGGGAGGCTCCCGCTCCTACGGGGTCGAGAACGACCGGGACGCCGTGCCGCGCGGCACACTCTCCGGCCGTACGCATGGAGGAGAGCCATGACTGATCCAGGGTGCCGATGTTGAGAACCAGCGCGGAAGCCAGAGACAGCAGATCGTCCAGCTCTTCCGGAGCATGTGCCATGAGGGGCGAGGCTCCTGCGGCGAGCAGAACATTGGCTGAAATCTGCATGACCACATAGTTGGTGATGTTGTGTACCAGAGGGTGCGTCCGGCGCATGTCGAGAGCGGCGGAAACGACATCCTGCCGGAGGGAGGCGATATCCATAGGCGGCGGCTCCTATTTCACAAGCATGATCACGTCGTTGAGCGTGAGTTTGGGCACCCAGTGAACGCCTTCCGCATCATTGTAGTAGGACAGGCTTCCGTCTGCGCTGGGCCCTGTAAGACGGCAGTCTTCGCTGGGGGCGCCCAGAGCCAGCACCAGGCGGGATTCCATGGCTTCCGGTACGCCGAGGAATTTGTCGACGGCAGGTTTGTTGAACGCGCCGATCATGCAGCAGGCAAGCCCTGCGGTGCGCGCGGCAAGGTTGACGGTCTGCGCGGCAATGCCGATGTCCATGAGGCCGAAGTCGTTCAGACCCCTGGGGGCGACAATCACAATATACCCTGCCGGCTGCCGGCTTTCGTCGGCGCGTTCTTCAGCGGAACGTCCGCCTGCCATGTTCAGCAGGGGGAAAAGTTCGTTCCGGGCTTCGGGAGAAACGACGAGGGCGTAGCGCAGGGGCTGGAGATTGCGTGCGCTGGGCGAAAGGTGGGCCATGTTCACCAGATCGGAGAGAATGCCTTCGGTCAGGTGTACGGAGTTTTTGAAGTAACGACAGGTTCGGGACGTGGCGACAAGTTCGGCAAAGGTCATGAAAAGTCTCCTTCGGTTATGGTTGGAGGGGGCACGGAGCGGAAGTATGGGCCTCTTGCGGGAAAATCAGCGCGCCGCATGCAAAGAGGGCATGGAGAACGCGGCTGACGGGCAGACCTGCCACCGTGGACCAGGAACCTTCGATACGTTCGACAAGAAAAGCTCCCTTTCCCTGTATTCCGTAAGCTCCGGCCTTGTCCATCGGATCTCCCGTAGCCGTATAGGCTTCAAGTATTTCACGAGGCCATGGCGCAAAAAGTACGCTGGTGGAATCTGCGAATTCGACGCGGGGTTCCTGTTCGTCGGCAAACCAGAGGCAGCAGGCCGTGATGACATTGTGGGTACGGCCGGACAGACGCTCCAGCATGGCGACGGCTTCGGCAGGTGAGGCGGGCTTGCCCAAAATGTCGCCGTCAAGTACGACGATGGTGTCGGCCGCCAGCACCAGAGGCGCAGGCTCATCCGCTGCGAGGGGCAGTTCCCTGCGGACATGGCCTGCCTTGGAACGGGCTGTGCGCAGGGCATAAGCCTTTGCCGCTTCATCCGGCAGAGGACGCTCCTCTTTCGTACGGGCGGGCAGGATGCGGAAACTGAGGCCCAGTTCCCGCATGAAGTCCCGGCGGCGCGGCGACGAGGAGGCCAGTACCAGCGGATGCGCCTGGAAAAAGGCCGGAGCTGCGTCTGAAAACTCGGGGGGCGGAGGAAATGTGCCGTTCATGGGGTCCTTCAAGAGCTGAAACCTTCCCTTCAGGGGGAAATATGACGCTGAAAATTACGCCGGGCGGAGGGTATTGTCCAGCAGAGGGCGGAGGTGGGGAGGAACATGTCCTCATTCCATGTTCCTGGGCTGTTCCCTCTTGGGTAATGCCTGGAACCGTTGCGGAAAATGCGCGTTTTCTGGCAGGACGGGCGCCGGAAGTAGGGATTTGTCTGTTCGAGGCGGAAAGCTCCGCACATATGCCGGAACATGAACTGCCGCAGGAGTTGAAAGAACTGCCTTTGCGCTGGCATGCGCATCTGCCGACGGATCTGCCCGGACTGAGCAATCCTGCGCTTTGTTCCGAAGCCTCCGGGCGGCGTGCGGCAGAACTTGCCCTCGGCGCATGGCGCAGAGTCGCCTTTCTGCATCCCCGTTTCGGAGTGCTGCATCTTCCCCGTTCAGGAGAAGGCGGGGAGGGCGTGAAGGCGGCCTCGGCGTGGCTGGCAGGTTTTTTTCAGGTCTGGCGCGACGCGGGGGAGAAAGCCGAAAATATCGCCCTGGAAAACGTGCGGGGTGCGTCCTTTCGGCTTCTTGAGGCTTCGGGAGAGTCCGGCGAGGCCGCCTTGTGTCTGGACATGGCGCACGCTCTGGCTTATGGGCAGGAAGAGGATTGCACGCGCATTGAGATTCTGAAACGTGTGCGGCTGATCCATTGGTCTGCCCCCGGCCCCGCAGCTTCCGGCGGCAGGGCTCGGGATCGGCATATGCCCCTTGCCCGGCTTACAGGTGTCCAGAAGGACTGGTTGCTGCATGTCTGGGCCCGTCGGGCGCTTCCGCTGCTTCCGGCGGATGTGACCCATGTGGTGGAAGTGTTCGACTGGGAAGGCATACTGCGTTCCCTGCCCGAGCTGGAGGAAATTCTCGCCGTAGCCCGCGAGGAACGACGGGACTGAAAAGGGTGAATCTATGGCCTATTTCCGCAAACTTACGTCGCGTCTGGCCGAACTTCAGGCTCTGCTCAACAGAGATGATAACTGGATGGTGCTGATCAGCGCCGATCCGGACGCCATTGCCGGAGCCTTTGCCTTTCAGCGCCTGATCAGCAAGCGCGTACACAGCGTAACCATAGCCCGCATCAATGAAGTGACGCGTCCGGACAATCTGGCCATGTTGCGCTATCTTCGCATTCCGGTCGTCAAATGGGTGCCCTCGCTTGCTCCCGGGTTTCAGCGTTTCGCCATCATCGATTCCCAGCCGCATCACAGCCCCGCCTTTGACGACGTGGATTTTTCCGTCATCATCGATCATCATCCCCGTCCCGCCACGCCTGCGGCCGCTCCCTTTCAGGAAATACGTCCGGATATGGGCGCGACCAGCACGCTGATGACCGAATTTCTGTACAATGCCGGCCTGCGTCCGGGGCGGCGTCTGGCCACAGCCCTTCAGTACGGCATACGCACGGATACCAATACTTTCGGACGCAACAGCACGGAAGTGGATATACGCGCCTATCATTACCTTACGCGCTTTGCCGATACCTCTTTGCTCACGCGGATCATGCGCAGCGAATATCTGCCGGAATGGCTGCCCTACTTTTCCCGCGCGTTCGCCAAGCTGCGCCCCTGCGCCACGGGAAGCTATACCTGGCTGGGCATGGCGGAAAATGCGGATGTCCTGGTTGTCGTGGCGGATTTTTTCCTGCGCGTGCACGGTCTGCGCTGGGTTGTCGTGTGCGGTCGCTGTCGCGATACCCTTGTCGCCGTGTTTCGAGGGGGGATGGGCAGTACGGACGTGGGGCATATCGCCTCCCTGACCTTTGAAGGCATGGGAAGCGGCGGCGGGCACAGGGCCTTGGCCCGGGCCGAATGTGCCGTGAAGGATGCGGCGGCTTCCATATCAGGGGAAAGCGAAGAGCGCATGAACTTTGATGCCTTCTGCTTCCGGAGGATTAAATGGGCGGCTTCCCGGCACAGAAAGGCGCGCACGGCGGAAACCGCAGCTTCCGCACCGCAGCAGAACGCCTGAACCATGTGCGCAGCTTTGGAAAATCCCGCTTCCTGCCGGACGCATTTTCATAACACTTTGAAGATATTGCTTTTCAGAAGCGGCACTGCGCAGATGCGGACAGGCTGACCGGCTTTCTTTTACGCTTGACGCGAGAGTCGTCTTGCGGAAAAAAGTACGTTTTCGCAAGACCTTTCAGGAGCCTCGCATGGATATTCCTCTTCTTCCAGATATAGCCCGTATGTTCTGCCTTTCCCTGCTGGTATTGCTGGTATGCAGCAGGATTCGTCTGCCTTCCATCGTGGGGCTGCTCATTTCCGGCGTTCTATGCGGGCCTACGGCTTTCGGGCTGGTGGAGAATGTGAAGGCGGTCGAACTGCTGGCGGATGTGGGCGTGGTGATGCTCATGTTCACCATTGGCCTGGAAATGTCGACCTCCGAACTGTCCCGCCTGAAAAAACCGGTATTTCTCGGCGGAACGGCGCAGGTGCTGGCAACCATACTCATTTTTCTGCCGCCTGCGCTGATCAGCGGGCACGGCGCGGCGGAAGGCGTGTTTTTCGGCTGCATCGCCGCGCTCTCGTCCACTGCTATTGTGTTGAGCCTGTATCAGCAGAAAGCGCAGTCGGAATCTCCTCAGGGGCGGCTTTCTCTTGCCGTGCTGATTTTTCAGGATATTGCCATTGTGCCTATGACCCTGATCATTCCGCTTCTTTCCGGGCAGCAGAATGCAGGGCCGCTCGAGCTGCTGCTTTCCGGCGCGCGCACCGTTGTCGTGCTTGGCGGCGGATGGATTCTGGCAAAGCATGTTCTGCCGCGTCTCATGCTCATGATCGTGCGTTCCCGCAGCCGGGAACTGCTGCTCATCGGCACGCTCGGTCTGTGTCTGGCCATTGCCATAGGCACGGCCTGGATGGGGCTTTCTCTTTCGCTGGGGGCGTTTCTGGCCGGTCTGCTGCTGGCGGAATCGGAATACAGCCTCAGTGTGGTGGAAGGTGTTCTGCCCTTCAAGATGATATTCACCAGCCTGTTTTTCATTTCCATCGGCATGTTGCTGGATGTGCAGTTTGCCTTCACTCATGTCGCTTCGATCCTGCTGCTGGCAGTGGCGCTGCTGCTGTTCAAGACGCTCGCCGCTCTGGCGGCCATGCTGCTTCTGCGCTATCCTCTGCGGGTCTGTATCATTGCGGCCATGAGCATCAGTCAGATCGGGGAATTTTCCTTCGTACTCGCCCGCAGCGGCGTAGAGTCCGGTCTGATGGACAATCTGGCCTATCAGGTGTTTCTGGCGTCAAGCATCCTGACCATGGTTGCCACGCCCTTCATGATGAATGCCGCCCCTCTTGTTGCCGGCTGGATAGGAAAACGCCTCGGCTCTCATGGAATGCAGGAAGAGCCTCATCAGGATGCGGCCTCCCGCGAGGAGCTGCGGGATCACCTCATGATCATCGGCTTCGGCATAGGCGGCAAATATCTTGCGCGCACGGCACGCAAGGCGGGGATTCCCTATGTCATTCTGGAAATGAATCCGGACACGGTCAGCCGTTATCGGGATACGGAACCCATTCACCATGGCGATGCCAGCGATCCCATGACGCTTGAACATTACGGCGTGAAGCAGGCCCGGGTACTGGCCGTGGTCATTTCCGACAGCGCCGCGGTGCGGGCCGTGATCGACAGCGCGCACAAACTCAACTCCGGCCTGAATATTGTAGCCCGAACCAGATTTGTCAGTGAAGAAGCGGAACTGCGCCAGCTGGGGGCACAGGCCGTCATATCGGAAGACTTTGAAACGTCCATCGAGATTTTTGCTCAGGTGCTGGGATACTATCTTGTGCCGCAGCAGACCATAACCGGCTTTGTGCGGGAGATTCGTGGAGAGCATTACCGCATGGTGCGGACGCTCAACCTGCCCGGACGAAATTTTTCTCTGGAGGATGCCCGCCTTTCGGATCATGCCGTTTCTGCGCTGCTTGTGGAACATGATTCCGTCGTGGCAGGGAAAACCCTGCAGCAGCTTGATTTGCGTCGCCTGTACAATGTAACCGTCGTCGGCATACAGCATAATGGTCAGACACTTCCCTCTCCCGGCGGCGGGGACATGCTGGAAGAGGGGGATACCGCTTACCTGTTTGCGGATCAGGAAAGTCTGGGCAAAGTCGTCCGTCTTTTCGGGGCGGGAAGTGCGTCCGCTCCGGCACAGGAAAGCTCGGACAGTCGTGGAGAGGCGGTCGGGGTCTGATTCTTCCAGAACGGTTTGTCTTTTTCGGCGGAGTTCCGGGGGCGTCAGGAACGGGGAACGTCATGCTGCGGCCTCGGGAAACGTCTGCCGCCATGAGGTGCGGAGCAGTATCGGAAAGGCGGCGGGAGGAACGGCAGACGTGTGAAGAAAGAGGAGCGGATGCCTTTTTCCTGCCCCTGCGGGGATTCCGTCCGGGAGGCTCTGGAAGAGCGGCGTGTCGCCGGATACAGCTTCCGTCCCGAAGCGGACGTTTTTATACTGTTTGCCGGCGAAGATTCCGACAGAGACGCGCACGGAGGGTATTTTACAGCGTTTCCTTGCGCGTTGGTTGAGCGTGTGAAGTGTGTGAACAGCGGGGCAATCCCCGCTGTTCCCGTATATTAAGACGGACGTGTTCAGCGGCAGAATTTTTCCACATAGCGATCCAGGCAGTCCTGAACCACGGCCCGCGCGCTTTCGGCATTCTGCACATAGTCAATGGCCGTCTTCTTTCCTTCCAGTTCCTTGTACACGGAAAAGAAGTGCGACATTTCGTCAAAGACGTGCCGGGGCAGATCGCTGATATCCTGATACTGGTTGTAGTTGGGGTCGCTGAAGGGCAGGGCGATGATTTTTTCATCTTTGTCGCCACCGTCTTCCATACCGATGACGCCTATGGGATAGCAGCGCACCAGACAGCGGGGCATGAGAACTTCCGAGCAGAGTACCAGCACGTCCAGAGGGTCCTTGTCCTGGGCATAGGTGCGGGGAATGAAGCCGTAATTCGCCGGATAGTGGGTGGATGTATATAACACCCGATCCATCATCAGCAGCCCGGTCTGCTTGTCCAGTTCGTATTTGATTTTTCCCCCCTTGGGGATTTCGATAACGGCGCAGAAGTCGTTGGGCCGGATGCGATCCGGGGAAATTTCGTGCCAGATGTTCATGAAGCTTCCTTTTTGAATGTTGTAAACATGGAACAATAAAGACCCCCGCTCCCGCGCCGTATCCTGATACGACAGAGGAACATCGCCCGTCGTCGGAGACGACAGAAAATATTTTCATCGGGGAGCCGCGGGCAGCAGCCTTTTAACATTGGTTTGCATAAAAGTTAATGCTAGGTATCTCCCGGGGATCGCCTTGATTTTCCGCAAGGATCCCGGACGAATTCTTTATGGACGTAAACGCAGATCCCTGTGAAGGGGCGTGCGCTTGCAATGCAAGACGTTCAAAGGAAATTTCACGACGGAAGTCATGGAGGAGAGCATGGCCGGAGATATCATCAACAGACTGTTCAAACTGAAAGAGCACGGGACCACCCTGAAAACGGAACTCACGGCCGGTGCAACCACCTTCATCGCCATGGCCTACATCATATTCGTCAATCCTTCCATGCTTGCAGATGCCGGCATGTCGCGTGAGGCGGCCTTTGCCGCCACCATATGGGCCGCGGCTCTGACTACGCTGTTCATGGGGCTGTGGGCGAATCTGCCCATAGCTCTGGCCCCGGGCATGGGCATCAACGCCTTTTTTGCCTATACCGTGGTACTGGGCATGGGCTTGCCGTGGCAGACGGCTCTGGGTGCGGTTTTTATTTCCGGTCTGGTCTTTTTCCTGCTTTCCATCACGAAGCTGCGCGAGCGCATCATCAGGGAAGTGCCGCTCAATCTCAAACTGGCAACGGCTGTGGGCATAGGCATGTTTATCGCGTCCATAGGACTCAAGGGCGCGGGGATCATCGTGGACGATCCGGGTACGCTTGTTGCTCTGGGCAAGATAAGCGAGCCGGCGACGCTTCTTTCCCTCTTCGGGCTGCTGGTGACGGTCGTCCTCATGCAGCTTGGGATACAGGGAGCCATGCTGCTGGGTATCCTGGGTACCACCGTACTGGGTATGGTTGTGGGCGTCGGGCCTGCTCCTGCGGGAATCGGCGATATCATGAGCCTTGACGTTCCGAGTTTCCTGCCCACCTTCCTGCAGCTCGATATTGTCGCCGCCGTGAAGTACGGTCTTTTTTCCGTACTTTTCACCATGACGATGGTAGATCTTTTCGATACCATCGGAACCATTATCGGGCTTTCCCGCAAAATGGGACTCATGAAGCAGGACGGCCAGATAGAAGGCCTGGGTCGCCCTCTGGTGGTTGATTCCTGCGGAACCATGCTTTCCGGACTGCTGGGAACTCCTGCCGTGACAAGCTATCTTGAAAGTTCCGCCGGCGTAATCGAGGGGGGGCGTACCGGACTTACCGCCGTCACTGTGGCCGTACTTTTTCTTGTCAGTCTGGTGTTTTCGCCGCTGGTGGGCATTGTTCAGGGCTACTCCACGGCTCCCGCGCTCATCGTGGTGGGCACGCTCATGATTCAGGAAGTGCGGAATATTGATTTCAGCAACATGGCTGAAGCTTTGCCTGCCTTTCTTACCATCATCACCATGCCGCTCACGTGCAGTATCGCCACGGGTTTCGGCATGGGGTTCATCAGTTATGTGATCATCAGAGCCTGTATAGGTAGAGCAAAGGATGTGAGTCTCACCATGTGGATCGTGTCCGCATGCTTCGTCGTCAGCTTTGCTCTGCACTAGCTCGCCGGGCCGTCGGGGGGGGCGTGCTGCCTGCGGAACAGACTTGCCAAGCCCCCTCCTCCCCCCTATGATGCGAAAAATTTTCAGGAGAATTCATGCCCGACGCATCTTTTTTTGAACAGGCTCTTTCCTTTGTTCTGCATATTGATACGCATCTTTTTGCGTTGGTGGAAGCATACGGCTTCTGGCTGTTTGCTATTCTGTTTCTTATCGTCTTCTGTGAAACGGGGCTGGTGATCACGCCCTTTCTGCCCGGAGATTCGCTGCTGTTTGCGGCGGGAACCGTGGCCGGAGCCGGATATCTGAACTATTTTGCCTGTATTGCGACGCTGTTGTCGGCTGCTGTGCTTGGAGACGCCGTAAACTATGAGATCGGGCGGCATGTGGGGCCAGGAATATTCAAACGCGAAACACGCTTCCTGAACAAGAATCATCTGCTTAAGGCCCATGCCTTTTATGAAAAACATGGCGGCAAGGCTATTATCCTGGCCCGTTTCATCCCCATTGTGCGTACCTGCGCGCCCTTTGTGGCGGGCGTTGCCCTCATGAATCCGACACGCTTTTTCTTTTTCAATATCATTGGCGCCGTTCTGTGGGTATTCGGACTGGTTTCTGCCGGGTATTTTCTTGGAAATATTCCCCTTGTCAGAGAAAATTTCAGTTTTGTGGTATATGGAATCATCATTCTTTCCGTGGCCCCGGTGGCGGTGGAGTTTGTACGCCTGAAAATGAGGAAGGGGAAATGAAAAAACTTCCCCTGCCCTGCGCACTTTTCCTCGATCGGGATGGGACGATTATCGAAGATCGTCACTACCTTGCCGATCCGGACGGCGTGGAGCTTCTGCCCGGAGCAGGTGCGGCGCTGGGACGCTTGTGCGCGGCCGGATGCAGACTTTTTGTGGTCACGAATCAGTCCGGTATCGGAAGGGGCTACTTCGGGGAGAACGAATTTCTGGCCTGTCAGCACAGACTTGACGAGTTGCTTCGCCCTTTCGGAGCAGCGATTGCCGACTTTCGTCACTGTCCGCATACACCTTCGGAGCATTGCAAATGTCGCAAGCCGGGAACGGACATGTGGGAAAGTCTGCGTGCCGCACACGGTCTGAATACGGCGCAATGCGTTATGGTCGGAGATAAGACGGAAGATCTGCTGTTCGGCGTCAACGCCGGCTTTGCGGCCTCCTGCCTGGTTCTGACCGGTAAGGGAGAGGACAAAGCTCGTGAACTGGGCTGGACTCTGGAAAAGGGAAAAGAGGTAGCGGAATATACGTCGTCTTCCGCTTCACTGCCGGGAATACGCGCGGGAATGAGCGTCGGAGTTCCCGGAGAAACACGTCTCTTTCTTGTCCGGGATTTGGAAGCTCTGGCCGGGTTGCTTGAAGCAAGTTCGTTTTGAACATAGACGGAGTCGGGAGAAGCGGGGCTATTCCGCAGGGCCGGAACAGCCGTAAGGTCCTTGCGGCGTGTCACACGACGGACGACACGACGTGCCTGTACCTCTCAGGGCGTTCATGCATGGCCGACAGAGCAGACTCCAGCGAAGGTGTGAAACCCGCGAGCCGAAACATAGGGGCTGAATTGCCGATACGGTCAAGCGCAAAGCGTTCCAGTAAGAACTGCGGAAGGAGAACAGTTTCGTTTTTGTCGGAATTCCGCCGGAATTCGAATTTTTCCGGGCCGATTCGCGGCAGTAATCACGAAGAAAGACGGCTGACGCATTGCGCCGCCGTCTTTCTGTTGTCCGGATATGTCATTTCCCCGCAAGTTCCAGTTGGAGGGCATAGTTGTGAATGCCGTTGGCGATGCCTTCCGCCAGAGCATCCCGATATTTGGACTGTCTCAGGCGTTTGGCCTCCGTACTGTTGGTACAGTATCCTATTTCCACCAGAACGCCGGGCATGGATGAGCCTATGAGGACGTGGAAGGGGGCACCCTTGGTACCGTTGTTGCTGACGCTGTGACCGCGTTTCTTAAGCAGAGAGACGGTCGTTTTCTGTACGTCCGCAGCCAGCTTGCGTGATTCCTGAATACGGGCGCTGAGCAGCAGATCGGCAAGAATGGTTTCCATTTCGCCCAGTCTGTGATCCGTCCCCGAGTTTTCCACTGCCGCGAGGCGTATGCTTTCCGTGGTATCGGCCAGATCCAGATAATAGGTTTCAAAACCGGAGACGGAGGGTTTTGTACTGGCATTGACATGAATGGAAATAAAAAGATCGCCTTTTTTCTTGACGGCAATGTTTGAGCGTTCGCTGAGGGAAATCCAGTGATCCTTGTCCCGGGTGAACACCACGTTATAACCGGCTGCGCGCAGCACCGAGCCGAGACGTTTTGCAACGTCCAGCGTCAGTTCCCGTTCCACGATGTTATTATGTGATGTCCCGGGGTCCTTGCCGCCGTGGCCGGGGTCGATGACGATGGTTTTGACGCTCAGCCCGAGCTGTGCGGCAACATTGCGCGGAGTGGAAATTCTGGGGGCGGAAGAGGCGGATTTCGTCTGACCGGAAGAGGATTTTTTTACGGAAACGCCGTCCGCAAGTTCCTTGGAAGAGGCCGTGGCCTCCACAATAATGCGGAAGGGAGACTTTTCCGTTTTGACGGTATAGCGCAGCAGAGAGGAAAATTCGAATACCATCCGGGTACGCTTGTTTGTCGCGCTGTAATCCACAGTGTAGCGGCTGAATATGCCCATATCTTTGTAACGGGCTCCGGATTTGACCGCTTTGGCCGGTTCGGCACCCTCAAGGTCAAGAATCAGTCGCGGCGATTTACCTTTGTCTCCCTGCTGATGATCGAGCGTCCAACTGTTCGGCTGCCCCAGCGAGATGGCGATGCGAACAATATTGCCCCGTTTCTGCGGACTGACGCGGGTAATGGATGCGGGCACATCGGGTCTGCTTACGCTGACGGGGCTGCTGGTGTCGAGCGTGGCGACGACGCTGTTGTCTCCTTTTTTTGAATAACTTTTGCTGAGAGTTGAGAGCAGCTCGTCGGCATTTTTTTCGTCTGTCGGAACGCCGACGGGTGCGAGCGAGGCAACGGCCGTTGCTTCCGGTTTACCGTCAAGTTTTGCTATATAGGCCGCAGCCGGGCCGGCATGATCACTTTTGGAATATTTTTTGCAAATGGTCACCAGAATATCGCGGGCCTCTCCGGGGTCGCGCATGAGTTCGTTGCGGATGACCGCCGCCCGATATAGCGCGTCGTCGGCCAGAACGCTTGAGGAATGTTTTTTTGCCAGTTGTTCGAAAAGGGCGGCGGCGTTTTGCGCATCCTTACGATTGTAGGAACGTCTGGCCATTTCCTCGAGGGCGACGGCAGAGCGGAAAAGAGCTGCGGGACGATTATTCCAGGACGGATTGTCGTCGTAAAGTTCCTGAAAGTCATCTGCAAGCTTGAGCCAGGAATGACGGTATTTTGCACGTTTGGGATCGTCGCGGAGACGTTCCAGATCCACTTTGGCTTTTCCGTAGCCTTCCGGCTCTCCTGCGGCGGACGCGCGCGTCGGCATGGAAGACAACATGGCAAGGCAGGTCGCTATAAGCAGGATAAGGGAAACATACTTTTTTTTCATGGGAAGGCTCCCGCTGAAGATCCCTTTCTGTGACATTTTCCGGACTCCTTGAAAAATACCCCATATGAGAGGAGAACGGATATATGCATGAGCAGAGTGGAATTTCTTTTTTTATGTCATATCAGACTGTAAAAAAGGAGCAAGTAGAAAAATTTTTTGTCTAGAATATATCAAGAATATATTATGATGCAGACAGTAAGACAGTCTTTTTTCAGGAAAGATAATATCAAGATAAACTCTAAAGTTTTTCTTGAATATGTCATAAATATAATCATGGTTGATAACGTCTTAAGTTTATTCATATAAAATTGAATACTACATATCTTCGGAGGATTTTTGCGGAGGGAGTCTTTTCAACGCCTGGATGGAGAGCCGGGAATCCCGTATCTCTTTCCGGCAGTCCTGAGCGAAGGATGTTGGGTTGGGCACCGGCAGGCCGCCATTAATTGCGTATGCAGGAGGGATACCTGTTTTCCGGTACGGAAGGAGAGAATTACCGAAAGAGCTTTCGGCGAATCCGTGATGATGGAATGTCGAAACGCATCGACATATACCGGGGCATTAAGACGTATGCGTATGACATGGAGCAGCGTATTTCTGCTGCTGTCTCATAAGGAAAAGGGCAACGATTATTGATTCGGAAATCTGGTTCGACGCGGTTGAGTCATGTCATGTACATACGGGTATGCAGTCCTGTCCGGTGTTCGTTGCTGAACAGGAATGCCGTACAATATGCACGGCTTTTATCGGCACAGAGCTTCTTCTATGGCCGGACGCATGGCTTCCACGCAGCGTTCACCGGCGCGGATGGCTTCGTCAGCTCTGTAAAACTCCATCAGACTGAAGGAACCCACACGGGGAACAAGTATGACGTCGGGCGGGTCGCCAGCCATGCGGCTGCGGGTGATCCGTTCCTGCATGATATCCACCGCGCCGAAAACAGTATCCAGCGTGCCGGGACGCTCGGGAATGTCATCGTCCTCCTGCCCGCCTCTGGAATAACGCCGCACAGCCGCCGCAACCCGTCCCACTACTCCGGAATCACCACTGCTTTTATGCCGATCGGGGTTGACATGTCTGCCCACGATGTCGCCGTTGAGATTGACGGCAATGACCAGATCAGCCCCCAGGGCGCGACAGGCGGAAACCGGCACGGGATTGACCAGTCCTCCGTCCACAAGCCAGCATTCCCGGTGTCGGACAGGAGGAAAAAGACCGGGCAGGGAGATGGAGGCCCATACGGCATGCAGAAGATCTCCCCGTTTCAGCCAGACTTCCCGCCCCGTAGCGAGGTCGGTGGCAACGGCAGTATAACGCAGGGCAAGATCTTCAATAAGCGTGCCTGCGGGGGCAATGGCATGTTCAAACAGTTCCTGAAGTTTTTCGCGCTTTACCAGGGTGCTGAACGAGGTGCTGATATTGAAATAGCTCATCATGCCCAGGCGGGTGAGGGAAAGCACGGATTCCTTCAGTTTGTCGAGATTCCCTGCGGCACAGGAAGCGCCGACCAGAGCCCCGATGGAGGTTCCGCAAACGATGGAGGGAGTGATTCCCATGTCTGCCAGAGTCGTGATGATACCGATATGCGCCCAGCCGCGCGCCGCGCCTCCGCCGAGTGCCAGCCCGATATTCATGAAGCGTTCCTTGAGTTTGCACTTCTCGGAAAAAGAAAAATAAGCAGAATGGTACAGGCGCGCGGCGGCGTGCGTCAAGACGGAAAGCAGGCGGCTGAACTTTCGAACGGGAAGAGCTGAAAGGAGAGAAATAAAAGATCCGGGCAGGAGTTCCAAGGCAAAAAAATACGGCAGAGCCGGGAACCCGGTTCTGCCGTCATATACATGCTGTTTGTCCGATTCAGCGAACCAGCAGCGCCTTTTCCATATTCAACATGCTGGAAGCCACCTTACGGGAGTCTATCTGATAGGTTCCGTTTGCCAGCCGTCCTTTAATGGCGTCAATTTTTTCCTGACGCGTATCGGGAGCATTCATGGCAGCGCGATATGCCGCAGTCCGCAGCACGGCTTCGTCAGACACGGAAACGGTGTCCATATGTGCAGCGTCCGCGCTCTGAGCCTGAGAAGAAGGCGTTGTCGCACGGGAAGGCGTCTGCTCGATATGGAAACGTTTGTACAAATCTATCTGACTGGTACTTGTTTTATTGATTTCCATAACGCCTCCACACAAAGCCTGTATTAAAGCATCGTGGCATCCACTTTTGTCAGAGTGATTTCCCACAATGCCGCGAGGATATTCTTTCTTTCCTCGCTTGTCAGTTCATGCGAACCGTCCGGTTCTTCCCGGAAGATGCGCACATCCACTTCGCCGGGCGGATACCTGAAGCTGTATTCGCCGTGCAGCGTACGGTTAAGCTCCTGACGCACCTCTCTCACCACGGGGTTGTCGCTCCCTGTGAAAAGAAGGTTGTCCAGAAGTTCCCTTGCCACACGTTCCACCATTGCCCGACGTTTCGTTTCGGTGGGTATGGCGGCCGGCATACGTTCCCGTAATTCGGCCTTCAGACGGGCCAGACGTCTGGCCGTGACCAGCTGCCTGTCATACTGGAGCAACATATTGCGGAAGTAAAACGACGGAATACTCACACTTATGTTCTCCCCGTTGTTTTGTATCGGCAGGCTTTTTTATTTCTTTAGAAGGTATGATGAAATTTTTCAACCGGAAAGACAGTTTTTTCCCCGGGGGATACGATGATGAGGCTCCATTTCCAGCGGAGCTGTTACATGCGTTGCCTGTGAAGCAGGATGGCGCGGAGCCGTTCCCCTGAAAGTAGGGACGCGAGGGAACCTACCAGTATCAGCCCTATGCCCAGAGCCATGTGAAAAGGAATATTTTCTTTCAGGATGATCAGCGCGAGGATGGGGGCAAGCGCGGGTTTGAGGAAGAAGACAAGGGATGCCTGCATGGGGGACGTCAGCTGCATGGCCATGAAATAGGAGGCGAAGCCGAGTCCTGTCACTCCTACGCAGACGTAGAGCAATGCGGGCCAGTTGTCCGCAGTGACTCCGCTGAACAGGGGGATGTCGGCAAAAAGTTCCAGTCCCGAGCTGCGCAGCAGTGCCGCCACCGGCGGCAGATGGCTGAGAGCTATGATGAGCAGAAGCTGGAGACCTGCCGCGAGAAAGCTCCCGCAGGTGATGACCATGCCTGTGTAGCGCATGCACTGTTTGGTGCCCAGTACGGCATAAAGCGCAAAGAAGATTGTTGAAAGCAGCGAGCAGACAATGCCGTACAGACTGATGTCAGTATGCAGGGGATTGATGATGAACAAAATTCCCACACATTCCAGTATCAGAGCCAGTACATGACGGGGCAGAATCGGGTTGCGAAGGATGATTGCTGCAAACAGCAGGACGAATACCGGGTTGCAGCTGAACAGAACAGCTACGACGGAGGCGTTGGCATGAGTGACGGCAAGTTGATAGAAGGTCATGCTCACCACGCTGCCCACCAGACCAAGCAGCATGAAACTGGCCAGAAGCGAGCCTTTTTTTTCCTCATCCTTGAGTTCCCCGCTTTGACGTTTGACATGCATGATGCGCAATGCCAGCGGAAGAAGAACGAGACCTCCCACGGTAAAGCGGATAAAATTGAGCTGCATGGGGTGAAAATCGGCAGAAATGAGCTTCAGGGCGATTTCCATGGTGCTGAACAGTATGGTCGCAAGGGCGATGAACAGATAGCCGCCGGGCATGAAACCCCTCCAGAATACACATAATTTTGAACGGCCAGACCTTCTCGTCGGAAGAGCTTCTTGTCAAGTGACAGGAGAGATGGAGCGAGGTCGGCTACGTTGTTGTTTTTGCGGTAATCGGGGCTTGCGACGGAGTATTTCGTCAGGGAATCGCGCTATACGGGAGCAGGTTGCGCAATCCTGCCATACCATGGATGAACCTGAAACGTTGTGGAATAGGGCCGGTCGTTTTGGGCAACACTGCTCCGGCACGGGCTTGCGCTTCGCTGGAAGATCAGCTTTTCCGCATCGTCGCAGGCGCAGATTCGGATAGAACTGTTCCGTGGGGGGGGCGGGGAGCCGAAGCCGCGTCCCGGGCAGGGGGAAACTCTATTCGGCATCTTCAGCCGGAAAGCGCGCCGCTATTCTTCCGCCCCGTATGTTTTCAGAAGCGTGACGACGCCCTCATGCCGGTTTTTTCCGGCTGCAATCAGAGGAGAAAAGCCCCGGCAGGATTTCTGATTGGGATCAGCGCCGTTGTCCAGCAGCAGCTCTATCATGTCTTCCGGCTGAAGAAAGGCGGCTATTATCAGAGCCGTCATTCCTTCTCTGTCTTTCGCGTCGATATCTGCGCCTTTGCTCAGCAGCAGCCGGACTGCCTCAATATGGCCTTCGTAGGCGGCAATCATCAGGGGAGTTCAGTTATTTTCATCCCCTGCATCGATATCCGCTCCGTGATCCAGCAGGGTGCGAATCGCTCCGGTATTGTTTTCCTGCGCGGCAAGCATCAGGGCCGTGCAGCCTTCATTGTTTCTGGCATTGATATCAGCGCCGTTGTCCAGCAGCAGTTGGAAAATTTCCTTGCTGTCGTTCAGAGCGGCAATCATCAGGGGAGTCCCGTTATTTCCCCCTGCATCGATATCAGCTCCGCTGTTCAGCAGCATTCGGACGATGTCGGTATGTCCGTCCAGAACAGCGAGGAGCAGAGCCGTCATTCCACCGTCATTTGCGGCCTGGATGTCGGCTCCCCTGTCCAGCAGCATTCGCACGACCTCTGTGCGGCCTTTCTGCGCGGCAATCATCAACGGCGTCCATCCCATATCGTCTCCGGCATTGATGTCTGCACCGTGATCCAGCAGCGTAAAGACGGAGTTCGTCTGTCCGGCCTGTGCGGCGAACATCAGGGCTGTCGCATTGTTTTCAAGTGTAGCATCGATCTTGCCGCCTTCGTTCAATATATGTTGAATGCGCTGGCTATCTCCCTCTATTGCAGCTTCAAACAGAGGAGGAAGCTGCAAATCATCGGCGGAACCTGGAGTCACAGGAGTGAAGAAAAAAAACAGCGACCACGCCGTGATGTCGATCCATCGTTTCATCGTCTGCTCCTCCTTGCCGACGAAAGCCCGGAGCAGCGAACAGGAAGTCTGCCGGGAGGGAATGTTGAAATGTGGAGAAAAACGGTATGTCTGCCGTATGGAGCGTCCGTTCTGGCGATACGTCCCGTAAATGTTGCTTGTCCGCTTATCAAAGGATATCCGCATATCAAAGCATTGTCCAAAGAAGACAGGCCGGATGGGGAAATTCTGGAAAGCTCTGTCGGAGCAGGATCTGGGGCTGCATGGCGGGCCGTTATTGTGTGAAACGAGGAGATCCGGGACGGGGGAAGAAGCCCGGGTGACAACGTGTTCCGGCAAAGTGTCCCCGATATGTCATGGATACGCGGAACCGAAAAGCGGGAGAGGGGGGTATGTCTAAAGAAAAAGGCGCGTACTACATTGCAGTACGCGCCTGATTTCTTCTGGTGGAGATGAAGAGATTTGAACTCTCGACCCCTGCCTTGCGAAGGCAATGCTCTCCCAGCTGAGCTACATCCCCATAGATGCCGTATGAAGCGGCGAAAGGCACTTTAGGCGAACAACTTGCTCTCTGTCAAGTCTTGGAACGGGGCAAGTCCTTTCTTTTCCTGTTTACAGATGAATATGCCCTCTGGCGAGCAGGAAGACGGCAAACAGGGCGACCAGCAGCAGAATGGTGAGTATGACTTTTTCATAGCCCAGGAAAACGGGTTTTCCGTCAGCGGCCTGTTTTCTGCTCCAGATGAAGACGGGTACGCCTGCGGCGACGATAATCGTCGCCATGAGCAGATAGTGCAGCCCGGCGGCGTAGATGAGCCACAGCGCGTAAACAGTTCCCAGCGTGCCGCATGCCAGCGCGGCGGCTCGTCCGGTGGGGACGTTGGTCGGATATTCGCCGTCCTCGCACAGTTTCCACAGATACAGAGTGGAAATCAGATAGGCGGGCAGAACCATGACTCCGGTGATGCTCAACATCATATTCCAGGCATTTTGGGCAAAATAGACCAGAATCATGGCCAGCTGCATGATCGCGCTGGTAATCCAGAGAGAGACGGAAGGAGAACCTGCGGCGTTTTCTCTGGCAAACTGCCGGGGAAAGGTACCGTTTTTGGCGGCCGCAAAGGGCATTTCAGCCGTGATCAGCGTCCATGCCAGCCAGCTGGCCAGAACGGCGATGATCAGGCCGATGTTCATGAGCCATGCGCCCCAGCGTCCGACAACCCGTTCCAGAATTCCCGCCGTGGAGGGAGTGGCGACTCCGGACAGTTCCGGCTGGGTCATGAAGCCGTAAGGCAGGATGGAAAGCAGGGCATAGATGACAAGACAGCCCAGAAAACCCATGACCGTGGCTTTGCCCACATCTTTCGGGCTTCGCGCGCGATCGGAAAGCACGACTGCGCCTTCGATGCCGATGAAGGCCCAGAGCGTGACCAGCATGGTGCTTTTTACCTGATCGCCGAGACCGCCCAGATGATGGCCGTCGTCCATGGCCAGTCTGCCGAAGAAGTCGGAATCAAAGCGGTCGAGGTGAAAGACAAAAATCATGATGATGATGAATATGAAAAGGGGAACGAGTTTACCGACCGTACCTATGACGTTGAGGGCGGCCGCCTGCCGCGTACCCCGCAGAACGATGAAATTGAAGGCCCATATCAGCAGGGAACCGCCGATGATGGACCATATGGTGTTGCCGCCCGCAAAATAGGGCGGGAAAAAATAGTTGAGGGCGTCCATGGTGATGATGGCATAGCCCACGTTGCCGAAAATCTGGCAGAGCCAGTAGGCCCAGGCGATAAGAAATCCGGCGAAGGGGCCGAAGCCCACTTTTCCGTACATATAGATGCCCGCCGTGAGATCGGGTCTGGCGTCGGAGAGGATACGGAAGGTGTTTGCCAGAAAGAACATGCCCAGGCCTGTGACGACCCAGGCGATGATGACTGCGCCGACGGATGCGGAAGCGGCCATGTTCTGAGGCAGGCTGTAGATGCCTCCGCCGACCATCGAACTGACGACCACACTGGCGAGGGCCACGACGCCCAGTTTTTTTGCGTTGTCTTGCGCCATGATGTTCTCCCTGCGCGGAGTGAGGCCGCGCGGCAGCGCGCCGCCCGGAGGGGCGGGCGGCGCATGGGAAGGAGAATGCCCGGAAGAGGGTGCGTCCGGGCGCCTCACCTCAGAGCTTGACCGGATCGGCCAGCTTGAAGTTCAGGAAGCCCATAACCGTCAGGCAGTAGCCGTAAGGTTTGGTGATGTTGAGATAGTTGTGCCAGAACTGAAATTCGCTGTGTTTTTCCACACCGCGCAGCGTCAGTTCATGGTTCAGGGATTTATTGAGCCACATTTCGGCATGAGCTTTGGCAATGTCGTCGTCGATCCAGGTGGGGAAATATTCCACATATTCGGCCGCCCACCCGCCGATGAGCTGACCTTTCTTGTCCTTGCCCCAGCAGATGCCGATGCCTGTGGCAATGGCGCGATGTTCTTCTATGCGTGCGCCGTTGGCCGCCATGATTACTTCCAGCACGGCACCGTGATGGAATTTGTCTGTCACTTTATCCACAGGAACGATGTTGCCGTACAGTTCCTTGGGAAGAACGGAGGTATAGGGAATGACGTTGAAGTTCTCGATTTTCGCCTGCATGAGGGCGGAATCGTAGCAGAACGTTTCAAAGGGCTGAGGGGGGATGCCGTCTTCCGCTTCGCCGACACCGCCGGAAATAAAGGCCAGAGTCGGATAACGTGTACCGAGAGTGTTGTCCATGGCAGACTCCTTTTTGCGTTTTAGGCTGAGGCTGCGCGCCGCGCGAAATGCATCCGGCGTCGATGACGGTCAGCCGTGAGTCTGTTGAACCACTCTTTTGAATTAGAACATATTATTGTTTGAATGAGAGCGAAATAACAGCCCGGAATACGACGGCAGGCTCTGCCGGGCACGCAGTGCCTCCGCGCAGGAGGATGTTTGTCTTATAGCAGGGGGAAAGCCCGGTTGAGGCTCAGCGGCGGGCCAGTTCCCGTTCCGTGTCCCGCGCTTCGGCGCGACGCTTGAGTTCCTCGCGCTGATCGTGCAGCTTGCGGCCCCGCGCAAGAGCAATTTCCACCTTGATTTTTCCGTGCTTGAAATACAGTTTTACCGGGACGACGGTCAGCCCCTTCTGTTCCACTTTCGTGGTAATAAGATGGATTTCCCGCGCGTGGAGCAGTAGTTTGCGCTTGCGATCAGGGTCTTGGCGGACATACCCGGCCTTGTCATAGGGGGCTATGCGCATGCCCACCAGCCATGCCTCGCCGTCGACACATTCCACGAAGCTGTCGCCGAAATTGACCTGGCCGGCCCGCAGGCTTTTGACCTCGGGGCCGATGAGGGAAATGCCCGCCTCGAAAAATTCGAGGAATTCATAATACTGGCGTGCCTTGCGGTTTTCCGCGATACGGGGGCTGTCGGCCATGGTGTCCGTCCTGAAAGCGTCCTTGCGGGGGCGTTATCCGCCGGGCCGCAGTTTGGGAAGAATAGAATAGATTTCTCCGCTCGTCCATCCGTGGGCGCGGGCCTGTACCCGGCGCGCCAGCTCGCGGGGGGTGCCGCCCCCGGCCAATTCTTCGGCAATAAGCCTTTCCACCTCTTCGCGCGGGCTTTTTTCCAGAATTTCGGGAGGGCCGAGAATAACGGTGACCTCTCCCAGCAGATCTTTAAGAATTTGCCGGTATGCGCCGCTTTCGTCCAGATGAAAGCGCAGATATTCCTCATGCGTCTTGGTCAGCTCCCGGGCTACGCAGCCTTCCCGCGGGCCGAGCAGACGCAGCGCGTTGTCCAGCGTGTCGGCCAGTCTGTCCTTTCTTTCAAAGAAAATCAGCGTGACCGGGATACGCGCATAGGGGGCGAGAGTCGCTTCCTGATCGGCCCGTTTGCGGGGGAGAAAGCCGAAAAAAACAAAGGGCTGAGGCGCGATGCCGCTGCCGGCAAGAGCCGTGACCGGAGCGCAGGGGCCGGGCAGAACTGTGACGGGGAGTCCTTCTTCACGGCAGGCACGAACCAGCACAAAACCGGGATCGGCCAGTACGGGCATGCCCGCATCGGAAATGAGGGCAAGATTTTTTCCCTCGCGCAGCGCGTTCAGCACGCTTTCCTTTTTCTGCTCCTCATTGTGATCATGCACGCTGATGAAGCGTTGCGCCTTTACGCCCCAGCGGGCGCAGGCCAGTCCCGCACGACGGGTATCTTCAGCCAGTACGGCGTCGGCTTCTTCAAGGCAGCGTCGCGCCCGCGGGCTGAGATCGTCTGCATTGCCCAGCGGGGTGCCTACAATGCTGAGCGTACCGGGCTGCTTACTGTTCGATGACATGGGAGAGTATCTCCGTATGGTAAAAGCCGTCCGAACCGGCCGTGACACAGGCAAGATCAAAGCGACAGGGGCGTTCCCAGGCGTCGTGAGCGTCCAGCCAGGCCTGCGCCGCCCGCGTCAGACGGCGGCATTTTTCCGGGGACAATGCCTCGGCAGGAGAAAGCAGACCCTGTTCCGCCCGCGTCTTGACTTCGAGAAAGACAATTTCCTCTCCGTCCTCGCAGACGATATCCAGCTCAAGCCGACCGGCCCGCCAGTTACGATCAAGGATTTTCCATCCGCGGGCCTTCGCTTCCCCTGCGGCGGCGTCTTCGCCTTTGCGTCCCGTATGCAGATGCGGCGCAAGACCGTTTTCGCCGTGATCATGGCGGAAAAAGTTCAGCACAGCCGCCCCTGTTCCTGCATTTTGTGAGGCGCAACTCCCCGGAATCCCATGCGATGCAGGGGGCAGGGCCCGAATTCGCGCAGGGCTTCCCGGTGTTCTTTGGTACCGTAGCCCTTGTGCCTGGCAAAGCCGTACTGCGGCCAGCGGGCATCAAGTTTGATCATCAGCGCGTCCCGGAAGGTCTTGGCAAGAATAGAGGCGGCGGATATGGCGGGAATCAGCGCGTCTCCGTCCACAATCGCCCGCTGCTCCGGCAGGGGAACGCCGAAATTGCGGAAATAGGCCGGAGGGATAAGCTGCGTACCATCTATAAGTATTGTGGCGGGAATTCCGCTTTCCGGTGTCGCACCCATGCGTCGCCGCATGGCGGCCAGGGCCCGGGTCATGGCCATGAGCGTGGCCTGAAGAATATTGTAGCGTTCTATTTCCGCCATCCAGGCCAGACCTATTCCCCAGCCGGCGGCCAGAGAACGTATTTCCACGGCGAGCCGGTTCCGCTCCTCTTCCTTCAGAACCTTGGAATCATCCAGACCCATGAGATCAAAGCCCTGCGGGAAGGCGACGGCTCCGGCCACCACCGGCCCGGCAAAACAGCCTCGCCCGGCCTCGTCGATGCCCGTGATCAGAGAATCCCGGTCGTTGAGCCGGGCAATGAGCAGCCCCTGATCTTCAAGGACAGGGCGTTTGCGAGCGGATCGGGCCATGAAGACTCCACAGGCGGAAAGAAAAAGAGGAAACGTTCAGCGGTGAACCTGTGTCGGGAGCATAACGTCTTCGGCGTGCAGACGACACGGCTCTCTGTTGAGCGGATTCCCGGTCACGAAATGTCGGTATCCTGATTCCGAAACACGAAAGGGCAGGGACGGACTCCGTCCCTGCCTTGATGTACATGCAGCGGAAACCCGGCTTAGTAGCGGCTGCGGGGCTTGATGCGGGCAGCCTTCCCGCGCAGGGAACGCAGGTAGTACAGACGGGAACGACGCACGCGGCCTTCGCTCACCACTTCGATGTGGTCGATGAAGGGGGAGTGCAGGGGCAGAATGCGTTCCACGCCCACGCCGTCGGAAATCTTGCGCACGGTGAACGTGGCGCCGGTGGTCCCGCGCTGAATGCGGATGACGTTGCCCTGGAAGACCTGAATACGTTCCTTTTCGCCTTCCACGATGCGCAGATGCACTTTCACGGTATCGCCGGACTTGAAGGCCGGAATGTCGGTACGCATCTGTTCGCGTTCAATCTGCTTGATGATATCCATGAGAATTCTCCTTGGGAGATTTTTTTTCGTAATCAACTCCGGTCGCCGAGCAGCCTGTCCAGAAGAATGGCTGCGGCGGCACGCACCGGGAGATGGTTGTACGAATCCATCCAGCGCAAGGGCGGCAAAACGCCTTCGCATTGCGCCAGCACTTCCGGCGCAAGCCCATGACTTGTGCCCAGCACAAGCAGCACGGGCCGCTTGTCGAGGCTCTTCCTCGCCGTCGCGAAGGGCAGGGCGGGACGCTTTTCCCGGCCTTTTTTGTCCAGCTCCGGGCGTGCGCTGCTTCCCAGAACAAGGGGAGCCATGCCGCAGGAGGCTGTCAGCGACTCCACGACCTCCGCAAGGGAGTCCGCAGGGCGCACAAGGGTGAGGGCTTCGGCACGATCCGGATTGGAAGCCGCGCCGTCGCCGACAGTCCAGTGAGTCAGCAGTTCCTTCAGGAGACGACGCTGATCTTCCAGCGGGGTAACCACAAAAAAACCGCTAAGCCCGTAGGTGCGGGAAATCCGTGCTATATCGTGAACGTCGAGATTTGTCAAAGAACTTGTGCCGACGATTTTGCGCTTGAGCAGGACGGGATGATGCAACAGGGCGATATATAAGTTTTTTCCTGGGCGAAATCTGTTTTGTGATGCCAGAAATTTTCTGTCTGCCCAGGATAGGGGCGCAGTGTCCAGAAGTTCCGGACGACAGCGCAGCGTTGCCAGAAGGGATTGTTCCCTCCGCCATGCGGCAATATGCGCATGATCGCCGGAGCGCAGAGTCTCCGGAACGCTATGCCCTTCGAAGTCTTCCGGGCGGGTAAATTGCGGATATTCCAGCAGCCCGTTGCTGAAACTTTCCTCTTCGCCCGAGGCTTCCTTGCCCATGAAGCCCGGCTGGAGGCGGGCCGTGGCCTCGATGACTGCCAGAGCTGCAACCTCTCCGCCGTTGAGTACGGCGTCTCCTACGCAGACCGGCTCTATGGGGAGGACATCGAAAAGGCGTGCGTCAAATCCCTCGTAACGTCCGCAGATCAGCGTCAGTGCGGGTTCCCGCGCAAGTTCCCGGGCCAGCTCCTGAGTGAAGGGTCTTCCGCCGGGGCTGAGCGCGATCATGCGCCCGCGCCGTGAAGGGGGAAGGGAGCGCAGCAGACTGACGAGCGGCTCGAGCATGAGAACCATGCCCGGCCCTCCTCCGTAGGGACGATCGTCGACCGTATGGTGGGGATCCGTGGTCAGATCCCGCGGATTGGCAAAGGAAAATTCCACAACGCCGGCTTCCCTTGCCTTGCCCATGAGTCCGGCGGCAAGAGGAGAGTCAAACCATTCGGGGAAAAGTGTGACGAGCGTGTAGCGCATGGACAGGATCAGCGGCCCTGAACGTCCGGGCTTTTGGGGGTCGAAGCGGTCTGCGCCGGACGCTGTCTGCGGGCTTTTGTCCGTACGGGAGCCTTTTCCGTCAGGTCTTTTTCTTCGGGGGCATACAGCTCAAGAAGGCCTGCCGGAGGCGCGATGATGATTCGTCCGGCCTCAAGGTCAATGTCTTCCACAAAATCGGGGACGGCAGGGAAGAGAATTTCGTGCCCGGAAGCCCGTAAGGGATCTGCTCCGGGTTCACCTTCGCCATAGGCCCGAATGCTCCAGATTTCCTGATCCGTCGGAAACAGCAGATGATCAAGTACGCCGATCGGACGGAGTTCTGCATTTTCTTCCCGCGCGAAGACGGGCAGGCCGAGCATATCGTGGAGATAGGTCTCATCCTCTTCCAGTTCCGGCAGATGCGCGTCCTCAATGAGCAGTTCCTGCCCGCGCAGCATTTCCGCAGCGCTGCGATCGTCCACGCCTTCAAGTCTGACGATGAGCTTATCCTGCCAGTAACGCCAGGAGGCGACGCGCACGGGACGCGGCATACTGCGCCCGGCGCGCAGAAGCAGCGGTTTTTCAAGCAGAAGGGGGGATTCCGCATAATAATCCACGCGGATTTCCCCCCGGATGCCGTGGGGCCGCCCCAGGCGGCCCAGAGTAACAAGTTCGGACATTATTATTCCAGAATTTCCAGTACAACGCGTTTTTTCGCCTTGGCCGACACCGCGCCCAGCAGGGTGCGTATGGCGCGGGCGGTCCGGCCCTGTTTGCCGATGACCTTGCCCAGGTCTTCCTTGGCCACGGACAGTTCGATGACAGCCGTCTGTTCGCCCTCCACTTCGCGCACGGCTACTTCGTCAGGCTTATCCACGAGGGAGCGGGCGATGAATTCGACGAGTTCTTTCTGCTGCATGTTGACTCCCTTGACCGGTATCCGGCCTGCGGCCGGTGCTTGATGGAACTTTCCCGGTCATGGCGAAACTAGCATCGCGGGAGAAAGGCGTCAATGCAATGAGAACGGAGGCGTTGGAAAACCTGTGTTTTGCCGGAGGGATTCTCCTCGTCGGGTATACTCCGGTTTTCGCCGGCAAAAGCGACGCTGTCGGAAGTGTATGCGATCTGAATGCCTTTGCAGTGTCGCAAGGTTCCATGGATAACAGGCGCAGATACGATCCCGCACGAAGAAAGGGAAATCTCCCGGTGACGGAACGGGCCGAGGAAAACGTTCCAAAAAAATTGTACGCCTGAAAAGGTCTGAACAGAACAATTCATAAACCAGAAGACCCACACGCTCCGGAGAGCGGTGGGTTCTTTCCGGCAGTTTTGCTCGGAACAGGGAAAGACCCCGTATAAGACCGGAACGGACTAGCGGGGCAGTTTTTTGTACAGGGAACGGACGGTGTCGGACATTTCCGCACCGTTGGCAAGCCACTTGTCGATCTTTTCCTGATCGATCTTCACGTCGGCAGGGTTGGTGTTGGGGTTGTAGTAACCCAGAAACTCCAGCGGACGGCCGTCGCGACGGGAATCGCTGTTGATGGCGACAACGCGGTAGAAGGGATGCTTCTTGGAGCCGGAACGGGTGAGACGGACTTTAACGGACATATGATACTCCTGTAAGGTGAAAGCAGCTCATGGCTACTTTTTTTTGTTTTTACGTTTGTTTTTGTCCCGCTTTTTCTTGGTGGCGGATTTGCCGCTTCCGGGAAGGGCCGGCATACCGGGAAAGGGAGAACCCATACCGGGCAGACCGCCCATGCCGCCCATGCCGGGGAGGCCTCCCCCCATACCGGGCAGACCGCCTCCGAAGCGGCCCATTCCGCCGGGAAGGCGGGGCATACGTTTGCCGGGCTGCATGACGCTTTGCATCATTTTACGCATCTGGTCAAACTGTTTGAGCAGTTGATTGACCTGCTGCACGGTGGTGCCGGAGCCTTTGGCAATACGCGCCCGACGGCTGCCGTTGATGATGTCGGGGTTGCGGCGTTCCTTCATGGTCATGGAATTGATGATCGCTTCGGTGCGGTTCAACTCCTTTTCATGATCACCGAGTTCCGCAAGCTGGTTTGCCAGCCCTCCCAGCCCCGGAATATGCTTGAGAATGGACTCAAAAGAGCCGATTTTACGCATCCTTCGCATCTGGGTGCGGAAATCCTCAAGATCAAACTTGGCTTTTTGCAGTTTGCGGGCCAGGACTTCCGCCTCTTCCGCATTAATATTGTCCTGAGCCTTTTCCAGCAGCGTGAGAACATCGCCCATGCCGAGAATACGTCCGGCCACGCGATCCGGGTGGAATACTTCCATTTCGGAGAGTTTTTCCCCCATCCCCACAAATTTTACCGGAGCCCCGGTGACGGATTTGATGGAAAGGGCCGCTCCGCCCCGGGCGTCGCCGTCCATCTTGGTCAGCACAACGCCGGTGATGCCCAGCTTTTCGTTGAAGGCTTCCGCTACGGTCACGGCGTCCTGGCCGGTCATGGCGTCGGCGACGAACAGAATTTCCTGAGGTCTGGCAACGTCCTTGATGGCGCGCAGCTCGTCCATGAGGGCTTCGTCCACATGCAGACGACCGGCCGTGTCGAGAATAACCACCGTACACTGCTGTTCCCTGGCGTCCGCAATGGCGGAACGGACAATATCCACAGGATTCATGTCCGGACGGGAATCGAAACAGGGGATGTCCAACTGACGGGCAAGCGTACGCAGCTGATCGATGGCCGCGGGGCGGTAAACGTCGGCCGGAACAAGGTAAGGCTTCATCTTGCGCTTGCGTAGAAGCAGCGCCAGTTTTCCCGACGATGTCGTCTTGCCTGATCCCTGAAGCCCCGCCATGAGAATGACCGCGGGCGTCTGCCCCTGAAGGGAAAGTTCCGTGTCTTCCCCGCCGAGCAGGGCGACAAGTTCGTCATGTACGACCTTCACCACCTGCTGTGCAGGGGTGACGCCCTTCATGACCTCGACACCCAGAGCTGCTTCACGCACGCGATCGGTAAATTCTTTGACGACCTTGAAGTTGACGTCGGCCTCAAGCAACGCAAGGCGCACCTCGCGCAGGGCGTCCTGAATATTCGCCTCGGTGAGCTGTGCGCGTCCGCCGAGCTTGCGAAATACGTCGGAAAGTCGGTCTGTCAGGCTGTCGAACATAGATTTTTCCCGCTGATGGCGTGATTCAAGCCCGTTAGCGTTACGCAAGTTTCCCGCTCAAGTCAAGCGCAGCAGCAGAGCCTCCGTACATATCCGGCATCCGAATCTGCTTCTGTATGCCTGCAAACCAAAGTTTGGCAGGAGAGGCGGTTCCGTCAAAAAAATTTGCATCATATGCCGCATATGTGGAAGAGGCGGTATGCCCTGTAAAAAAAACAATACGAAAAAAGGCACAATGAGAGATGAAGTATAACACAATGTTTGTATAATATATTGTAAATATTGTTTTTGTTGTTTATGGCACATCTGTTGCAATATGCAGAATGTCCTTCAAATGAAATACCTTTGAACGTGATGCCACACCCCTCCCCTTTTTAGGCTGCTGACCCCTATCGGCAGCCTTTTTTTATGAAGTCGGACAACAGAAGCCTCTTGTCTTCCGGCGCAATTCCGGGCAGACTGCCGCCAATCAATATTCTGGAGGCATATTTCTATGACCCTTTGTCCTTGTGGTTCCGGCAGGGAACTTGAAGCCTGCTGCGGCCCTATTCTTGACGGTTCTGTTTCCGCGTCTACTGCGGAAGCGCTCATGCGTGCCCGCTATACCGCCCACGTTCTGGGCAAATATGATTTTCTCACCGAATCCACGCATCCCGAATTCCGGGAAGATGTCAGCGCAGAGGAAATTAAGGAATGGTCTTCTCTCATGACCTGGGAAAGCCTTGAAATTCTGGAAAGCAGCGCCGGCGGGCCGGAAGATGAGACGGGCGAGGTGAGCTTCTGCGCTCATTACAGCGTGCAGGGTATGCCGCAGGAACTGCGCGAGGACGCCTTTTTCCGCAAGGAGGACGGACGTTGGTTTTATGTGGAAGGCAATGTTCATGCCAAGCAGCCGGTGCGTCGCGAAACTCCCAAGATCGGCCGCAACGATCCCTGCCCCTGCGGCAGCGGCAAGAAATATAAAAAATGCTGCATGCCCCGCTGAATCCGGGGCTTGTGCGGATATCTCCATGCGTGTAAAGTGACGGTGCGGGGGGCTTTTGCCGCCCGGGCGGATTTTCCGCCTTCACCTGTATGAGGAGTGGAACATGCAGATACGCGACTGGATGACGACAGATGTGGTGACGGCCACGCCGGACACATCCATGCTCAAGATCTCCAAAATGATGAAGGAATATAATATCCGCCGCGTGCCGGTGGTGGATTCTTCCCATCATGTAATAGGGATCGTTTCCGACAGGGATGTGAAGGATGCCTCTCCTTCCAAGGCGACCACCCTGGACATGCACGAACTGTATTATCTGCTCTCCGAGGTGAAGGCGCGTGATATCATGACGCCGAATCCCGTTACGGTCAGCCTCAAGGATACGGTAGAGCGTGTTGCCCTGCTCATTCTCGAACGCGGCATAGGCGGTCTGCCCGTTGTGGATGACGACGGTTTGCTTGTCGGCATCATTACCGACCACGATCTGTTCAAGATTCTTGTGGAAGTGAGCGGCGTGCGTAAGGGGGGCGTACAGATGGCTGTGGCCTTCAAGGACGGCGTCGGAGTCCTGCTGCCGCTTTTCGACATGCTGCGCGCACATAATGCAAGCCTTGTCTCCATGTTGACGGCCGACAGCAAGCTGGGGCCGGATATGAAAGAGGTCTATCTGCGTATCAAGCCCATGGAGCGCAGTGAGGAAAACAGGCTCATCGAGGATGTTAAAGCTCATTTCCATATGCTGTACTGGGTTCGCGAAAACGTACACGAAGTGTAGTCTCCGTATTTTTCAGGCATGATGTGTGAGCTTTTTTTGAATGGGCTTGCAATTTAAAAAGGCTTATGGCAACTTGCCTGAAGCGAACTTGGTTCGACCTTTCAAGGTTGCATAGTTTTTCAGGCTTCCGCCAATGAGCGGAGGCTTCAACGTCAAACAGTCAACATGTCCAAGGAGGACGCGCATGGCTGAAGTCACCTACAAAGGGAAAACCTTTGAAGTCGACGAAGACGGTTTCCTGCTTCGCTTCGACGACTGGTGCCCCGAATGGCTCGAATATGTGAAAGAGTCTGAAGGCATCTCGGAAATCACGCCCGATCACCAGAAGATTCTTGATTTTCTGCAGGATTACTACAAGAAGAACGGTATCGCCCCCATGGTGCGTATCCTTTCCAAGAACACCGGCTTCAAGCTGAAGGAAGTGTACGAACTCTTCCCCTCCGGCCCCGGCAAGGGAGCCTGCAAGATGGCCGGTCTGCCCAAGCCCACCGGCTGCGTGTAGGATTTTTCGGCGTACGCTTTGTCGTGCGCGAATTTTCCAAAAAGGCGGAAGCTCTGCTTCCGCCTTTCTTTTTTTCGATTCCGGCTGAGGCAGGATTGACCTGCTTAATATTCATAAAATGAAAGGCATTCTGCCGGCGGGAAGTGTTTTTTATACTTGCTGAACTCTGACAGCTCTGTTAATAATAGGCACAACGGGTTCGCACTGAACTACTTTTTTGGAGGCAAACATGAAACTGCGTTCTCTCGTGCTTTCCGCCCTGCTGGCATTGGGCATTGCTCCCATGGCCAACGCTGCGGAGGAAGTCGTCCCCACCGTGTCCAGTTTTGATTTTCTTGTGGACAATTCCGGATCCATGCTCACCAGTCCGCTTCTGAATGCCAGATCCAAAATGGACCTCGCCAAGGATGTCATGACCCGTGTGAATGCCCAGATTCCCGATCTGCCCTATCAGGGTTCCGTGCATCTGTTCTCGCCCGACGGTACGCCGCAGCCCCTCGGCGCCTGGGATCGTGCCGGTATGGCTCAGGCCATCGGCAAGATCAGCACCGGAGGAGAAGTCGTCGGCCGTCTGACCAACATGACCGCAGGTATTACCAATGTGACTCCGGAATATGCCGGAATGCAGAAGCCCACAGCCGCCATCATCGTGAGCGACGGTATGGCCAACCGCGGCGGAGATCCCGTTGCTGCCGCCCAGGCTGCCTATGATGCCGTTCCCGGCCTCTGCTTCCATGTGATTTCCATGGCCGACAAGCCCGAAGGTCAGGCTGTTCTCGATCAGATTGCCGCCCTCAACCCCTGCTCCGTATCCGTGAAGGGCGCCGACCTGCTCGCCAGCGACGCCGCCGTTCAGGACTTTGTGGAACGCGTGTTCTACGGTGTGGTGGAAGAAGAAGTCGTCATTCTGCGCGGCGTGAACTTTGCCTTTGACTCTGCTGCCCTGAACGATAAGGCCAAGAGCATCCTTGATGAAGTGGCCGAAGTGATCAAGGGCAAGAGCAATGTGAAGCTGGTTCTCGAAGGCTGGACCGATACCACCGGCCCCGAATCCTACAATATGGGTCTCTCTCAGCGTCGTGCCGACTCCGTGAAGACCTATCTTGAACAGAAGGGTATCCCCGCTTCTGAAATGCGTGCCGTCGGCGAAGGCGAATCCACCAAGTACGACAACAGCACTGCCGAAGGTCGTTATCTGAACCGTCGCGTTGAACTGATTTTTGAATAGCATTATCTGCATATGAAATGAAAGCCCGACATCCTTCCCCGGATGTCGGGCTTTCTCGATAGAGAACAAGGAAAAGAACATGAAGAAACTACTCGTCTTTCTGCTGTTGCTGTTTGTCTGTGCCGGGGGAGCCTATGTCGGATTCTCTCCCGCGGAAGCAAAAACAGCAGCTGCGGAAGCGAAGGCTCAGAAGGATCTGGAAACGGCCCGGAGCAAACTGGCGGATTTCATGGCCAAACATGTGGAGCGTTGCAATCTGGCGGTACGTCCGTGCAAGTCCCAGCCTTCCATTTCAAAACGCGGCGAAATGGTCGTGGCCTACTATATTTCACTTGATCCCGCGTCGGTTACCACGGAAATTTCTCTTTCCGACTCGCGCTATTTTCAGTATGTGGCCCGGGTCAAATATGTGGAAAATCATTTCGAATGTGTCGCGCCTACCAGAGAAGAAGCCCTGAAGGGGCCGTTCCGTCGGATTAAAAGCCGTCGTCTGACAGAAATTGCGCGTTACAATAAGGGCGAATGGAGCCTGTAAGTTCCGTTTTTCAGACCATTTTGCCTAAACGCCGTCTCTCTTTCGGAGGCGGTGTTTGTGTTTTAACAGAGCAAAAATTTCTATAAGGAGAGAGGAAGCGTAGCTCGGAGAGTATTTAGTCGGTAACTCCGGTCGGAGTCGTGGAGTTCGCGGATTCGGTGATTACAGGCTTTCAGAAAGGGGGGGGCTTTTGCGACATTCCTTTCAGGGCATTACTTGCGGGATCTTCGCTTCGCGGCTATGTTGGCTTCGAGCCGTCCGCCGGCGGTCGAATTTCATGCTAAGGAAGGCAATCGCGTTGAAACGGAACGTCCGCTGCGCCGGGCCCGCGCCAGTCGTCAAATGGGCAGGCGGCAAGCGTCAATTACTGGACTCCATAGTACCTCTGATACCTTCACGGATATCTGTATACTGCGAGCCTTTCGCCGGCGGAGCTGCGGTATTGTTTGCTCTGCACCCGAAAAAAGCCGTTGTGAACGATCTTAACAGGGAACTTGTGGCCTTATATCAGGTGATTCGGGATGATGTAGACGCTCTTGTTGCCGACTTGGGCAGACACGAAAATTCCCCGGAATACTTCTATGCCCTGCGTAATCTGGATCGCGATCCGGAGGCTTTTGCCGCCTTGTCTCCTGTGGAAAAGGCTTCCCGCCTGCTGTACCTGAATCGTACCTGTTATAACGGTTTGTATCGGGTGAACTCGGCGGGCCAGTTCAATACCCCTTACGGACGTTACAGGAATCCGGATATCGTCAACGAGGCGGGCCTGCGCGCCGTAAGCGACTATTTCAATTCGGCGGACGTTCGTCTTGAAAGTCGTGATTTTGCCGAGGTACTGGACAGTCTGCCGAAATCCTCCTTTGTTTATCTTGATCCTCCCTATGACCCTTTGTCCAGGACATCCAGTTTTACCAGCTACAGCAGTGGCGGCTTCGGGCGGGAAGAACAGGTAAGACTGAAGGAATGCTGCGATGCGCTCACCAGACGGGGAATCCGTTTTCTTCTGTCCAATTCCGCTACGCCGTTCATTCTGGACTTATATAACGAATACAGGATCATGCAGGTGGATGCCCGACGTGCGGTGAATTCCGTGGCCGGAGGACGGGGTGCCGTGCGCGAGGTACTTGTTCGTAACTACGACCTTTAAAGATTCTGACGGAGGCAAAAACTGTCTATGAGTCGCAACGATGAGGCATGGGAAAAGCTGTTTGCGCGTCATGCCATTATCGAGGCTGTTAAAAGGGATGGTTTTTGCGAAATTTCCGCAGACAGCATCCGGGTTCTGCGCGAACCGCGTCTTATGACCAAGTTTGATCACAGGGTCAATCTGCCGCGTATTTTTGCCGACAACGGACTGGCCGTGCTGCCGCTTTCCCGGAGCGCCTATGTCATTGCCGCTTTTTCCGCCTATGCGGAAATTCCCCGCGAGGCTTCGGCAATGCCTGTGCAGACTGTACGCCCGCCGGCCTATTTGCAGAGTTTGTCTTCCTCCTATGTGACCAGCGAGGCCGTGGCGCTGCATTATGCAGGTGCTTGCGGTATCTGGGAAGATTTTTTGGAAGAGGAAGGGCTGACGCCCACAGTAAGCGGGCGCATGGGATCGGGAAAATTTGAATTCCGAATCAATACGACAGGCGGGGAACGTTGCCTTGACGTGTGCAACGCGCAACTGGAAATAGATGCTGCCTGGGAAGGTCGCGGCAGTCTTGCACTTATAGAGGCAAAGATGGATTTACCGGAAGATTTCCATATCCGTCAGCTCTATTATCCCTTCCGGCTGTGGAGCAATCGTGTGACTAAGCCGGTACGCAGCATATTTTTCAATTATTCCGATGGAATATTCACTTTGTACGAATATTCTTTTGCAGATCCTTTCCACTATAATTCATTGAATCTTATTCGAAAAAAACGCTATGTCGTGGCTACGGATATCAGCAGGCGGGACCTGGAACATCTGCTTCAGGCAGCGATACCGGAGGAAGAACCGGCCGAACCCTTTCCTCAGGCCGACGACTTCATACGAGTTGTCAATCTTCTGGAGCTGTTGAATGTTCAGCCTGTGAGTGCTGAAGATATTGCCGCAAGATATTCGTTTACCGCTCGTCAGGCTGCGTATTACAGCGCAGCAGGACGTTATCTCGGGCTGATGGCACAAGAGAGGACAGGAGCTGCTGTGCGGCACATTCTGTCCGAGCAGGGACGACGACTTATGAAGCTGCCTTTGCGTGAGCGCAGACTTGCGCTTGCCGCAGCCGTATTGAAACATTCCGTATTTCGGGAAACGCTGCGCCTCGCTCTTGCCGGAAACGGCACGGCAGAGCTTCCTTCCCGCAATGAGATCGTCCATATCATGCGCGAAGCCTCTCCCTGCGGAGTTGAAGGGGAAAGCACCTTCTTTCGTCGCGCTTCGACAGTACGCGGATGGATACGCTGGATACTGGAGCTGTGCGAATGAGGCGGAGTAAAAAATTGTGCTGACCGTCGTCGGGCTATGTTATTCCGTTTAAGTCGTAATGTCCCTTCAGGAAAGGAGCCTCAATCGCAGTGATTGAATTCGGCTGGCCCTGGGGCTGTCGAGTCGCAGGCCGATTCATGGGAGTGCGGTCAGCGTTGCCGGAAAAGCAAAGCCTTCATTTTTTCAGCGGTGCAGAGTAAACAGCAGTAGCTGTGTTGCCCTGGCTACAGATCGAGCGGGTAGAGCTTGCTCATTTTGAACATGCTTCTGGAGTCAAACGGAGCGAGACCGCGCCGCGATGCCGAAGCAGCCGCAAGGCTACTTATGACCTGGCCACCGACGGGCGTCCCGCAGAGCGGTGCCAGAGTCCGCAGGGCGTACAGACATGGCCGGCAGAGCAGGTTCGGCGGAGGCGTGAAAGCTGTGAGCCAGAACATGAGATCGGGGCTGGCAGACGTTTTTTTATACAAAACACTTTAAGGAAACAGAGGAAATCATATGCGTCTGAAGAAACGCGAATGCAACGATGAAGCATTTTTTGACGAGGTGTTTGAAAAGGCGGAGGACCTTGCGCTGGCCATGAAGGCAGGCGACTATCCCTATGTTGTTCCTGTCAATTTTGTTCAGGAAAAGGTGAACGACGTACGCCGTATCTACATTCATTGCGCCCGTGAAGGACGCAAGATTGATTTGCTGCGGGAGGATGCGCGCGTTGCTTTCATGCTGCATGCGGATGTGGAGATAGATCGCGAACATTCGACAACGGCCTATAAGTGTCTTTGCGGCACGGGAAAAGCCGCGATTGTTGAGGACACCGAGGAAAAGGGACGGGCCCTCGACGCCATCGCGATGCGTTATCAGGCCCGTTGCCATGTGCCTGCACGTCCGGAGGATATTGAACGTGTGGCGATATTGCGTATTGATGTGGAAAGTCTCAGCGGCAAACGACGGCCGCGTAAGACGGCATGAAGAAAAGGGCGTTAAAGCAGGATATAGTGAGGAATAATATCCTCGTATTTTCCGTCTTTCAGCAGAAAGCCCCCCGGAATGGTTCCGAGGCGGGTGAAGCCCAGCTTTTCATACAGGCGGAGAGCCGCTGTATTGCTCTTCACGACGGCATTGAACTGGAGTATGCGAAAATCCAGTTCCCTGGCCTTCTTCATACAGTGTCTCACCAGCGTTTCGCCGACATGCAGTCCGCGCGATTTGCTGTCGACGGCGTAGCTGGCATTACAGATATGCCCGCATCTTCCTACATTGTTCGGATGCAGAATATACAGCCCCAGCATGTTTCCGGCATCAGCGTCAAAGGCAAGGCCGGTAAAGGACTGGCTGCTGAAAAAAGCGTTGCCGGAGTCTTCCGTCAGACTCTCTTTCTGCGGAAAGGCTGTTCCTTCCTCAACAATCTGATTCCATATACGTATGGCGTCGGCAATATGTTCCCGTGAATACGCCTGTAGTATGATGTTCATGTTTGCCCCGTCAGGTCTGTCTGGTTGAACGCTGTATGCCACGATAACAGTGTTTGATTATGAGCAGTTCATTTATAGGGGCCGTCCTGTCGGGCGGCCCCTATAAAACAAGCCGTGCTGCCGTGACAGCATACGCAAAAAAGGCAAAGGGGCAAGAGTGCGTGTATGGGATGTGCGTCGAGCTGCTTTTACAGCCTGGAGAGTTATGCTGCTCGCGCGACGGCTCTGCGTTTTTGCAGGTGGCGCACAACACAGGAAAGTGTGAAGTTGATGGCAAAATAAATGAGGGCGGCAAATCCAAAAATGACGGCTACCTGAGCAATGCCGACCGTCTGCCCGGTGTAGCGCGGAAGCAGAGCCAGAGTATTGCGGGCCCGGAACATGAGTTCCGCAACGGCCACCATGGACAGGAAGGACGTATCCTTGATGACTGTGGTTACCTGACTCAACAGGGTGGGCACAATGTTGTGAAAGCATTGGGGCAGGATAATATAACACAGCGTCTGCACAAAGCCGAATCCCTGCGAAGCGGCTGCTTCAAACTGTCCCTGCGGAATGGCGTTCAGCCCGCCCCGGATAATCTCCGCCATGGCTGCGGAGGTAAACAGGACGAAGGCGAAGGTACAGCGCAGAAAGACATTGGGCAGAGGGGCATAGACATAACAGATCAGCACCCACATCAGATTCGGGGTGTTGCGGAAGATTTCAATATATATTCCGGCCAGTCTGCCCAGGACAAATTTTTCATAGTTGCGCAGGAGTGCCAGAACCAGCCCGAAGACGACGCTGCATACGACAATTACGACGGACAGCTCCAGCATGAGGAGGGCTCCGTCCAGAAGGTAGGCGAGTATCTCCGGCGTGAAGGTACGGGTGATGACATCAATCACGCGAGTTCGTCCTCAATGTTTTGAAGTTCCCGTCCGGCCTGGCTGTCGCGACGTTTGAGACGTTCTTCGTATCTGCGTCCCCATGTTGCCAGCGGGAAACAGAGAAGGAAATACAGAATGCCGCACACCAGGAAGGGCGGCCCGTAGATGCTTGTGCCGCTTGTCGACCAGTCGTTGGTGCGGTTCATCAGGTCAGCTCCGCCGATCAGTGCGATAACGGAGGTATTTTTGATGAGATTGACCATCTGGTTGACCAGAGGTGGAAGAATGACCTTGATCGTCTGGGGGAGGATAACCCAGCGCATGGTCTGAACATAGGTAAAGCCCTGGGATGCGGCCGCGTCGGACTGGCCCCGGGGGATGGACTGGATTCCTGCCCGCACGACTTCCGCAATATATGCGCCGTGATAAATGCCGACAGCGGCGATACCTACGCTGATCTGCCCCATCATGATTCCGACATAGGGCAGAGCCAGATAAAAGACATAGGCCTGAAGTACCAGCGGCGTATTCTGCAGCAGTTCCACATAGGCGCGCGCAATGGCCCGGAGCGGACGGAAATGAGAGGTCGACATGATGCCGAAAATCACTCCCAGTGCCAGCGCCAGCAGGAGGGCCAGCACCGAAACCATGACCGTGACCAGAAAGGCCTGAGCGAAAAGCGGCCAGTCCGCCAGGAAAATTTCCCAGCATTTGAGCGACAATATTTGTTCAATCACAGCTGCATCCGTTGAAATGTGGCAGATTGCGGACGATACCTCGTCACGCGGCTGCCGCTTTCGAGGCAGGGAGCAGCCGGGGCTGCGCCCTGCCTCGTATCATCATTTCTTGAAGGAGGGGGTAACCCCGTTGTCCGCGATGAGTTTGTCTATGGTGCCGTCCGCCAGCCAGGTCGTGATCAGACCTTCAACAAAGGTGGCAAGGCCCTTGTTGGAAAGTTTTGTGGCAACACCGTAGTCCTGAGGAGAAAAACGGATGGTGGAGAGAATTTCCGTCGCTCCGTCGAGGTAGCCGGTGAGGATGGAACCGTCCACGCAGAAGGCGTTGATCTGCCCGGCATCCAGAGCGGCTTTGATGGAAGGATAATCGGGGAAGGTGCGGAAGTTCGCATTATCGTCCAGAGTGACGCCGTTGGCTGCGGCAGAAGCCTTCAGTGCGTCTTTCGAGGTTGCCCCCTCCGCTACGCCGATGAGCTTGTCGGTAAGATCCGAATAGTTCTTGATACCTGAATTCTTCTTCACCAGAAGAGATACGGCGTCGGTATAATAGGGCGTGCTGAAGTTCCAGGTATTCTTGCGATCCGGGGTAATGGTGAACGTGGCGATGACCATGTCGATATCGCCGGAATCGAGAAGCTGGCCTCTGGTTTTGGCCGTGACGGCGGTGAAGGTCACCTTGTCGGGAGAAAGCCCCATGGCCTCCGCAATCTTTCTGGAAAGATCTATTTCCATACCTTCATATTCGCCGGAAAGGGCCTGAATACCGAATCCGGGCACGTCGGATTTCACGCCGACGCGCAGCGTGCCGCGTTTGACGATATCCTGAACCTCGGCGGGAACTTCGGCGGCGTTCAGGTCGCTTACGTTCAGACCCAGTACCAGAGTGGCGGCAAGAAGGATCATGCCGAGCTTACGGGAAATGTTCATTTGACATCCTCCTGTGGTGTTATTCCTGCAGGGCGGGTTCTGGCCCGCCGCGCTTCAGTGCAGAATCTTGCTCAGAAACTGACGGGTTCGTTCATGCGAGGGATTGACGAAAAAGTGTTCAGGCGTTCCTTCTTCCAGAATCGTTCCTCCGTCCATGAAGATGATCCTGTCGGCTACCTGTCGGGCAAAGCCCATTTCATGGGTGACGATGACCATGGTGATGCTCTCTTCCGCGAGTTTGATCATGACGTTCAGCACTTCCTGCACGGTTTCAGGATCGAGAGCGGAGGTCGGTTCGTCGAAAAGAATGATTTTTGTCTGGCTGCACAGGGCTCTGGCAATGGCCACACGTTGCTGCTGACCGCCGGAGAGCGTCGCCGGATAGACATGGGCTTTTTCACTCAGGCCGACTACGGAAAGATAGTGAGCCGCCAGTTCTTCGGCTTCCTTCCTGCTTTTGTGGAAAAGTTTGATGGGCGCGAGCGTCAGATTGCCCATGACGGACAGATGAGGATACAGATTGAACTGCTGGAACACCATGGATGACGTACGCCGTACGAGCTGGATACGGTTTTTTTTGGTCAGTTCCTCTCCGTCGATGAATACCTGACCGGAAGTAGGCAGTTCCAGACCGTTCATACAGCGGACGGTCGTGGACTTGCCTGATCCTGAAGGCCCGATGATGACCAGCTTTTCACCTTCATGAACCACCAGGTTCACGTCCTTCAGCACTTCATTTGAACCGAAGGATTTATGGACATGGGAAAGTTTGATCAC
>DWXS01000041.1 GCA_019119045.1 Candidatus Mailhella merdavium | reverse complement strand
CCACCTGAATATCATCCTCTTCAAGTTGATTGCGAAAAGCTTTGGCGCTGTATGCCTTGTCAGCAATAACAACCCTGGGACTCAGTCCTTCAACAAGAGGGTATGTCTGTCAAATATCTGCACAGATACCTTCTGTAATAATGATTCTGGCCGGCATACCATGCGCATCCGCGGTCAGATGTATCTTGTGCTATTGAGTCCTCTTTTGTGCGTCCCAGCGCCTCTTTGCCTCCTTTGGCCCCGGCAGCATGGGGATGAGCCTTGCAATATGTGGAATCTATCAGAAGCCACTTGAAGTCAGGCATATCCATCAGATGAGACAGGATTTCTTCCCATATTCCTTTGTCTCGCCAACGACAAAAACGACGATGAGTATTTTTCCAGTCGCCGTACTCCGGCGGAAGATCTCATCATGGAGATCCTGTACGAAGAATCCGGAACACCGCATTGATGAACAGTCTGTTATCCCTGGCCTTTCCTCCCCAGCTTCCTTTTCTCCCGGGAAGGAGAGGCTCCATATACTCCATACATGATCTGAAATATCATGCTGATGAATTGTCGAATTCATAACTCCTCCCTACAAAGAAGTTATAAAAATTTGCCAAAACATCAGTTCATGACGACAGCCCCTAAGGCTTTACCCGTGTATGGCCTATGCCCTCCCCTGCTGCAAAATCAGGACTTGCCAGTTTGGAAAATGCCAGCGCAAGAGCCACGGCCCTCCCCAGGCAGAAGACGCCCCTGCCCGCGACGACAAGACTGCCGCAGAGTGCAAGACAGGCCGAAAGCATGAATAGCCCGACTCCCATCATATTGCCGCAACCGTCAACGCGGCGGCCGCAAGGCCTGTTTTTCCGCTTTCAAGCGGAACGATTCCCTGTTTGCTCCTTCCTGCCTGCTCCATCCCGGCAACGCGCCGACCGTTCAGCAGTCTGCCGCACACATCGAAGCCACGGCTTTAGCGCTCTTCCAGAACGGAAAGCATGAGCGGACAATGTGACAAACCGCTCCCGTTCGCAGCGATTCCGCAGATATCCACGCATTGCGCTTTATTGACAGCGCGACAAAAGCCCGTACAAGAAACGCATGAATACGCCACAATCCTCTCAGAGACCACACCGCGGCGGCTCCCGTTTCGTCACCTGGCAGCCTCTGCCCGATCTCGGCCTTTTCCTTTTCGTCAACATCCTGATTTTTTTCTCGGCACGTCTGGCTCTGCTGTATTTTCTCCTGCCGGATATCGCCAGAACGGATCATATTCTCCACGGTCTGTATATCGGACTGAAATTCGATGCCCGCTGGGCGGTTTTCCTTGCCCTGCCCCTGGCCCTTGTCTGGGCGTGGCCCTGCGCGGAACGAGCTGCGGCAAAACCTGGGCCGAACCTTCTGCGTAAACTGCTCGTCGGCCTCGAAACCTTCCTGTTCAGTCTGCTTGCACTGCTCTATATCCTCGACTTCGGCTTCTTCTTCTACCTGCGTCAGCGCATCGACATGTCGGCCCCCACCTATGTGGACGATCCCGTCATCGCCCTGAACATGGTCTGGGAAAGTTATCCGGTCATCATACTTACCCTGCTGCTGATCGCCGTACTCGTTCTGTACGGTCTGGGTGTCCGCTTCCTGCTGTGCAGGCACAGAAGCGCCTACGTCGGTTCCGCGCCCGCCTCCGCTCCGGACGCGCCCGTCATCTCCCGCAAGCGCAGGGCCATGCTTTCTCTGCTGGGTTTTGTCGGCATGTTCCTGCTGGGATACGGTCAGATCAGCTCCAACCTCTTCCCCCTGCGCTGGAGCAACGCCTATTTCAGCGAAGACAAGGCCATTGCGACGCTGGCCATACATCCGGCGCAAAACCTCTACGACACCAGACGCGGAGCGGAAGCCGTCCGCCCGGACTGCGAGGCGGCTCTGGCGGCCTATCCCCGCATGGCAACATGGCTGGGCATGACTCCGGAACCCATCACAAACTGTAATGACATTTCCTACGCGAGGCTCTATGTCCCCACCACGCCTCTGCCGCCGGAAAAACGTCCGAATTTTGTGATCATTCTCATGGAATCCATGGCATGGCCCAAGACTTCGCTTGCTCCCGCCTATCCGGGCAAGGATTTCGTGGAACCTACGCCCTTCCTGAAGGAACTTGCCGCAAAAAGCAGATATTATCCCAACTTCTATTCCCCGACCCGACCCACGGCGCGCGGCATATTCAACACGCTCACCGGCCTGCCGGATGTCAATTTTGCCGGAGGCACTTCGTCCCGCAATCCGCATATGGTGGATCAGGCCATAGTGTTCAATGAACTCGAAGGCTACGAAAAGTTCTACAATATCGGCGGAAGCGCAAGCTGGGCCAATGTGCGCGGACTTATTCAGCATAACGTCGGAGATATACAGCTTCAGGAAGAAGGCGCGTGGGAAGCCCCCAATATGGACGTATGGGGCGTGGCCGACCTTGATCTGTTCAAGGAATCCGTCCAGATGTTCAGCAAAAGCAGCAAACCCTTTGCAGCTGTCATTCAAACGGCATCCTTCCACCGCCCCTATACCATTCCGAGCCAGCGCGACGGATATGAACTTCCGCCCGATCCCTCTCCTGAACAAATCCTCTATTATGGCTTTGACAGTGCGGAAGAGTTTCAGTCCCTGCGCTTTTCCGACTTTTCTCTGCGCCGTTTCTTTGAAGAGGCGGGAAAACAGCCCTGGTTCAAGAACACCATCTTTGCCATTTTCGGGGATCACGGCCTGTATCACGCGCCGACCTTCGCCTCTCCCGCCTATCTGGCCTGCTCCCTTCAGGCATGGAACACTCCGCTCCTGCTCTACGCTCCGGGCGGTCAGATTCCCCCCGGCCGGGACGATGCCCCCCACTCGCAGCTGGATATTTTTCCCACGCTGGCATCCCTTGCCGGCATCCCCTTCAGAAACAGCACCCTGGGGAGGGACATGCTTGCTCCGGGCAACGACGAAACGTCCATGGTCTTTATTGCGGAAAACACCCTCCACATGCTTGTCAAAGACGGGTATGTCTACCGCAATACACCGGAGTCACTTTATAAACTGGACGCCCCCGTACTGGAAAATCTTCTGGAAAAAGATACGGAACGCGCGCAGAATATGCGTCAGGCCATGAATGATTTTTACGAAACCACCAAATTCCTGCTGTACAACAACAGCAAGACCCGCCTGAAGGGACTTACGCCCCAGATCATCAAGCTCCCGGCGCTTACGGAAAACGGTATGCCCGTGACGCTCAGGCAATAGGTCTTCCCTATATACAGTTTGTCAGGAGACAGCATTTTGCAGGACAACCCTTCTTCGCCTCTGCGCGATTCCTTCGGACGGGAAATCCATTACCTGCGCCTCTCCGTAACGGATCGCTGCAATCTGCGCTGCCGTTACTGCCGCGTGGACAACAGCTTCATTCCGCATGAACGGGTCATGCGCTATGAGGAAATGGAAAAACTGGTCGATCTGCTCGTGCCTCTGGGGGTGGGCAAGGTTCGCCTCACCGGAGGAGAACCCTTTGTACGCAAGGGCTTTCCCGAGTTTCTGACCCGCCTGCGCACGGCTCACCCGGAACTGGATCTGCGCCTGACCACAAACGGCGTCATGCTTGCCCCTCATGCCCAGCTGCTCAAGGAACTGGGGGTGCGCGTCAATCTTTCTCTGGATAGTCTGAAGCCGCAACGTTTCGCCTCCGTGACGGGGCGCGATCTTCTGCCCAGAGTTCTGGACGCGCTGGACGCGCTCCAGCATCATGACGTGCCTCTGAAAATCAACGCCGTGGCCATGCGCGGCGTGAATGACGACGAACTTCCGGATTTTCTCGCTCTTGCGGCCGATCGCGGCCTTGACGTGCGCTTCATCGAATTCATGCCCATGGGCGAAGGCACCCTGTGGAGCGACTCGACATACTGGCCCGCCAGGGAAATTCTTGAATCTGCCGGAAAGCTCGTCAAACTGGGTCCTGCGGTCAACAATTCCGCCCTGGACGGCCCGGCCACCATGTATCCCATTCTCGGAACCCGGGGACGCTTCGGCCTGATCACTCCGCTTTCCTGTCACTTCTGCGCAACCTGCAACCGTCTTCGCCTGACCTCGGACGGGCGGCTCCGTACCTGCCTGTTCGACGACAGAGAATACGCCCTTCTTCCCCTTCTTCGCCGGACGGATATTCCTGAAGAAAGACGTCTCGAACTTGTGCGGCGCATTGTGGAAAAAGCCGTGACACGCAAACCCGTCGGAGCGGATATTCTGGCAAAACGCAGAAACGAAGTCGCCAGACGCACCATGACCAGCATAGGCGGATGAGAAAGAAGAAACACCTCTGGCCATTGTCTTCCTTCATGCCTATATGAAGAGCATACAAGGAGTTTTCCATGAACAAGCTCAACATTCTCGGTATCTGCGGAAGTTTGCGGGCCAGCTCCCGCAATATGGGGCTGCTGCGCTGCGCGGCCGCCTCTCTGCCCGACGGGGCGAAGCTCAGCATAGCGGATATTTCCGATCTTCCCTTTTATGCCGAAGATCGGGAAAAGACGGAAAGCGCGCTGCGTCTTATCGAACAGGCAAGACGAGCCGACGCCTTTGTACTGGCCTGTCCGGAATACAACTACTCCATGGCTCCTGCCCTGAAAAACGCTCTGGACTGGATTTCCCGCGAAGAAGACAGCCCGCAGGCCGGAAAATATGCGGCCATCATGGGCGCAGGCGGCGGCATGGGAACTTCCCGAGCCCAGTATCATCTGCGCCAGAGCTGCGTCTATCTCGATCTGCGGGTTCTGAACAAGCCGGAAGTCTTTTCCAACGCCTTTTCCGCCGCCTTTGACGAAAACGGCAATGTGGCGGACAGCCCCGAAGGCAAGAAACTGTCCTCCAATATCCGTGCGCTCATGGATGCGCTGATCGCAGCCGCCCGCACGCAAAAAGCCTGATTTTGGGAAAGGGGCGGTATCGTTTCCGACAGATTCGGTATCGCCGTTTTCCTCCAACACGTCAGGCTCTCAAACAATCATAAGGATCAACCAGTCCGACGGGATGCCGCTCCCGCAAAACAAATAATGCCGGCGCCCCGCTTTCCCGCAACATGCGCAGGGCTTCCACGACAAAAGTATCTTCCCGCAACGTTACAGTAGGCGCACGCATAACTCTGGTTACCGGAACATCGAGTTCCAGCTTCTTTCCAATACGCCGAAAATCGGCATCAGAAATCACCCCTGACAGACGCTGTCTTTTCAAAACGCCCACAACACAGGGAGCATGTCTGCGAAGCAGCAGGCGAGCCTCTCCAAGTGTTGCATCCGCTGGAAGAAGCGGCAACTCTGTTCCCACGCGCATGATATCCCCGACGCGCCTGAAGCGTCCGCTTCCAAGCACTTCTGTTGTCCGGCAGATATTTTCATCTACACCCTTGCGGCGCATGAGTCCCAAAGCCAGCGCGTCACCCAGAGCCATGGCGACCAGCGGCAAAGCAAAATTTTCGTTAGAGGTGGAACCTGTCCCCTCCGGTAAACACAGAACTCGGCGTGCCTCCGGGGGAACACTGTCTTCATGGCAGGCAACCACGAACAAAGGAATTCTGCGAAGAGACACGGAAAAAGACACTTCTTCCAGAAAATGTTCGTCTTTTCCGTCAGCAAAAGCCAATACGGCATCACCTGGCGTAAATATCCAGGCAGCATTGTCGCGGAAAACATCCAACGCCATATACAGAGCAGGAGTCCCGTGCAAAGCCAGCATATGCGCCGTATGTCTGGCGGCGCAATCACTCGCCCCCTTCCCCATCACCAGGATACGGCCGGAGATGTTGTTCAGCTCCCTGACAAAATCAACAAACGAAGCATCCAGAGCGCCAGCCGTCAGATTCAAGGCCTGAGCTCGCACTCGAAATACGTTTGTGGCGACGCCAAGTTCCCGATATGCCAATGTATCCATATGAAGGGTCATACAAACCTCCTTCCCCATACATAAAACAATCTGCCGTTATTCGCTTCGCCATGATCTGCCTGAGACGCCCCACAGGCTGCGGACGATCCGGAGTGGTTACGAGTCCCCGTTACCTCTCTTTCGTAAATCATCCAGCTCGATGAGAGCCTCCAGCAGTGCCTCTGCCGTTACCGCCCTGGCCAGTCGCCCCTTTTCTCCGAGACCGGCTACAAGCTCCCCCTGAGCGCCAAGGTTAAATGATGCAAGAGGCACACACATCGCCGCAATTTCATGCGCAACATAACTGAACGTTTCCGGACAGATAGAAGTAAAGGCCGCTGCTGATATCTGCTCGCGCTCAAACAGCAGAGAAAGCTCTTCGCGAGCATATTTTCCAAGGATACGAATGTTTTTAGGTGTATCTCCGGTCTGAAGAGTCCCAAAAACTATTATGCTTGCATCGGGTCGACGCTGTTTAAGTAATTTTGCCAATTTTACAATAATTTTACTGCCCTTGTGTCTGCCGATGACGCCTACCACGGCAATACGCATCGGTCCTGCGGTGGATATCCGTACAGGACGGAGGGCATACGAAGAAAGACTGTGCGGCTGAACCATTACCTGTTCTTTTCGCAACACAAAAAACTGTTCGATTATTCGCCGGGAACTTTCTGAAAAAAATGTAACCGTATGGGCCTGACTCAAAACACTTTGCCATGCACTTCTCCACTGCACCGTTCCACCATGCTTCAGACAGACATCGCAATGAGAGCAGTCCTGCGGAGCTGGGCAGGGCCTATCGTCCCGGACGAAGTTTATGCGCGGACACACGGCATAGAAGTCATGAAACAGTACTTCCAGAGTTGCGTTATGTGTTTGAGCCACAGCAGCAATATCACGTATTGCTCCCGATACCCTGCGCATAGTCTCTTCCCCGCAGGCGCAATCAACTTCATCGGGAAACCAGCTTGCTACCTCACTGAGTACGACTGCCGACAGGGAAGAAAAAAGAACATCGGAAAGGGATAAAATCTGATCAAGCGCATATCTTGCTCTTTTCCCATGATACATGAACAGCAGTTCAAGTCTTTTCTCGGACAGAGAATATTTCAGACGCATCACTGCATGTCCTTCCTGCAGCAGGGAGCTTGCTCTTTCCTCAATATATCGGGCTGCGCCTCCTCCCCAGTCATGCTCGACAAGCAGCACAGGTTCTGCCTCACGGGGGATCAGACGCCCCAAAACCTCTCTGTCACGGGGAGACTTCAACGTATCTTCCAACTGCGGCAGAGCATACTCCTGAAGCGGCAGTGTTGAGTTATCGACTTCCACGGAATGATTTTGCCGGCCGGAAGTCAGATATTTCCCCGCAATATCCCGTGCCAGAGGCAGTATTCCTCCATGTTCGGTTACAGCCTTGCGCATCATCAGGCGCACGCGTCGGATACCTTTTTTTATTTTTCGTGATGCTTCCGGGAACTGATCCGCGCGATACCATTCCAGGTAGCCCGGAGAGGCAAAAGGATCGGGAAAGGCCGCCTGCACATCGGCTCTTTGCCGATAAAGCTGACGCATATGATCCGTGATCGGTTCACCGTTTTCAAAATATGAGTATGACCAGGCCATACTGCCCAGCGACTTCTGTCCCGATACCTCGAGCCTGCGGCCATATTCATTCCATAAGTCAAAAACCGGAGAATTTGTCGGAGCATATTTTGCCGTCATATATCTGCCGGCACCTGAATCATATCCGGTAAAATGATAAAACCGTAACGGTTCTCCGTTAACTTTGAATATTCCCCCGTCATCGCGGGTGATAACACGTTCCGTGAGATTCCATGATGCCGTATTGCATCCATAATCCCGGACAATCCATAATCTGGAAAAAAAAGAGGGAGCCAGATCGCACCAGCGTTGATCAGTAAACAATCCCCGGGGAATATCGTCATGGCAGTAGTCAAGCAGACGATCACGCCACCACCTGGCAAAGCTCAATCCCTGTCCGCGCCGCGCTACGGCAAGAAAGCCGAGATTGAACACACCATGCTGCAATGCTGCAATCTCATTATCCTCAATGGCCATTTTCGTGGGTTGGGGAGTAAGCAAATGCGGCGTCAGTAAAATATCGTTGTCATCAAGCTGTGCTTCCAGAGGCGTCAGGGAGTTACAGACCATGATATCCGGATCAAGATACATGACCCTTTCATGCCTCTCCTCAACCAGAAAATGATACAGCGCGGGCCCCTTGGCTGCCGTACATATTTCCACAACCCGATGACGGAACAGCCAGGATCTATAATTCATGATCCCAAGTTGATCAAAAAATTCAACTCGATCAAATGGTTCTGAAGACAAATCAAACCCCTCGGGAGCCGCCTCGCCGAGCAGCAGACAAAAAGTCCAGTCCGGATGAAAGGTCTTCAGTGAGGAAGCCAGGACTCTGGCCTTGGGAAGATAATTATTGGTACAGGAAGTAAAAACGAACATGGCATCTCCATGGAGCAACGGATACTTTCCGCTCATACCTCTGCGAGGCTTCAATGTTCCCCACAACTTTCCCGGGGAAATTCAATCCGGCAATCTGGCCCAGCGATAGCCGGCAATTCCACATCCGAAAAAGAACAGACGCTCCATGGAATGTGCCAGACTGCTGTCGCGCACGTCCTCAGCAAGAGGAGCGAAGTCTTCATAGGTAAATTTTTTTTCCAGCCAGGGCTTCAATACCTGCGGGCGGCACCAGAACATAGAACCCATGGGAAAATCTATGACCGTATCCGGCGTGACATGGATGTCGAAGCCTTCCAAAATATCCCGCATCTGTGCGTAATTTCCCCCGAAGTGAACGGCATTGGCATAGTAGGGATAGATTGGTGGACATACCATGCCCAGCAGAGGTTCCGCCTCAAACGCATGCAGAATTGCATTTACCCTCTCTGGAGATCCGGCCAGAGAGGCATACAGCATGGCACGCCACCGCTCACCGTGCTGTTCCGCCATATGCACAGACCGCTTGGAATGCAGACGCAAAATAAGAGGATATTCTGGAATGATATCTCCAAAGCCCACAATAAACGGAGCAATATCCCAGCCTTTGTTGGGACAAATTCGGATATTCGCGTCATAACCTGCAGCACGAAAACGTCCGTGCAGTTCTGCCTGCTTTTCTTCCGTATCAGTGGAGATATGAATATCCGCCGGAGGCAGATTGTTCAGACAAGCCAGAACTTCATCCGTAAGTTCCGGATAAAACATATGCAGAAATACACCCAGCTTCGGAGGGTGCTGCACCGGCTCCGTTCGGGAAAAAGACAGTTCCATCCTTAAAGCCCGCACGTCTGGCGGCCAGGAAGAAGAAAGCGGAGCCTGTACAGAGGGAGATTTCGGCCTGTTCCAGCCAGCTTTCAGCTTCTTCAGACCTCTGCGGATTGAACGCAAAGGCTTTGTCATGCGCCATGAGCAGGAGCGTTCCATCCGACGGATCTTGTCCTCCGCTTCATGAAGTTTTTGCGCAGCAATCTCTCCCTCACGATACCTCGGCTCAAGAAAGCTGATTGCATCCTCCGCTTCTTTCAGACGGCGTTCCAGATCTTCAATACGCAGCCATGCTCCATCAAGATGTTCCTTCAGCCAGCGAACCCTGTTGCTTCGTTCCAGAGAAGTTCTGAATATTCCACAGGGTAGTGATGGAAGATTTCCATCTCCGGCAACGGCAACAAGATATTCCGCATGGGAGAGCCCCTGAGTCTTCTGCTTGCCCTCGTCCTTATCCCAGGTAAAAAAATTGCCCCCCTGAATTTCCGTTCCCATGACAGAACCGAAGAGAACCCGCTGCCCCGCCACCTGAAAGCGGGTGAAGTGTCTGCGAAGCAGTGCCTCAAATTCATCCCGATACAATTCCCGCACATGGAATTCATTATGAAAATCAGGGAGATCACTGTATTCTCTCTTATCCGGCGAAGATATGAAAAGAAGGCCGCCCGGCCGGAGTACTCTCCTGACTTCAAGCATCATGGCATCCTGCTCGGCAACATGCTCAACCGTCTCAAAACAGACGACAATATCTACGCTTTCATCTGCCATGGGAATTGAGGTGATGTTTCCCCGACGAAACACAAGATTTCCCATCTGATATTTAAGCGCAGCACCATCTACAGCCTCCTCATCAATATCCACACCGGTCACATGTCCGGCCACGGCAGCCAGCATGGCACTGCCGTATCCCTCACCGCATGCTACATCGAGGACATCCTTTCCTCCTGCAAATTCACAGGCCACCAGGTATCTGTGGACATGCTCAAGAGTCCAGTCTCCATCGTATTCCGGCAAATAACGCTCTCCCGTATTTTCCATGGAAGCCCTCCGCAGCGACTATTCAAGCCCTGGGTTTTCCCGTCCGATATTGTAATAGAGTCTGGCTCGCGCACTGTGATATTCAGCCAGGGCCTGACTTGCGTCGTTTTCAGCCTGGGTCAGGCGGAGCTGTGCATCCAGAAGTTCGGTAATCGTACCGGTACTGGTCATGTATCTTTTGCTGGCCATGGCGTAACTTTCCCGTGCGGCTTCCACTCCTATGCGCGCTGTATCAATCAGCTCACGGGCAGCTCCAATATCCAGCAGCGCGCGAATGACATCGGCACGGGCACCGGACATTGCCTCTTCATATTCCTTTTGCAGGGCCTGCGCTCTTTTGCGTTCCGCCATGGAGGCAAAGCTTGTTTCTCCCCCGGAAAACAGCTCCCAGGAAAAATTCAGCCCAAGAGACCAGTAATCGCGGTCATAATCCTTGTAACGACGGCTGTCATAGTTTCTGGAACTGTGCATATTGTCATATGTGATATCCACCTGTGGCAGGAATCTGCCCATTGCCACATGCATATCCTTGTATGCCACTTCCACGGACTTGCGGGCCACAATCAGATCCGGCCTGTGCAGTACCGCACTTTCAATGGCCTTTTCTTCCGAAGGTTCCCTGCCGCCATGAAAATCCTCAAGCCGTCCCACATACTGCACGGCTTCATCAGGAGAAAAGCCGAGATATCTGTTAAGCTGCACTTCAGCATTGCGGATATCATTGCGCACTCTGATCACTTGCTGTCTGGCGCGGGAAAGTTCCGTTTTATTCTGGAGTACATTCACATACGGAGCCATTCCTACTCGGACAAACTCCTCAGCAGCTGCAAGCTGGGTCTGAAGACGCTCAACTGCACCTTCTGCACTCTGAAGATCCTCGCGACATTTGAGCAACTGCAAAAACTGCAACTGAACATTACATACAAGCTCAAGCTCTGCCTGCTGTTTGCGGGCCTCTTCTACTTCCACGGAGATTTTTGATTTCTGAAGATTATTCAAATGAGCAAAGCCGGCAAACAGAGAAAGGGAAACTCGCGTTCCCCAGGAACGGACATCACTTGAATATTCATCGCTGCTGTAAGCCGAGCTGTCCGTATCGTTCTGAAGGCGGCTGGCGTTACCAACCAGAGAAACACGGGGCCAGAAGTAGCTTTGCGCCACGCCGACGTTCCTCCTGGCCTGCTCAAGCATCAGAACCTTAGCCTCTACGCCGGGATTGGCCTTCAGCGCACGCTCGACCGCCTGTTTCATTGTGAAGATTTTTTTCTCCGAGCCTTCAGCATCTGAATCTCCAAGGAAAAAAATACACGCGACTATACAAAACAGGCATGCCTTTTCGATTTTCTTCTTTGTCATCAGCGGAGCTATGCACACGACCTATTCCCCCGTTTCCTCAAAAACGTACCTGTTCAAGCAGCATGCCGTATTCTCCGTCCGGCCGCGCCAGAGCCAGAGCATTTCCTTCCCGCGACCAGACATATTCGCCGAAAAAATATTCCAGCATACTTTCAAAACCTGCCGCACGCAGCATTCTGACATTCCGATCGCCAATACTTAACTCCAGCCTCCGTCCCGGCTGCTCCGTGATATCCACAACAAAATGCAATCCAGGTCCGCTTACTTCCAGAGAACCTTTTCCTTCTTTCATATCACTGAATATACAAGTAGCTTTTTCAACGCCGATCTGGGGTGGAAGAAACCAGGTTTGCCCGTCTACAAAGCCGGCCAGATCAAAATTGTCCGAAATGCCCTTTGAATCTGCCAGTCCTTCCGGAAAGGTGCGGGACATACTTCGTATTTTTTCAAGAAGCATATGCTTCCCTTCAAAAGAGACCACAGCATCAATAAAAAGAGCGTTTTCTTTCTCAGAAAGAGCGTTCAGGGACTTGCCGCCTACGGGGGAAAATACCTGCCCCGTGCCACTGTCCGTTAAAGAGACTTCCCCTGTTCCAGAGCGCTCCAGCCTCCCCATAAGCACAAAAGGACGAAGAGGCTCTGCAACTTGTTTCAAGGCGAGTGATGCTGGCGGAGTTGTGGCATTGCAGAAAAATTCTCCATACAGATTTCCCGCTCCTCCGACATTGAGACGAAGAGAAAGACCATTCATATTCGTCAGCAGCAGCAACGCACCATGTTCCACCTGTCTCCATTTCCCGGTAAAATTCTGCGTAACAGCTCTGCCTCCACGAGGAGCAAATACCTGTCGCAGTGAAAAAAAGTTCCCGTTCATGAGCTGGAGTTCCACCTGCAACTCGCCGCTCTCCGTGAGTTCTCTGCCTTCATAGCGCACATCCGGATACAGAACGGCAAACGAAACGCCCCGACTTGGCACAGGAACTGCAAACAGCAGCAAACTCATCAATAGGACTGCGGTATGGCCTGAGCTTTTCATATATTACTCCCGCAATGCCCTGTCCCAGCTTTTAAGAAGGGGTTCCAGCATATAGAAAAGGACGGATCGTTTTTTTGTGGTTATGAAGACTGTGGCAGGCATACCGGGAGCAAGATATACCTGCTCCTTTTTCAGGCTTTCGGGATCGATTTCCACATAACAGAGATAATAGGGCATGGTTCCAGCGCTGGTATGTTCTTCCAGACGGTCAGCCGAAACATAGGTGACTCTGGCTGTCAGATGCGGAACCAGACGGGCATCAAAGGCGTCAAGCTGTACCATGGCTTCCTGCCCGATGTGGATATCGGCAATTTTATTGACCGGAACCTGTATTTCGACAATAAGAGGATTATCTTCCGGCACGATGTCCATAAGAGGTTCGCCGGGCCGAACCACCCCGCCCCGTGAATGCACCTTGAGGTCAACAACCCTTCCTGCTACCGGAGCAACTATCTGAAGCCGGCTTCGTGCATCTTCCAGCGGTCGGATGCGTTCCCTTGTCTGGATAATTTCATTTTGCAGAGTATTCACTTCCGCGGTGGCCTGCTCCACAAAACGATTCTTAAGATCCTCAATCCGGAGCTGCAGTTCCGCGCTCCGCTGTCTTGCCTCGGCCACCGATTGCCGCATACTGCCTCGACTACCTTCATGAGTAGCCAGTGTACGTTCCAGCTCCAGAATCTGTGATTTTTCAATATAGCGTTCGTCAAACAACTGCCGCTTGGCTTTAAGTTCTTCCTGCAGTGTTCCGATTATTCTGTTTTCCGCCTTAATCTGATCCTCAAAGCCCAGAATTTGAGCATCCACCTGGGCAAGTTGCGCTTCAAGAAGGGAAATCTGTCCGCGCAGAGCTTCTCCCCTGGCCTGAAAATTCAGATACTCATTGTCCAGCACATCCTCGCAATGCGCCTGTCGTGCCGTCTGCCGCAGCTCCTCCGGCCAGATAAGTTCCCGGCTCAACGTTTTCTCCGCCTCAGCCCGCAGTTGAGCGGCCTGCTGTGTTACCAGCTGTTTGCGGAGCATGTTGGTGGAAGCATCCACCTGTACTGATTCCAGAACGATGAGCGGCTGGCCCTCGCTGACCTCCTGCCCCTCCCGTACCAGAATAGCTTCAACAATACCGCCTTCCAGATGCTGTACCGTCTTGCGTTCACTCTCGATCTTTATTTTCCCGGGTGCGACCACCGCTCCGGTGATCTGCCCAAATACGGCCCAAAGCCCCATTCCTCCAAAAAAGAGTATGATGATCAGCAGTCCCTGCCGGATGATATGCCCGGGGTCCTCCACATCATCAGTATTTCGTTTTCCCCGAGGCTTGTTCATTGTTGTGACGGCCGATCCCTTAAGTTCCTTTTGTGCAAAGATCAGCTGTGCCTCATCATCCCGGCCGGCATACTGTCCTTTCGATTTGAGTTCACGCATGGGCAGCTTCTCCGGCGGGAAGATCTCCCCTGTCTTTTTCGCTCGCATTCTGCGGTCCGACAACTTTGTCTCCTGACCTGCTTCCTGCCTCACGCTTTTTTTCCAGAGCTTCCTGAACAAGCCGTGCCCGCTCCGCCTGTTCCCGCTGTTTACGCTGCAATTCCGCAAGTTTCTCTAAAACTTCCTGACGGGCACCACACAGGACAATCTGCCCATCCTGCATGACCATGATATTATCCACGATAGAAAGAATATTTGGCTTATGCGTCACCAGCACCACTGTGGAACCAAGCTTCCTGAGATTGACAATGGCCTGGAGAAGCGATGCCTCGCCCTCTTCATCCAGATTGGAATTAGGCTCGTCCAGAACTATAATTCTGGGATCGCCATACAATGCGCGGGCCAGCCCTATACGCTGACGTTGCCCTCCAGACAACGTCGCTCCATATTCGCCGATCTGCGTATCGTAGCCTCTGGGAAGGGCGAGAATCATATGATGAACTCCGGCAAGCTGCGCAGCACGAATGACTTTCTGCGAATCCACAGCCCCAAGCCTGGCGATATTCTCCGCAACCGAACCGGAAAAAAGCTCCACATCCTGCGGAAGATAACCAATATGAGGCCCCAGCTTCTCAGAGTCCCATGAAGCAATATCCGCCCTGTCAATACGGACTTTACCGGCCAGCGGCGTCCATATGTTGAGCAACAGCTTGCACAGCGTGGACTTACCTGCCGCACTGGGTCCGATGATCGCAAGCGATTGACCGGCAGGCATGCGAAAAGAAACGTTTTTAATAATCTGCCGATCCCCGACAGAAAAATACAATCCTTCCACAGAGAGTTCCCCAACGGGATCGGGCAACTCCATGGAGGGAGGTTCCAGCGGATTATTAAAGAGAGACTCAAGCCGTCTATACGCTTCTCTGGCTTCCAGAGACTGTCTGTATGTAGCCATGGCCTGATCCAGAGGAGCCAGAGCCCGCCCCATGACGATGGAAGCAGCGATCATGACTCCGGCCGTAGAGACATGCGTCACGGTGAGATACGCGCCTACGGCATAAATGGCTACCTGTAATCCCACACGCAGAGCCTTGCTCACTGCATGAATCAGCCCTGCGCTGCGACTGGCCCGTGTCTGCAGACGAATGACAAGATCGTTCATTTTACGCCAACGTCCGCTTACGTTTGCTATCATTCCCATAGCACGTACAATACTGCCGTTGCGAACGGCAGCACCCGTAAATGCGGCTGCATGAGCATTAATGCGGGAGGCATTCTCCAGACGTTTTCGAGTCAGACGTTCTGTAATAAAACCCAAAATAAAAACTATAATGCCGCCACTTACGGCTACCATACCCAGCATGGGATGAAGAATAAAAATCAGAATAAAATAAATGGGCATCCAGGGTACATCAAAAAAAGCAAATACTGCATTTCCTCCCAGAAAATTCCGCAATATCTGCACATCCCGCAGAGTTCCCTGTCCTTCCCGCTGTATTCCCGAATTTGGGGAAACCGCCCTCAGGAGATTCTGTTTAAGCACACGCTCTCCCAGCAGAAAGTCAAACTCAATTCCAGCGCGAACCAGAAGACGAGAGCGAATCCATTCCAGCAAAGCCATGACGGCAAGACAGATCAATGCAGCAATGGTAATAACGGCAAGGGTAGACAAGCTGAAGCTGGTCAACACCTTGTCATATACCTGAAGCATGTAAATGGAGAAGGTCAGCTGTAATATATTAATAAACAGACTGAAAAAAAAAGCGTAGCCGAAAAAACGGCGACACGCGCGCAAAAAGTCCTGCATAAAAACGCTTCCGGTTTAGGCACAGGAGAAGATACGGCATAAGGCAGAGCCGACACATTGAGCTATGCCTTACAGCAGGCACAACACTTCCCCAGACGTGAATCCGCGACAAAAAAGAAAGAATTTATTGGTTCGGGTAAAGATTGCACAAACACCAACAGGTCGTCAAGCAATCATGCTTACGACCTTAGACCCGCCCAAAAAGCGGAAGCGCAACGCGCTTATATAAGCAGCCCATTGCAGGCTACAAACGACGGGCTAAAAAAGAAAAACCCGTCAAAATCAATCGGCAGACCGGAAGCTTTTTCTACCGATTTACTGCTCGAACCAATATCTCAATATTTTCAACAATTTGATCTTATCTTCCTCAAATTCAATGAGGAAAAAGCCTCTCGGGACTCCATCAGATATATACCAGAGAGAACTTCTTGCTTATATTTATAATCTTCTTTATATCCTTATAAATATTTCTTTTACGCTTTCTTACAAATAGGGTACACTTCATTGAGACAATGTCAATCACAAGGTGACTTTTACCCCAACGACTGGAGATTTGTCAACTCGTTTGCCCCCCTGTCCGATAAATTTTTCTCTTCCGAAAAAGAATACTCATTTCTACCTCCGCCGATATAGCGACAGCGGGCACGAAGACAACGATATATAGTTTGCCTGGAGACGCCGTATTCATGAGCAATTCTGGCTATACGTTCCTTATTTTTTACCCTTCCCGAAATTTCTCTGACCTGTTCATCAGAAAGCGTCGCTTTTCTTCCCTTATACTTACCTTTTGTTTTTGCAATCGCTATTCCTTCTCGTTGTCGTTCACGAATAAAGCTTCTTTCAAATTCAGCAACAGCACCTATAATTTGCAGATGTAATTTCTGAAATGGCGTAGTATCACTTGCAAAAGTCAATTTTTCCTTATGAAATATAACTGTTATTCCTTTACTTTCCATTTCTTCAAGAAATTTTAAAAGATCTCTTAGATTCCTTGTAAGCCTGTCAATACTATGAACATGCAATATATCTCCTTTTATAAGAGATTCTATACATTTTTTCAGTTCAGGTCGCTCCATGTCCTTACCACTTACGGTATCTTTATAGATCTTATCAAGCCGAACCCCGCCTAATTGG
>DWXS01000040.1 GCA_019119045.1 Candidatus Mailhella merdavium | reverse complement strand
CCTTGTTTTTTCGACACTCTGCTTTCTGAAATGTTTCCCCCTGAAGTGTCGCGTTCTCCTGCGCGGGGGGATTTCCGGATTGATTGAGAATAAATTCATATATTCCCTTTTATTATGGCGTACCAAGCCTTGAAGCGGAAACGGCTCCCCCTGTTTACCGGTATTCCTCCGTCGGGAAATGGGAAAATGAGGTTTTATAGTTTATACTTGTTTTATTTTTCACTTGGATATGATGTAAGATCAAGCATGTGTTTCCTGTCCGAAGCAATACCCATTTCCTGAAAACGTATTTCCCGCGCGGCCGCGCCCGTGGTTTTCCGGAGGAGTTATGCCGCAGAAAAACTGGCCCCTTTCCACCATTATCCACACAGTTGTGGGCATGGCAATCATGCTTTCGGGTGCTTACTGGCCGAATCTTTCCATTGTTGTTCCCGCCAATGATGCGTTGCTTGCGGCCGGCTTTCCGCAGGTTGACGGAGGCGTGCTGGTAGCCGTTACCGACATGGGGATGATCACCCTCGGCATCTTCCTTGGTGTTGTGTACCTGTGGGCCTGCGTGGATACGCTGTGGCCGTGCTTCATGGGGATACTCGTGCTGGCATTCAGCGGCTTTGCTCCGGCTCCCGTGGTTCTCCGTTCTTTCCTCGGGAATCCTCTGGTGGGCATGATCTTTTTCGCCATCTTTTTTGCCACCACGCTGATAAAAAGTAATATATCCTCCTGGATAGCGCGCTGGATTATGCACCGCGAATTCATTATCGGCCGCCCGTGGACATTTACCGCCGTGCTGCTCGCGGGCACCTATCTGCTGGCGTTTTTCGATCAGACCATCGCAATTTTCGTCATGTGGCCGGTACTGTATGAAATTTTTGAAAAAACCGGCTTCAAACGCGGGGACAAATACGTCTCCATCATGCTGGTGTATGTGGTCATCATGGCTTTGTGTTCCTTTGCCTCCGACCCGTTCAAAACCGGCGCCTTCAATCTTCTGGCAAACGTCTGGAATATTGCCGCAACCAATCCGGAAATGAATGCTCCCGATATGAATCCTGCGGTATATCTGGCTTTTGCCATGATTATCTCATTCACGTCCATTGCCGCGCTCATTTTCATGATGCGCTTTGTCTTCCGCGTGGATGTTTCTCCCCTGCGGGCGCTGAGCCGGGAGATTCTTCAGAAGGATCCTCTTGAACCGCTGACCGGCCAGCAGAAAGGCATCATTGCAGCCTTTGCCATGTTTGCCGCCTGGCTGCTTCTGCCCGGATTCATCGGCAAGGATAACCCGGTGGGGGCTTTCCTCACGCAGAACATGCTGCTCGCCCCTGTTGCTTCCATTCTTCTCGTCGGGTTCCTGCGTATCAACGGGCGTCCCATTGCTGATATCAGCGAGACGGCTTCCGTGTATCCCTGGCGTATTTTCTTCCTGATTGCCGTGGCCATGCTTCTGGGCGACGCCATGACGGGCAAGAGTACGAATCTGACCGTATTCATGGAATATTTCCTGCGGGATCTGCTTCAGGGCTTTGGGTATGTACCTCTGATCATTGCCTGCGTTGTCCTCGGGATACTGCTTACCAACTTCAGCAACTCCGTCATGCTCGGTCTGGTTCTTACTCCCGTGCTGCTTGCCATGTGCAACGCCTTTGCCGTGGATGCCGGCCCGCTGCTGGCCTGCTTCATCTACGCGGTACTTATTGCGGCATGTACGCCTGCGGCCTCGCCCTTTGCGGCAATTCTCTTCGGCAATTCGGAATGGCTGACTCCTCCGGTCATCGTGAGGTACAGCGTGATTTCTTCCGTACTCATTGCCGGTATTGTCGTTGTTGTCGGCATTCCCCTTGCCATGCTGCTCTTCTGAGTTTCGCCGGGAGGCGGGCATACCCCGGCTCCCGGTTTTTCACTGTCTGAAAGAAAAGATAAAGGACTTCTTCCATGAATTCATATGACATCGTCATTGTTGGCGGCGGCCCCGCAGGGCTTACGGCCTCCATTTATGCCGTGCGGGCCAATATGAAAACTCTGGTTCTGGATAAGCTTGCGCCGGGCGGCCAGATCATCAACACCAATGAAATTGCCAACTACACCGGTTTCGGCGTCATCAACGGGGCGGAACTCGCCATCAAGATGTTCGAACATTCGCAGGAAGCAGGGGCGGAATTCGAGTATAAGACCGTACTGGCCATTCGGGATGAAGGCGCAGTGAAAAAGGTGATCTGCGAGGAAGAGGGCACGGTCTATGAGGCGCGTGCCGTGATTATCGCCACCGGAACCAGGCCCCGCCGGCTGGGGGTTCCCGGAGAGGAGGCTCATGCCGGGGCAGGCATAAGCTGGTGCGCCGTATGCGACGGCGCACAGTACAGGGGTAAGGATGTCGTGGTCATCGGCGGAGGAAATTCCGCTGTGGAGGAATCCATTTATCTTGCCGGAATCGTGAATAAGCTCACCGTCGTCACCATGTTCGATCTTACCGCCGATCCTTCGGCCTGCGACAAACTGCGCGCCATGCCCAACGTGACGGTATATCCGTATCAGGACATTCTGGAATTTCTCGGGACGGATAAACTGGAAGGCGTCCGCTTTAAATCTACAAAAGAAGATGCTGTTGAGCGTACGGTCTCCTGTGACGGTGTGTTCGAGTACATCGGTCTGGAGCCGACGGCGGGATTCTGCGCCGATCTCGGCATTCTTGATCGCACGGGCTGCATTGTGACCGATGCGGCCATGTGTACGTCCCGCCCCGGTATTTTTGCGGCAGGCGATATCATTGTGAAAGGTCTGCGTCAGGTTGCCACGGCCTGCGGCGATGGTGCCATTGCTGCGAACAGTGCTTCCAAATACGTCGAATCCCTGCGCGGATAGCCTGCCGGGATGGATCTGCATACCATAAAGGAGCGTTTTTCCGATGATTAAAGAAATTGATACCGCAGCTTATGATGCCATGGACAAATCCGGCCCCATGCTGGTGGAATTCTATTCCAAGACCTGCGGCCCCTGTAAGATGTTGTCCTTTGTTCTTAAGGACATCAGCGGCAAGGACCCGGATTTTCCCATATACACCGTGGATTTTGACGCAAATCAGGATTTGAAGGAACGCTGCGGCGTCAAGGGCTTCCCCACCATGCTGTTCATGAAGGACGGAGTGGAGGTGTCGCGCCTTGAAGGGCTTAAGCAGAAACCGGTGATTGTTCAGGAAATAGAAAAGGTCAAAGCCTGAATTTTTTCGTCCGGACGGGCCGGACGCAAAGAAGGGACGGGGCATTTCCCAAACGCAGATAACAGGAGTGTTTCATGAGCGACAAAGTCATCCACACTTATGAGGATCATCTCATCACCCGTCAGAACCGGGCGGAAAAGGAATTTCTGGCGGCATTCGAGAAGGAGAAGCCTTCTCTGGCTCAGGCCCATGTGCTGGTCAACCCCTATTTCATCAATCCTCTGTGCGCTCTGATTCTGTTCAAGACGGACAAGCCTGCCGTCCCCACAATGACTCTTCACGGCAAACGCAACGATCGGGAAAATATTGTAAAATCTTTTCCCGAAGGCACCAGTCATGCCATTCCCGTCATAGGTCTGTATGAAGGCGTGCCCACCCGCGTCACGGTGTCGCTTTCCACCGGCGAGGGCAGAGTTTTCGAGATTCAGGGTCAGCCCCTGCCTGAAGACGTGTGCCGTTGCCGCAACATCAATACTTCAATGGATTACTTCGGGAACAACTTCATGTTCCTGACCCCGGCGGGCAAAAACCTTCCCATGGGCTTTGACTACATGGGCGATATCCGCTGGCTGCTGACCGTGAACACGATGTTCGACATCAAGCGTTTGCGCAACGGCAACATCATGACCGGTTCCCACCGCTTCTGCCATATGCCGTACTGCCCCACCGGGCTTGTCGAACTCAATCTTCTGGGCAAGATCTACAAAGAATACAGAATGCCCGGAAACTATCATCATGACCACTGGGAACTGCCGGACGGCAATATCCTTGCGCTGACCCAGGATTTCACGCGCGATACCGTGGAAGACATGATTGCCCTGCTGGACAGGGAAACGGGCGAAGTGCTGCGCACCTGGGATTACAAGACCTTCCTGCCGCAGAATGTGGCCGGCTCCGGCTCGCAGGACGCGCACGACTGGTTCCACAACAATGCGCTGTGGTATAACGACAAGAACAAGACCATCACCATTTCCGGGCGCCATCAGGACGCCGTGGTCAACTTCGACTACGAAACCAGCAAGCTGAACTGGATTATCGGCGATCCCGAGGGCTGGCCGAAAGAAATGGTGGACAAGTATTTCTTCAAGCCGGTCGGGAATCTGTCCAAATTCGACTGGCAGTATGAACAGCATGCCTGCGTGGTCTGCCCTGACGGCGACATCATGATGTTCGACAATGGTCAGTACCGCGCCAAGGTAAAGGAAAAGTACATCAGAAACAGAGACAACTTCTCCCGTGGCGTGCGTTACCGCATCAATACGGAAAAGATGGAAATTGAACAGGTGTGGCAGTACGGCAAGGAGCTTGGGGAAAGCTTCTTCTCTCCCTACATCTGCAACGTGGAATACTATGACGAAGGACATTATCTGATCCATTCCGGCGGCATAGGCTGGAAGGACGGGTACGCCTCCGATTTGCTCGGGGCCTTTCTCAATCCGAAAACGCAGCCCGGCACGGATCTCTGCGCCAAGACCGTGGAGCAGAAGGACGGCGTGGTCATGTATTACATGGAAGTGGACGGCAACTTCTATCGCGCGGAAAAGCTGTATCCCTACCATGACGGCGACAATGCCGCCTTCGGCGAAGGCAGGCTGGTGGGCAATCTTGACGTGACCCCTACCTTCGACACCATTCCCGAATTGCCGGAAGTGAAGGAAGTCATTGATTCCTGGCATCAGGTCAGAATTGAGGAAGATGAGGACAGAATCGTCTTCCACGGCCGCTTTGCCCGCGGTTCTCTGGCCATGGTGCTGCTGGAAGGAGAACATGAGAAGCGCGGCTATTACATTAATACCGCCGCAACCCAGTATCTCGCCATGTGTTCCGGCGCCTACCTTGAGGAAGACGACCGCGTCGTCAAGCTGAATATCAGCAAGAACGGCCTGTCCGGCAGATATGACATCAAGATCCTTGTGGATGAGGCCGTCTATCAGACAGGCGTATCCCTTTTCTGCTGAAAGGCGGGGGCGTTCCGCGATAATCCGAATCCGGCCCGGAGCAAAGCAGGTGTGCATGCGATTCTTTCCTGTGTCCTTCCGGGTACGGCGGATTTGATCTTCGAAGGACGGAACGAAGACTGATTCGCCGGCAAACACATATGGCATATGACCATGGGGTCATATGCCATATGTTGTTAAGCTTCCGTCGGCGTCGAGGCGTCGTATTAAGTCATGTTCCCCGCGAAGGACAGGCCGCTCCGGAATTCCGTTTTTTGGAAAGGTCTGTCGGTTAAGATGTGGGCAGGGAAGCCGTACAGGTTGCAGATCCGGCAACAGCGCAGACAGGGAGATCTGCTCGGAAGCCGGATCTCCTCATACGTCTGTACGGAGGGAGTCTGAGGGAAAACGGGGTTCATTAAATTGTAAAGGACAGAGAGGGCTTTCGGCCCCATAAAAAGAGAGCGCGTTTCGCGCTCTTTTTTATGGGCAGTCCGGAACCTGAGGGGCAGCCGGGAAATGGCGGAGGCATACCTGGTATTCTGTCTTTTTCAGGAGGCCGGGCGGGCAGATTGATATGTATTGGCACGCTCTTCGCATAGAGTCCCGCATAAAGGAGTTTTTTCGAGGGGATTAGAGCTGTAATTCTAGGTAATTACTTGTATTTTATACGTTTTTTTATAAGGAGTGCAATGTCATGATCATGACGCGCCGCCCCGCTTTTTTCAGGGTTTTCGTCACGTTCGGCATATTGTGTGCCGCTCTGCCGCTGGTACTGCCCAGTGCGGCGCAAGCCGTGCGCATCAAGGATATCGCCACGTTTTCCGGTGTCCGCAACAACCAGCTGGTGGGATACGGTCTGGTGGTAGGTCTGGGGAATACCGGGGATACGAAGGATAATTTCACTAAGGAAAGCCTGATCAACATGATGGAACGCATGGGCGTTGCCGTGGACAGTCAGAATCTGAAGGCCGGCAACGTGGCTTCCGTTATGGTTACGGCGAATCTTCCGGTTTCGGCCAAGGCGGGATCGAGCATTGACGTGACCGTATCCAGTATCGGCAGTGCGACGAGCCTTCAGGGCGGCGTGTTGCTTCAGACTCCGCTGAAAGGTGTGGACGGGAAGATTTACGCGCTGGCACAGGGTGCGATTATCGTGGGCGGCTACTCGGTTACGGGAGCTGCCGCCAGAACGCAGAAAAACACTACGACTGTAGCCAGCATCCCCGGCGGCGCCATTGTGGAGCGTGAAGTTCCCTTCAGTTTTAATTCTCAGGAAGAACTGACCCTCAACATGCAGATAGCCGACTTTTCCACCACTCAGCAGGTTGTGGAACGTCTGAACAAGAGCATGGGGGGAGATTATGCCAGCGCGCCGGATATCAGTACCGTGCGGATTAAGGTGCCGTCGGCCTATCAGGGTAATCTGGTGCCTCTTCTGGCCACGGTGGAGAATCTTGAAGTCACGCCGGAATCCCGGGCCAAGGTCGTGGTGGATGAAAAAACAGGTACCATCGTCATCGGGCGGGATGTCCGTATTGCCAGAGTGGCCGTGGCGCACGGCAATCTTCAGGTGACGGTGCAGGAAAGCGCGCAGGTTTCCCAGCCTGGCCCCTTCAGTACCGGAACGACGGTGGTCACGCCCACTACGGATCTCCAGACGCGAGAGGAAAACCGCCACCTTAATATTGTTGAAGGGGCAACGCTTCAGGAACTCGTGGACGGACTCAACGCCATCGGTGCAGCACCCCGCGATCTCATTTCCATCCTGAAAAATCTAAAAGCGTCCGGCTCCCTGTATGCGGACCTGGAGGTTATCTGATATGGAAACAGGAATGGATCCCCGCCTTGCCATGGGCGCGGCGGAACAGCAGGATCTCGCGGCCAGAAGCCGCATGGCGGAAAATCTGGCGCAGAGCGGAGGCGACGACGAGGCCAAGCGCGCAAAGATGCGTCAGGCCTGCGAGGGGTTCGAATCGATTTTCATCCAGAAGATGTGGGAGCAGATGCGCGCAACCCTTCCCAAGGAAGGGTTGATGAAAAGCAAGGAAGAAGAGTTCTGGATGTCCATGTACGATCAGGAACTCGCCAAGAGTATTGCCGGTTCGGGCGGTATCGGACTGGCGGATATGATGATGGTTCAGCTTGATCGTACCAATGCCAGTATAGGAGACGCTTCGCGGAACAGCCCCTCGCGGCGGACGCCGCTGGATGTTCGTCCCGCTCCGCTGCTTCCTTCTTCATCGGAAGAAGCCCGTTCGGCAAAGAATGGAGAAACGGCTTCCTCTTTGCAGAGCGTCGGGGAATCAAGGCCCGGAGGCGTCTTTGCCGGAGCTGCGGATCGGCCCGGGGCGGGAAAGGATTCTGCCGCGGCCTCCATTTATGACGGTGCGGCTCCGACGGAAGCTCCGGCGGACAATCCCGCAGGGATGAATGTCGCGCAGGCTTCGGGGCTTCCCGCTCCGGGGCAGAACGGTGCGGCTTCTTCGACTCGGACGGACGTCGATACGTCGGGAAGCGGACAGGCGCGGATCGGGAACGAAAAGGCGGAGCAATCGTCTGCTGAAGCGGCGGACGATCCGATCCGTCAAACTCTTGACGAGCTGAGAAATACGGTTGCAGCAGGGTCCTTGCCCTCTCCTGTGACGGAGCCTCAGAGCGGCCGGTCAGGGGAGAAACGCAACGGCGTGTCTCTTGCTTCGTCCGCCAATCCCCGCCTCACTCTCCAGCAGATGAAGGGCGAGGCTCCCGTACACAAGGCTTCGTCCGGGACGGGAGAAGTGCGGCAGAGTGGCGAGGCTCCCTCTGAAGGACAGCCCGCTTCCGTCATCCGTGTGACGTACCAGACCAATCTGCCTCCCAACCAGCGCAGCACCAGTGCGGAAAAGATGCTGAAGGCCATGCGCGAGGCGCAGCGTCCGACTCCTGCCCGGGGTATATCCAGCGGCAGCCCTTACGAGGCGGAACCTCTGAAGACTGCATCTGTGATGCAGCCGGCACCCGCGCCCGTTGTCGAGAGCGAGCCGGTACGGAAGGAACCTGAAGTTCCCGCCGATCCTCTGGCCGGGATACAGCCGCGCTATGTTCCCTCCCGTTTCAGCAATCCGCTGTATGCGGCCCGGTCTCAGGCCGACAACTTTGCCGTGGCCATGACGGATGCCGTCCGCCCCTCCTATACTTCGGCCAATGCGACAATAACGGCAATGGCCGCGGCCCAGCCCATTCCCGTCATGCCGGAAATGATCGCTCCCGTGCAGTCCGGCGGCCCGGCCCTGGCCGAGCCTGAAGTTGTGCGTGGAGCTGTGGCCCTGGGAAATCCGGAACCGGATCGCGGCAGTCTCGGCGCTCCCGTATCAGGGGGAATCAGCTCCGGTTTCGGTTGGAGAATAGACCCCTTCACGGGGCGTCGCTCCTGGCATGCCGGAGTGGATATCAAGGCCGAACCGGGAGAAGCCGTGCGCGCGGCCATGGATGGTGTGGTGAGCTTTGTGGGCAGGCACCCCGAACTCGGAAATCTTGTCGTGGTGGATCACGGCAACGGACTGCGGACTTTTTACGGACACAACAGCTCCCTTGACGTGAGCGTCGGACAGCCTGTCAGCGCAGGCATGGAACTTGCAAGAGCAGGGTCAAGCGGGCGTGCTTCCGGCACGCACGTACATTTTGAAGTTCGTCGGGGCGACTTGGCCCTGAATCCTGAACCCCTTATCCGGCAAGGAAATACGCTTCTTGCCGATGCCGGTGAATCCGAAAAGGGATAGACGATGTACAACGTCATACTCGGCAATCTTGACCGCCAGGCAAAAGCCCTGAATCTGCTTTCCTCGCTTCAGGAGGAAGAATTTTCCCTTCTTGTGAGACGGGACACCGATGCGATTATGGCGCAGGAGTTTTCCATTCATGAGCTGCTGCGTCAGATCGCCATGGAAAAAGAAAGCACCATGCGTCGCCTCGGCGGCGGAAAGGTGCGCGATTATGCGGATCTGCTTGAGCAGAGCGACGCGGAGGAAGGCGGAGAAGGCGCCCGTAAGGCGGCTGCATTGCGGCAGTTGTGGGATACCATAGACGATCTGGAGCAGACCTGCGCCCGTCAGGCGACACGAAACACCCAGCTTTCTCTCGGTCTCATGGATCAGAGCAAGGAACTTATGGACTATCTGCACAAGCGTCTGCTGCCGCCCCAGCAGCAGACTTATGATCGCGGGGGAATGTTTACGCAGGTGCGGCCGGATGCTGCTCTGCTCAATGCCCGTCTGTGAGCGGGCCCGCATGTATATGGTGGAATTGCCGCCCGGTTTTTTCATGGGGCGGCAGGCGGAAGAATCGTTCGCGGCTTGAAACGTTTTTTGAGGTCATGTTATGGCAGTCAACACTCTTCTCGGCATAGGCAACAGCGCGCTTTTTGCCAATCAGACGGCTCTCAATGTCACAGGCAACAATATCGCCAATGTGGATACGGAGGGCTACAGCAGGCAAACCGTTCGCTTTGACGATCTGCGCCCGCAGGATTCCCGCCCCGGACAGATCGGGCAGGGCGTCTATGCCGCGGAGATTTACCGCAACTTCAACCGCTTTGTGGAAAACTCCTTCCTGAACCGCTTTACGCAGCAGCAACGCTGGTCGGAACAATCCACCATACTCCAGAGCGTGCAGAGCATCTTCAACGAAGCCAATACCGACGGGATCAGCGCGCAGCTCTCCGAATTTTTCGCCTCATGGAGCAAGCTGGCCAGCAAACCGGAAGACGAGGCCACGCGGCAGAATCTGCTGACGCAGGCCGACAACCTCGCCAAGCTCATCCGCAATGCAAGCGACACGCTGGCAAACGTCCAGAACGAAATGGACGACTACATCAACCAGAGTGTGAACCAGATCAACACCTATCTGGAAAATCTGCGCAAAATCAACAAGCAGATAGCTTCTTCCTATGTGGAAGGGGTGAATACGCCGAACAGCCTGTACGACGAGCGCGACAAACTTGTGCGGAGCATTTCGGAACTGATTGATGTCCGGGTGGTGGACAACGGCCCCCGTGATTTTCAGCTGTTCACGGCGGCGGGTCAGCCTCTGTTGCAGGGAGAGGCTGAGTATTCCCTTCAGGTTGCCGCACCCTTCTATGAAAAGCAGTGCCAGAACTTCGACGGCGAGCTGACCTTCTCCGGCTCCGATTCTCATGAATATACGCTGGAAATGCTGGAAGGGAACAAGTTCCGCGTATCGCTGGACGGCGGCAAGAGCTGGCTGCGCGACGAAAACGGAGCAATTTCCACCTTCGATGTGCCTCCCGCCGGAGAAGTCGTCAAGGTCAAGAATCTGGAGATTTCCTTTGCCAATGCCGACGGCTCAAGTGCCAGCTTCGTGCCCGGGGACAAGTTCACCATTGTGCCCAAAACCAACGTCCAGTGGTGTTCTCCCACACGCGAACCGCTGAATATCACGCCTGAAAGTTACGACAGCGGAGAGGATAATCCCGATCGTATCTGCGGAGGCAAACTGGCCGCCTACTTCAGCGTGCGCGACTATCACGTCGGACGTTATCAGGATAAGCTGGATGCCCTGACCAACACGCTGATCTGGGAAGTGAACTCCCTGCATTCGCAGGGGTCCGGGCTTGAAGCCCTGACCAACATGCAGGGAACCTACGGTGTGGAAGACAGCACCAAGGCTCTGGGAGATCCCTTCTCTACCCTGACCTATAAGGATAAGCTCACAAGCGGCAGTCTGAGCGTCTATTTCTATAATGCGGAAACAGGGGAAAGTCTGGCCGGGCCGAACGGACTCGGGGGCTTTGTGCTTAATTTCAGCGACCCCTACGATCCGGACAATCAGGTCAATTTTGATCCTTCTCAGCATTCGCTGGAAGACGTCGCCCGGGCCATCAACCAGAGCTTCCCCAATCCCAACGGCGGCGGAAACATGCTTACGGCCACCATTCAGGGCGGCAAGCTGCATATTGTTGCTGCGGACGGCGTGAATTTCAAAATGGGGGCGGATTCTACCGGCCTCATGGCGGCCCTTGGTCTGAATACCTTCTTCCAGGGAGACGGCTCTTCCGATATCAGCCTCAATCCGCTTCTGCTCAAGAACCCGCAGTACGTCAATGCGCACAGCGTGGACGGCATGAGCGAGGGCAACGAAGGCGACGGTATCATCGCGGCGCGTATTGCCCAGCTTGCCACCAAGGAAGTCACCGTGTCCACCATGTGGGAAAACAGTACGGGCTCCATGACCAATTACTATTCTTCTCTTGTGGGGCTGGTCGGTTCGGAAACACAGACTGCCATGTTCAACGAATCCTATAATACCTCCCTTGCGGAAGATCTTGATACGCAGTCCGCGTCCATTTCCGGCGTGAATCTGGATGAAGAAATGACCAATCTCATCAAGTTCCAGCATTCCTATACGGCTGCGGCCAAGCTGATCACCACGGCAGACCAGATGCTGGAAACCATCCTCGGCCTCAAGCAGTAACAATAAGGAGACCGTCATGCGCGTCGCTCAACGCTCCATGTACAATAGTTTTGTGAGCAACATGAATCGCACGCTTGCCAATTATATGGAAAGCAACATTCAAAGCTCCACACAGAAAAAAGTGAACCGTCCTTCCGACGACCCCGTGGGCATGGCCCGCGTACTCAACTATCGTGCCGCCATTGTGCGCAACGAGCAGTATGAGAGCAACACCAACGATGCGGCAGCCTGGCTGCGCAGCACGGACAGCGCGATGACGCAGGCGCAGGTGATACTTTCCTCATTGCAGGAAAAGGCGGAAGAACTTGCCACGGGTACGCTCACCAGCGAAAACCGCAAACAGGCCAGTTATGAAATCCGTCAGCTCTTTGAACAGCTGGTGAATATTGCCAATACTCAGTATGGGGACGAACATCTTTTTGCCGGGCATAAGACCGGAACCACTCCCTATGAAATAGGGCTGGCCGTCACGGCCACCAATACGACGGTAGATCCGGCGGAACCCAATGCGGATCTGCAACCCGTGTGGGAAGTTTCCGGATCGGCCAAGAGTACGGTCATGGTGCGCTTTGCCACTGGTGGAAAATTGGGAACGGACGCCGTGGATTACGAGTATTCCAATGACGGCGGCGAGACCTGGATTACCAAGACGCTGCCCGCAGGCGGAACCGAGCTGGATCTTGACGGTGTTGTGGTCAAGGTTCCCCAGGAACCTCAGATTACCGTGGAAGCCTACGATCCTGACGAACCTGTCGGTCGTGAAAACGGCTCCATGCTTTTCATTCGTGAAGCCGCCTATTACAAAGGGGACGACAACGATCCCGAACCCAAGGTGGACAGCTACGGTTCCAGCGTCATTGCCGCCACTTCTGCTCAGGGAACCTTCGACAAGGACGTGCGTATCCGTCTGGATGAGGATGCCTTTGCCAATACCGACGGAACGGTGCAGTTCTCCTACAGCACGGACAACGGCATTACCTGGCAGACGGGGACGGCGACCACCCATGCCGGCGACGGCAAGATCCGCTTCAACGTCCCCGGAGGCTATCTGGACGTTACGCCCGGCGCGACGGGAACCCTGATGGAAGGGCAGCAGTTTGTGGTGCGTCCCCAGCGTGCCAATCAGGGCCTGGAAATAGCTGAAGGCGAATTTCTCACCGTGACCAATGCGGGCAAGGATATTTTCGGCGGTTTGTACACGCCGCCGGACGGGCGCGGCCCCGTTGCCGCCATGGACGGCAGTGCGAAAAATATTTTTGAAACCGTGTCCGAATTCCTGGTGTGGGCGGAAACGGGCGTTCAGTCCGGCAGTCAGGAGGCTCTGGAAAACCTCAAGACCGCATCCGAAGGGCTTCTGACCAGTCTTGCGGCCGTGGGCGGCAAGGAACAGCGGGCGGAACTGAATCTGAATATCCTGGAAAACAGCCGCTATGACATGGAAGATCGCATGAGTACCATTGAAGACGTGGATCTGACGGAGCTGGTCACCAAACTGGCGCAGCAGCAGATGGCGTATCAGTCCGTACTTCAGTCTTCCACCATGATCATGCAGCTCAATATTATGGATTACTTATAATCCTGATATCCCTCAGCAACGAAAGCCCCCGGGATGCCTCTGGCCCCGGGGGCTTTCGTTATTGAGGTTTTGCGAGGCGCATGTCTTTGACAGGCAAGATTCTGCATCCGGCCGGAGGACTCGGAGGCAGGACAGTACTGCCATGATGGGAAAGGCCGGTTCTGGGGTTGGAGCCTTCCTTTTTTCCGGCAACTGGCCGTCGGCGAATTATATTCATTCGAAGGCTCTTTTTGTATGCAGAAATTCTTCCCGAGTCAGGCGGTACAGCACATGTCGCAGCAGGGGATGGTCATCGGGAAGGGAGGGATGGTCAAAGTCGTCCTCCGGATCGCGGGTCATGCCCAGTCGTACCATGAGACGACGGGACGGAGTATTGGAAACGGCAGTAAAGGAGATGACTTCTTCCAGCCCGAGTTCGCGGAAAGCAAAGGAAAGGCAGGCCCGGGCGGCTTCACAGGCCAGCCCTCTGCCCCAGAATTCCGGCAGAAATCGCCATCCTATTTCAACCGGCTGATGCGAGGAATACAGCCTGAAGGGAGGGATGAAGCGTACCCGGAGCAGTCCGGCAAAGCCTGCAAAACGCGGGATGTCCCTTGCCGTTCCTGCTTCTTCTCCGCATCTGCCCGTCCCTTCTTCGCAGACCTCTACCGGCCATACGCCGAAGCCTTCTTCCTGCTGATGCGTCATGAAACGTTTCAGCAAGGTATCGCTGGCCGCAGCGGAAAGGGGAGAAGGAAAGAAGCGCATAACTCTGGGGTCGCCATTAAGGCGGCGAAAACAGGCGTTATCTTCATCCGTCCAGAGACGGAAGCGGATGCGTCCGGAGGAATGCGGACAGTCCGGACGGGCAGAACGGGGACAGAAAGTCATACTGGCCTCGCGGAGGCTGTTCAGAAGGTGAATCCATCATTTGGCGATGCTCGGGGACGCAGGTATTCAAGGTTTCGTCCCGTTCGGAGGAGAAAAAATTTGCCAGGCAATGTCAAGCGGCCTTTTCCGGCAGACGGATTTGTATCGGGCTGAAACGAAAGATAGAGCTGATTCGGAGCCGCACAGGGTTTTCTCATTGCCCGCTGTCCGGGTTTAAAGGTATCATGATACATGCGATTATTTCTTATTCTCCTTCTGTTGTTTGCTTTTCCTGTTCCTGCCCTGTCGGTGGAGGAGGCTGCCGTTGCGCTGTGCTTTACGCCGGGAGAAGATTGCGACAGACGGCTTATTGAGCTGATAGACGGCGCGCAGAAAACGGTTCGAATCGCTGCCTATTCGCTGACCAGTGAAGCCATTGCCGACGCGCTCATCCGGGCCAGAGAGCGCAACGTCAGAGTATGGGTGGTGCAGTGGACGGCCCGGCGCGCACAGGGGCATCGTCTGCGTGCGCACGGCGTGGGAGTCCGCTACGACTGCGAACATCAGATCATGCACAACAAGTTTGTCGTGGTGGATATTCTGCGCATTATGACGGGAAGCTATAATTTTACGGAGGCGGCCCAGAAGCGGAATGCGGAAAACATGCTCATCCTGCATGACAAAAAGACGGCCCAGCAGTATGCCAACAACTGGGGCTGGCACTGGTCGCACAGCGTGCGGGTGCCTGGAGAGACTGAGGAGAAGTGAGAGAAAGGCGGTTCCGTCCGTACTGTATATGGTCACGGAGAGCAGAAGTTTTTGACCTAGTCTTTTTTACGGATTCGGCCTTTCTTCTCCGGTATTTTCCAAACTATGAGTTCCGTGTCTGCCGAATTTGTTCTGTTTTCGGCAGGAGAAAACGGCTTGCCTGATATTTTTTGCGATGAGTAAAATAATGTGATGTTCTCCATCCCTTGCGGGAACTGTGTCAAGCATAGGACAGCAGAGGCAGAACTCGCCTGAATCGGGGAAGTATAATGGTACGGCATTGTCAGCGTTCCGGATAGAACGGAGTGGAGGCTTCTGAAGTCCTGTCATGAGAGGATATCCCTTGCCCGGCAGTAGAATACACGAAGCGGGGGAGTACGATTGTCTCCGGAACGGAAGCAGCTTTTTTTTTGATCTTTTCAGGTTCGGATTTGCCTGCGGAAGACAAGCCTGGCTTCAAGGCTGATAATGTCGTCCACGCCGTACATCCCGAGGCAGCGGAAAAATTTGGATGAGCCATACAGCACACCCCAGCGTGTCCTGTCGAGATCCGTTCTCAGAGTAAGGGTGAGCCTTCCCGAAGCCGGGCGGAGCAGAGCGGGGATATCCGCCTGTTCCGTGCGTCCACGGACGGTTATATCGCCCTGGAGCCGATAGTTCGGCAGGCCCTGTATGTTTCGACGCAGGCCGACCTTCAGAGGAAAAAGGCGGAGAATGCGCAGGCGCGCTTCCGGATACAGCGCGCTGTGGAAGAAATCTTCCGAAGCCAGGTGGCTCAGAAGGACGCGCTGCCAGGGGCTGCCGGCAAGATCGTCGGCCACGATACTGCACATGTCCGCAACGATTTCTCCCGTGCCTTCCGGGCCATATCTGCCTTTTTTCATGAGCAGACGTCCGGATTTGAGGAAGAGGTGTCCGTAATGGCTTGCGTGGCTGCTGCGTCCCGTCCAGCGTATATCTCCTTCCAGGGGAAGAAGTTCGTAACTGCCGTCCGCCGGAACGCAGTCTTCCTCAAGAGGCGTGTTCGGCTGTTCTCCTTCGAGAGGGAGGCCCGCTGAACGCCAGGTTTTCAGACCTCCGGGCCACATGCGCACGTTCAGATAGCCGAGGCCCAGCAGCTTTGCCGTGGCGACGGCGGCGTCAAGGGAAGCTCCCGCGCCGTAGACCAGAATCGGCGTGGCGGGATCGGGAGCCAGTTTTTCCATGTGTTCTGGAAAAGCACGTTCAAAGACACAGGCCTGTTTTGATCCGGGGATATGGACCCGGGCGTGGAGTTCGGCAGGGAGGATATTAAGGAGCAGGCCGTCGGGAAAATCGACCAGAAATGTTTTCACCTCTTCCAGAATGACAATTCTTCGGGGGCAAAGGGGGCGTCCGGGCTCTTCGATCATGGTGACTCCTGAGGCAGGGAAGGGCGTGCGGTTTCCGACAGAAGATCTGCGGATATACATCCAGTATTCCAGCCCTTGCGGGAGCGCGCAATGATAGAGTGGAGGGCGGAGCCTCTTGCAAGAATCCCCCGCTTGATTATGCTTTTCCCATGCAGGAAGGAAGTGTCGCCGAGTATCTCAACGCGTTGTTCGCCAATCGGGTCTTTTCCCGCCAGATCACGGGCCGTCATGTTCTGGAGGAACAGGAGGCCGTGTACGGCGAAAACAGACGCCCCTGGTCGCGCGCGGTGCGCGGGCTGCTCGATCGGGCGGGAATCCGTTTGTATGCACATCAGGTGGAAGCAACGGATCTTATCCGGGCAGGCAGAGACGTCATCGTGACCACGCCTACGGCCAGCGGCAAGACGCTGGTGTATAATCTTCCCGTGCTGGAACGCTTTGCTCAGGATCCGGACGCCCGGGCTCTGTATCTCTTTCCGCTCAAGGCTCTGGCTCAGGATCAGAAGGCAGCCTTTGAGCGTCTTTGTCTGCCGTGGCCGGAGGATGCCCGCCCCCGTGCGGAACTGTATGACGGGGATGTGAGCGATCATTTCCGGCGCAAGATCCGCAATAATCCTCCCACGGCACTGATTACCAATCCGGAAATGCTGCATCTTGCCATGTTGCCGCACCATGAGACATGGACAACCTTTCTTGCTTCTCTTGCCTTTGTGATCATTGATGAAGCGCACAGTTACCGCGGGGTGCTGGGCAGTCACATGGCACTGCTTCTGCGTCGTCTTGCACGAATCTGCGCCCGGTACAATGCACGCCCCGTGCATGTGCTGTGTACGGCCACGGTAGGTAATCCGGAAGAGCTGGGAACAACGCTGATCGGGCGGCCCGTACAGGCCGTCACGAAATCCGGCGCGCCGCAGGGCAGGCGGCACTTTGTCTTCATCGATCCGGAGGAAAGTCCGGCATCTGCGGCCATTCAGCTTCTTCAGGCTGCGCTGGCCCGTAATCTGCGTACTATTGTATATTGTCGTTCCCGCCGCATGACCGAACTTATTGGCCTGTGGGCGGCGAACAAGGCGGGTCGCTGGCATTCCCGCATCAGCGCCTATCGGGCGGGCTTCCTGCCCGAAGAGCGGCGGGAAATCGAAGCCCGCATGGCTTCCGGCGAACTGCTGGCCGTGGTCAGTACCAGTGCGCTGGAACTTGGAATAGATATCGGCAATCTGGATCTGTGTATTCTGGTCGGCTATCCGGGGACGCTCATGTCCACGTTTCAGCGCGGCGGGCGCGTGGGCCGCAAGGGGCAGGAATCCGCCGTGATTCTGCTGGCAGGAGAAGACGCGCTCGATCAGTTTTTCATACATCACCCGGAAGAGCTTTTCAGCCGTCAGCCGGAAAAGGCCGTTCTCAACCCGGACAATGAAGTCCTGCTGGCCCGGCATCTGGAATGTGCGGCGGCAGAGTCTCCCCTGCGTGAGGGGGAGGATCTGATCCGGAGCGCAGCCGCACAACGGGCCGTGCGCGATCTGGAAGCGCGGGCATTGCTGCTGCGCAGCGCGGACGGAAAAAGCTGGCTGGCCGCACGCAAGCGTCCGCATAGAGACGTCGATCTGCGCGGAGGCGGCGCCTCCTTTCAGATTGTGGATCCGGAGGGAAACGTCATCGGCAGTGTGGACGCTCATCAGGCCCTGCACGAAACGCATCCCGGCGCCGTGTACCTGCACAGGGGAAAATCCTATGTGATCAGGGAGCTGGATTTCGGCGCGCGCCGGGTGCGGGCCGTGCAGGAGGAGGTCAAATGGCATACCCGGGTACGCAGTGCAAAAAGTACGGAAATTCTCTCCGTTGATGAGATCTCCCACGCCTTTGCCGCTCCCGTCGCGCGGGGAAGGCTGCGCGTTACCGAGCATATCACAGGGTATGAACGACGCCTGAACGGGACGTTGCGCGTGCTGGACATCCAGCCTCTTGATTTGCCGCCTCAGATTTTTGAAACAGAAGGGCTGTGGTTCGTCATTCCGGAGCGTTTCCGCCTCCGCGTGGAGGATGCCTTCATGCACTTCATGGGTTCGATTCATGCTCTGGAGCATGTGTCCATCGGGCTTATGCCGTTGCTTGTGCTGGCCGATCGCAACGATCTGGGGGGAATTTCCACTCCCATGCACGCTCAGCTCGGCGCTTCCGCCGTGTTCATCTATGACGGGCTGCCCGGCGGCGCAGGTCTGACAAGGGGGGCCTTCCCTCTGCTGGAACAACTGTTTGAGGCCGACAGGGAAACGCTGGCTTCCTGCCCCTGCGAGACAGGCTGCCCTTCCTGTACCCATTCGCCCAAGTGCGGTTCCGGAAACCGTCCTATCGACAAGGCGGGCGCGCTGTTTCTCATTTCGTCCCTGATTAACGGAGCCTACGATCCGGCGGATGAGGAAATCATGCGCATAACCACGGAGGCCCCGGCGGAGATCCCTGTACAGGAAGGAATTCCTGTCGCGAAACATGCTCCGCATCGGGAAGCGGAAGCCTCATCTCATGAATCTCCGTGCGTCTCGGAAGCGGCGGAAAGGAACACGGATACTCCTGAACAGAGAACACCCGCTTCACGTCGGGAAGGCCCTGTCATGGTGTTTGACGTGGAAACGCGACGTTCCGCGGCGGAGGTGGGCGGCTGGAACCGGGCCGATCGAATGGGGGTGAGCGTTGCGGTTCTCTGGGACGGAAGCGCGTATCGGCATTTTCGTCAGGAAGAACTGAAGGACATGTTCGACCTGATGCGAGGGGCAGGGCTGGTGATCGGCTTCAACAGCCTGCGTTTCGACTACAGGGTGCTTCAGCCCTTTGCCCCTTTCGATCTGTATGCTCTGCCGAGCCTTGACCTGCTTATGGAAATCAAAAAACGCCTGAATTACCGTGTTTCGCTGGACAATCTGGGGCAGGCGACGCTCTCCGCCCCCAAGACGGCCGACGGCCTGAAGGCGTTGCAGTGGTGGAAGGAAGGGCGGCTCGATCTCATAGGTGCCTACTGCGAAGCCGACGTGGATATCACGCGCCGACTGTACGAATTCGGCAGGGCGGAAGGTCATGTGCTGTTCACCAATAAGGCCGGTCAGCGGGTGCGTATTCCTGTGGAGTGGTAAGGTGTTCCGGAGTGTTTTCCGGCCTTCGGAGGCGAGAGACATTGTTCCGTGCTTCGTGTCGGAAGCCTCCGTATTCCTTTTTCAGACCGGCGCCTTCCCACGGCATTCATATGTCGTGCCGCAACATAAGCCGGGCGGAATCCGACTTGTGTTGCGCAGGTATTGCTGACTTCCGAAAGGCTACTCCGACGACGCTTTCGTTCTGAAAATTTCGCTTTGCAGAATACCGCTCTGTTCCGGCGGAACAGACCGGCTTTCACAAGCTGCGGAGACGGGATCTGCGCATGTTGTCGGTGTGTATTCCACACCTTATCAATGACGAGGACTTTTCTGCAAACAGACGAAGCTGTCCGCATCCAGCATGATGCCCGGACGGTCTGTCCCCAGTCCGTTTTTAAGGTATGGGAATCGTGGATCTGTCCTGCATGCGGACTTCCCATACTTCGGGACATTCCGGACAGGATACGGGATGTATCCTTCTTCGCGGCAGTTTTCGGGAAGTATACCCGGAAAAGCAGTCGGGAAGAGCTGGGGCAGTAGAACCGCACGATAGGGATTCCGGCGGACATATTCTCGCAGCCCCCCCGAGGAAAGGACTGCGCGGAGGTTTCTGACTCGGGAGCTGTTTTTCCGGTATGCCAGGCGGAATGAGGAGCGGAGACCGGAATTGTACGGAATCGCGCCTGTTCAGGGTTTTGGCACGATGATTACCACATTTCCGGCGGAAAGATGCTCGAGCGTTATGATCAGCACTTTCCCCGAGACGGAACGGATATGCTCATCAAGGTAGGGGGCAATGTCGCTGGTGTTGAACTCTTCCGGCATTGTCGATGAAGATTTTTCGCAGCGGAATCCGTCACGAAGCAGCCTTGCCCATCTCATGACGCTTTGGGCGCTTACTCCGACGATGTTGCCGATCGTGGCCAGAGACAAGCCGGAAAGATACAGAATCATGGCAAGAAACTTGTCTTTTTCCGGTTTGCCGTGCGCTGTCTCGCGGGTAAACTGAAAGCCGCAGTTTTTACATTTATACCGCTGAACGCCTGCCATGAAACCGTTTTTTACAAACGTACCGGAACCACATTTGCGACAATGCACATGCAACTCCTTTTTGTCGTAAGATTAGCGCAGATTGCGTATCTTGTCATTGTAAAAGTGAAAAATGGTCGGAAACCGGATTCTATTGACACAAAAGCATGGGAGATTTATAAAAAAGAGATCGGTATGTACATCTAACGCATCGTTTTATATGAATTTTGATGGTAAGAACGCTTCATGGCTCTCCTTTGAGGAAGAGGCTCCGGAAAAGTGTCCGGGAGCCGGCCTGGAGAAGATGTTCCTGCGGGGTCTGTACCCCTGTCGGTTCTGCCGGGAAGACCTGTGCGCCTCTGACCTGCCTGTGGCTGAAGGGAAGGAGTGACGGAAAAAAGCATGAAAAGACTGCTCGCGGGGATACTTCTCCCGATCTGCATGTTTTTATCCGGATTCTTTTTCCACAGGGGAAACCAGAATACGGAGCTTGATGTCAGAGAGCTGAGACCTCAGCTCATACTGACATTTCTCGGAGTCCGCCATAGCATCGACAACAGGTTCATGCTCGGACAGGTTCTCGGGCGATATGCGCAGCGGCATCCGGAACAGTTCATAAGCTATGAAAGCATCTCTCCCGCAGAATATGGCAGGGTTCTCGGAAAACGTCTGAAAGTCGACTGTGCGGATGACATCTTTGTGGTCTCTCCCCCCATGGCGCGGTATTTCGAGGCGGAGGATCGCCTTGCCTCTCTGACGGATATTCCTTCGCTCTCAGGGTATAGACGGGATGTCCTCGAACAAATGCGCATGGACGGAGAGGTTCGTTACATCCCGATCGGTCTTGGAGCTTTCGGTCTGTTCTGCAATCTGGATCTGCTGGAAAGGGAAAAAGTCGGTATTCCCGGAAATGTGCAGGAACTGCTCGCTGCCTGTGAACATTTTATGAGCAGAGGCGTGACGCCTCTCGCCTCATATGGGCGCGCGCCGCTTAAGGCTCTGATTATCGGTCATCTGTTTGAACCGGCAATTCTGGGGAATGCGGATCGGTTTTTTACCGAGTTGAAAACAGTGCCGGGCAAAATGGAGATCTCGCTTGAGGAAAGTCTGGAATTTCTGACACTGCTGCGGGACAGGGGCTATCTTAACATATCCGGCGGTGAGGTGCGGTACAGCAAGGAACTTCCCGAAAGTTTCGTCCGGGGGGAAATACCCTTCATGCTTGCGGGAAGCTGGCATGCTGTGCAACTGGCACGCACCTCTCCCTCGTTCAGGTATGCGGCCTATCCTCTTCCCGTAATTGAAGATGGAAGTATTGTCGTCCTCGGGCTGGATTCCCCCCTTGCCGTCAATGCAAAAAGCAAATATCTGAAGCAGGCGGAAAGTCTTGTGGCTTTCCTGTCGAATTCTGAGAATATAGACCTTTTTACTGCCGGTCAGGGGCTGTTGAGTCCTCTTCGTGAAACACCGCCTCCCGACAGGGTTCTGCATCCTCTCTGGAACGGCATGGAAGCCGGGAGAGGCGTATTTTTTTCCGATATCCGCCTGAAACATTTTATATGGGATGAGCTGGATATCGCTGTGGATATGATTCTTTCCGGCGTTCAATCCGGCGAGGTGGCGGAAAGAGTCTTGCGTGAAGCTTCCGGGGCGGAACGATGGTAAAACACAAGAAACAGCGCGTTACGGTGGTCACTCTGATAGGGCTGCTTTTTGCTGCCCTGTGTTGGGTATCCTTCAATTTCATGGATTCCGTCCAGAGTTCGCTCTGGGAAAATTCCGTCAAGAATATTCTGGAAAGCACAACCCGCGGCGCAAGCCTGCTTCAGCGAAACTATCTCAAGGATCTCGAGATGCTGAGGATGCTCTCGCTCGAACTCGGGAGCGGGGATTCCACAGATGCGGACAGAATCCGTGACAGATTGAAGCTTTTTCTTTCCGGGGCAGGCACACTTTCCGCACTGGTTTTTGAGGACGGAACAGGCTACCTGGATAACGGTCTTGCCGTTACTCTGAATTCGGAAGAGCAGGAACGTGTTCGCAATCTCTCGGAAAAGAGCGGTCTGCTCTTTCCCCAGCGTAATCGGGCGACGGAGCGCAGAACCTTTACCATTTTTACGACGGTTGACTTCAGAGACGGGCGTCATGCCTATCTCTTCAAGGGCTACAACGTTGAGACGCTGTATGCGGAATATGCCCTTTCCTTTTATAATAATACGGGTTTTTCCTATGTAATTTCGCCTGACGGCAATATTGCGATGCGCCCTCTGCATCCTGCAAGCAACAGAACGCTTTCCAATCTGTTTGAAATTATCGGGGAAGGCAACAACGACCCTGAAGTTGTGGAATCCTTTCGGGATTCTCTGCAGCGCGGCAAAAGCGGCGTTGCCGTGTTTGACGACGGCAACGGGGAAAAGGTCGTCTGCTATGTGGCCATGCCTGAAATGGCAGGCTGGTATGTGGTCTCCATCGTTCCCAATGCGGAAATCATGCGGGAAGCCAATGTCATTGTCCGGCAGGCTCTGCTCATATGTTTCCTCGGTTTTGTGGGGCTTCTGGCCGCCTTTCTTGTTTATGCCCGCATGAACAGAAATTACAGAAAGGAAATTCACGCGCTTGCCTACAGCGATACGCTCACGGGGATAAGGAACTTTCAGAAGTTCAGGGAGGACGGCGATGAGCTGCTGAATGCTCCCGGGGCTCCGAAGTATGCCATGCTTTCCATCGACATGCTCAATTTCAAGATATTCAATGATGTCATGGGCTATGCCGAAGGGGATGCGTTGCTGAAGGCCTTTTCCCGCGTACTCGAAAGGGCTCCGGGAAAGAAAGTGCTGACTGCCCGTATGGTGGCTGATCATTTTGTGGCTCTGCTTTCCTATGAAGACAAGGAAGAGCTGCGGGAATACTGCACCTTTCTGGCGCGGGCCGTTGATGCGTTCATTGTGTCGCGCAGGCTGATCTTCCGTCAGGAATTGCGGGTCGGCATATGCTGCACGGAAGACAGCGACGCCGCACCCGGGGTTAATGCGCTGCTCGACCGCGCAGGTATCGCGTTGCAGGCAATAAAGGTGAAGGGCGCCAATCTGTGGAATTTCTACGATCATTCCATGCGGGACGGCATTGTGAGGGAAAAGGAACTTGAAGCCCGTATGGAAAAGGCTCTGGCCGACGGGGAGTTTCAGACCTTCATTCAACCCAAATACTGGCTGGAGTCGCGCAGACTTGCCGGAGGCGAAGCCCTTGTCCGCTGGAAGACGAGAAAGGAGGGGATGCTTTCTCCCGGCGAGTTTATTCCCCTGTTTGAAAAGAATCGATTCATCATCCGACTTGATCGCCATATGCTGACATCGACCTGTCGGCTCCTGCGCAAGTGGCTGGACGAAGGGCGGCATGTTCTGCCCCTTTCCGTCAATGTGTCGCGCGTGCAGTTTTATACGCCCGATTTCGTGGACGCCTATATCCAGATCAAGGACGAGTATGAAATACCGGATGGTCTGGTGGAGCTGGAATTTACCGAAAATATGTTTTTCGAGGATATTTCCCGGCTGAGTTTTATTGTGGGTCGGCTGAAACACGCCGGTTTCCGCTGTTCCATAGACGATTTCGGTTCAGGCTATTCTTCGCTCAACATGCTCAAGGATCTGTCCATGGACGCGCTCAAGCTGGACAGAGGCTTTTTCCGAACCGCTCAGGACAGCGAACGTGCCAGAATCGTGGTTCGTAACATGCTGAACATGGCGGACGAACTTCGGATGCTCACAGTTGCCGAAGGAGTGGAAACAGAGGAGCAGGTGAAATTTCTGGAAACTTCCGGATGCGATATAGTGCAGGGCTATATATTCGGGCGCCCCATGCCGGCGGAGGAATTCGACGAACTGCTCGCAAGTGCGGATCTCGCGTAGGATGGGAGCGGCGGTATTTCCCCGTCCATGGCGTGGACCCGTCTGTGTCCGGATGATGACGGAGTGACCTGATTCGCTCAGTTTGCCCAACTCTCCCGTTCTTGCGCGGCCCTCCCGCACCATCCTGAAGAAAGCTGGCAGGCCGCTCTTTCAGCGGAAACTTACAGAACGTCTTTTTTTCGCTTAATTTCCCATATGCTTACCGGCACAGGAACTTCCTGTCGCGTCAGAGGCCAGGTGGGGGTGGTGCGGATTTTTTGCGCGACAAGTCCGTATTCGGGCAGGATTTCCGGCAGGCAGGCGAACACGGCTCGTCCCGGTTCGGCTATCCAGGCCTTTCCTTCCCGCGTCAGCGTATGAGCAAGAAAGGCCGCGACGGGAGCGGCGAAACGTCTTTCATACAGGATATCTCCTGCCCAGATGATATCCAGACTGCGGGGGGGCAGAGTGGGATTGCGCCAGTCCATACGCTGCCAGTTCACTCCGGCGACGGCATTGAGTTCCGCGTTGGCGCGTGCGTAGCGCAGGGCCTCGTCGTCGTAATCCATGGCCGTGACCTCCGCCCCCAGCCAGCGACCGACCAGAGCCGTGAAGCCCAGTCCGCAGCCCATATCCAGACAGTGTTTTCCGGCAAGTTCTTCTTTGTGTTCGGCCAGCCATGCCGCAAGAGCCAGAGAGGAGGGCCACAGTTCCGCCCAGTAGGGCAGACGTTCGTCTTCCTGCCAGTCCTTCCAGAGCTGCCCGGATTCATCGTCCATATGTTCCCAGAGTTCTTCCAGGTCGGCGCGGCGCAGACGCCATTCCCGTCCGCAGGAAGAAAAACGTAATTCGTCGGAACAGCTTTCTGTCATGCTGAATCCTTTTCAGGTCTTCCCCCGCGCCGCGGAGCAGCAGGAGATTCCGTCTCGCCGGAATCCTCCGTCTCCCTTTGCGTTGCCGCGTGATCCGCAAGAGGATGCGCGGCGTCATAGACTCGGGTCAGAGCGTCAAGATTGAGGTGAGTATAACGCTGGGTTGTGGAAATGCGGCTGTGCCCGAGCAGCTCCTGTACGCTGCGCAGATCCGCGCCGCCTTCCAGCAGATGTGTGGCATAGGAGTGGCGGAGTTCATGAGGAGAGACATGCTGGGGAATACCCGCGAGTACGGCGTTTTCTTCCACAATGCGGGCGGCCTGTCTTCTGTTCAGACGTGCGCCGCGTCTGCCGACAAAGAGGGCTCGTTCTCCCCGCGCGGCAAGAAGGGAACGCGCTTCAAGCCAGCGGGCGAGAGCCGTACGACAGGTGTCGCTGAGCAGGGCAAGGCGTTGCTTGCTCCCCTTGCCCAGAACACGGATGCCCGCTTCAGGGATATTCAGGGGCGGGCAGTCTTCGACATTCAGCCCCAGGGCTTCGGAAATGCGCAGACCGGAACCGTAAAGAAGTTCCAGCAAGGCCTTGTCTCGCAGGCGCAGCGCGTCTTCTTCGCCGGCAGGATGGTCCGGCGGGTTGTCGGAGAGCAGGGAAAAAACCTGATCGACATTAAGCATGGCCGGATGACGATGTTCCTGACGCGGGTTGCGCACACCGACACAGGGATTTGTGGAAATCAGACGGCCTCGTTGCAGATAGCGGAACAGGGAGCGCAGAGCCGACAGCTTGCGGGCCGTGGAGCTGCGCGCCAGACCTGCCCGGAACAGCGAGGCGGAAAAGCTCTGTACATGATGTTTGGTAACGGATTCCGGATGATTGAGCGATACGCCTTCCTGATTCAGAAACTGTTCGAATTCCACAAGGTCGGTACCATAAGCCCGTACGGTGGCAGGAGAGGCTCCTTTCTGAAATTCGAGCCAGACCAGAAAGGCGGCCGCCTGATCCGGCAGTTCTTCAGGAAGGGGGGCAGGCGATGCTTTACGGGACATGATGGACAGCCTCGTACATATTGCCCGGAAGACGCCGTACCATACCCCGTACTTCCATCATGAGTAGCAGGGCGTTGAGACTCCCCACATCGACAGACAGCGGCGGGGCGTCTGATTCCTCTGAAGAGGGAAGGAATTCGAGCAGGGAATCCACGTCAAGACTTCCGTGTGTTCTGAGCTGTTCGAGAATTGCGGCTTCAGCCGGAGAGGAAGGGAGAATTTCAGGAGACGGAGCCTCGGGCGACAGCGGAGAAGGGGCCTTGTGTTCCGGGGAGGGAATGGGCCGGGCGGCTTCCTTCGGGTACAGCGGCAGTTCGCGGCGTGTTGTCCGCCTGTTCGAATGCGAAGGCGTGTGTATGAGAACGGGGGGCATTTCCTGAAGTTGAGGCAGGATGTCTTTGATAATTTCCAGTGGATGAGTTACGGATTTTGCACCCTGTTCAATCAGGTTTCCACAGCCTTCGCTCACTTGGGAAGAGGCGGAGCGGGCGGGCTGGAGCGTGTATACGGAACGGTTTTGTTCCAGTGCGATTCTGGCAGTGACCATACTGCCGCTTTTCAGCGCAGCTTCTCCCACGATGACGCCGAGCGAAAGTCCGCTGATGATTCGGTTACGAATGGGAAAATTGGGACCCTGCGGCAATGTGCCGGGAGGAAATTCACTGAGTATGAGTCCGCAGGAAATCAGTTCGCGATATATATCCGTACACTGGCGAGGATAAATGACATCCACACCAGAACCCAGTACGGCGATGGAGGAACCCTGCTCTTCGAGCGCGGCCTCATGCGCCGCTCTGTCGATGCCTCTGGCCATGCCGGAGACTACGGCAATGCCGCAAGCCGAGAGTTCGCGGGCTACGGCTGCGCTTTGTTCCCTTCCCTGGCGGCTGCACCCGCGGGAACCTACTATGGCCATACAGGGCCGGAGCAGCAGGGAAAGATCGCCGCGTGCATACAGCAGCGGCGGGGCGTCGGGGAGTTCGCGCAGCAGCGAGGGATAGCGGGGATCGGTCCAGAGGAGAATTTCTCCGTCGAGATCCCGGGCGTCTTCCCATTCCGGCCGGGCTTCCCTGCGCCATTCTTCTCCGGAAAGCGCGGTTCCTTTTCCGGGATCGACGCCTGCCTCCCGCCAGCGCGGCACGGCGTAGACTGCCGCGTAAGCGGAGCCGAAATATTTGAGCAGACGACATACAGTGCGTATGCCGATGCCTTTTGTACGACGCAGGGCGAGGGAGGCCCAGTATTCGGCGCGTTGTTCTTCGTTCAGCCGGCCCAGCGCGCCATCATTTCCGCCGATGGACATGGAAAAGGACTCAGATCAGCCCAAGCTGTTTGGCTCTGGCCGTAGCTTCCGAATTCGGCCAGTCTTCCTTAAGAACGGTCAGGTGCAGTTCGGCATTCTGTTTGTCCCCAAGCTTGTCGTAGGCCATGGCGGTTTTCAGCAGAGAGTCCGGAGTCTTGCCGTGGCGGGGGAATCTGGCCTGAACGTCCTTGAAGGCGAAGATGGCGTCGCTGAACATGCCGCGCGAATAGTAGGTTTCCCCTTTCCAGTACAGGGCATTGGGCGTAAGGCTGCTGTTCGGATAGGCTTCAAGAAAGGCTTGGAACGCGGCTTCTGCCTGTGCAAAGCGTCCTGTCCGGTAAAGTCCGAGCGCCATATTGTAGGCGTTTTTTTCCGTCTGGGCGGGGCTTGAGGCCGGGCGTGAATTCGGAACGGGGGTTGCAGGAGTGCTTTCACTCACGGCGGGAGCTGCGGACGGCTGGGTTGTCGCGACGATGGGGAGAGATTCCGTCGGCGCGGGGCTGGGCGAATAGGGCGCGGGGAGGGCGCCGGGCGTACCGCTGCTCTTTGCCGTCTCTACAGGGGCCGAGGTGCTCGTTTTTTGCGGAGCGGGCGCAGCCTTGGCGGGAGTCGTCTGACGCGGAGCCGGGGTCGTTTTCAATGGTGCGGGAGCGCTTTGCTGCGCCGGAGCGGCCGGGGCGACGGGCGTGAGTCTGCTTTCCAGAACCTGTACCCGACGCTGAAGATCCTGAACTTCTTCTTCCAGGACTGAAGTATAGTCCTGCTGAGCCTGCGTTTCCTCCGTCAGGGTCTCGTCCTGTCCGGACAGAAGCGAACAGCCGGAGGCTGGCAGCAGCAACAGGCAGAAAAGAAGAGAAGGAAACAGATGCCGCACGGGGCGGAAAGCAGTCTGAGACATGACGAGGCTCCTCAAAGTTTGAAGCTCCGCAAAATTTAGACGAGAGCGAGGCTAAAGGCAAGCCTTCCCATGTGAAAGAAAAGGGAAAATATCCGGTTCCCGGAAAGGGATATTGTCAGTCTTGCCGAAGAGATACGGAAACCGTTTCCGACATCACGGGGGGATTGCCGTCCGCGGCTGCATTGCGCCGCGGCACAGGGAAAAGTCTTGTCTCTTCCCGTATCATCTGCTATAAACACTGACCCGCCTTATATGGGCGGAAATTTTGTGATGAGGTCTGGAGGATCCTGTATGGCAACTGCCAAAGAAACCATGGAAAACCAAGTCGACGCGGAAATGGACTTCGCGAGCATGCTGGACAATTACGTTTCTTCCGACATGGGCGACCTTGAGGAAGGTTCCATCGTCGAGGGCGAAATTGTTCGCGTGGATGATGACAACGTCCTTGTGGACGTAGGCTTCAAATCCGAAGGTCAGATTCCGGCCGCAGAATTTCGCGACGCTCAGGGGAACATCACGGTCAAGGTCGGCGACCATGTGAACGTGTATGTCGCCCGTAAGAACGAAATGGACGGGACAATCACCCTTTCGTTCGAAAAGGCCAAGCGTATGCAGATTTTCGATCAGCTCGAAGACCTGCTGGAAAAGAACGGCGTGATCAAGGGCACCATCACCCGCCGCATCAAGGGCGGCTATACCGTCGACCTCGGCGGAGTGGAAGCCTTCCTGCCCGGTTCTCATGTGGATCTGCGTCCCGTGCCGGATATGGACGCCCTGGTGAATCAGGAATACGAATTCCGTGTGCTCAAGATCAACCGTCGCCGCAGCAATGTGATCGTGTCCCGCCGCGTGCTGCTTGAAGAAGAACGCGATACCAAGCGCGCCGCCCTCCTCCAGACCCTCGCCGAAGACCAGATTGTCAAGGGCAAGGTCAAGAACATCACTGAATATGGCGTGTTTGTCGATCTCGGCGGTCTCGACGGTCTGCTGCATATTACCGACATGTCCTGGAAGCGTATCCGCCATCCCCGCGAAATGGTGCAGATGGGACAGGAACTCGAACTCAAGGTGCTTTCCTTCGACAGGGAAAACCAGAAGGTTTCCCTCGGTCTCAAGCAGCTCGTGCCCGATCCCTGGCAGGACATCACCGCCCGCTTCCCCGAAGGTTCCCGCCATACCGGCAAGGTGACCAATCTGGTGGACTACGGCGTGTTCGTTGAACTGGAACCCGGTGTGGAAGGCCTGGTTCACATTTCCGAAATGTCCTGGACGCGCAAGCTGCGTCATCCCTCTCAGATGGTGCATCAGGGCGACGAAGTTGAAGTCGTCATTCTGGGTGTGGACAGCGAGAAGAAGCGCATCTCCCTCGGCATGAAGCAGGTCAAGCCCAATCCCTGGGAACTGGTGGGCGAACGCTTCCCCGAAGGCACCGTTATTGAAGGCACGATTAAGAACATTACCGAATTCGGCATGTTCATCGGCATCGAAGACGGCATCGACGGCCTTATTCATGTCTCCGACATCTCCTGGACCAAGAAGCTGCGTCATCCCGGCGAACTGTACAAGGTCGGCGACGTGGTGCAGGCCAAGGTGCTGACCGTGGATCAGGAAAACGAAAAGTTTACCCTGGGCATGAAGCAGCTTACCGAAGATCCGTGGAGTACCGTGCCCACCCGTTATCCTGTGGGTAACATCGTTACCGGCACCGTGACCAACGTCACCGACTTCGGTCTGTTCGTCGAAGTGGAAGAAGGCATCGAAGGCCTGATCCACGTCACCGAACTGGGCAAGAAGGTCAAGTCTCCCGCCGAACTGTATAAGGAAGGCGACAGCGTACAGGCCAAGATTATCCATGTCAGCGCCGACGAACGCCGTCTCGGTCTTTCCGTCAAGCAGCTCAAGGAAGATGACGAACGCCGCAAGCCCAAGGACTACCAGTCCGGCAACAACGAAGTTGTGACCACGCTGGGCGATCTGCTCAAGCAGAAGATGGACGAAGCCAACTAAGTCCGGTTTTCTCGCTTTTTGATTTCGGGCGGGCGGAAGGAAACTTCCGCCCGCTTTGTCGTTTCTTTCTCTTGTCGTGGAAGATGCCGGATATCGCGGCTGCTGTGCGGCAAGCCGCTGCAGGCAAAAGGCGTTGCGCTCCCGTTTGATCTGTTCCTTCTCCTGTGGCAGAAGAGTAGAGAGATTCCTTCTCCGGCAGCTTGTTTCTGCGGAAAGCGGGGGGAAGGCCTTCGCCCGTGTCGGAAAACAGCATGGGCTGCAACGGACGAATATTATCTCCGAGACTAATACGACAGCGGAGATGCGGACAGGAGCGGAAGCCATGTACAAGGAAATCGAGCGCAAGTTTCTGGTCAGAGGAGAGGGCTGGAGGGGAAGAGCCGATCCTGTGCCGTATCGCCAGGGTTACCTTGCCCGTACCGCAGACAGGGTCGTGCGTGTACGCATCGCGGGAGAACAGGGCTTTCTCACGGTCAAAATCAAGTCCGGCGTCATTTCGCGTGAGGAGTTCGAATATTCCGTGCCGCTGGAGGATGCCCGGAGCATGCTGGACGCGCTTTCGCCGGGGGAAATCATTGAAAAGAACCGCTATACCTTTGAGGAAAAAGGCTCCGTCTGGGAAGTGGATGAATTCTTCGGGGCGAACAGCGGTCTTGTTGTGGCTGAAATAGAGCTGGAAAGCGAAGATCAGGAATTTGAAAAACCGGAGTGGCTGGGAGAGGAAGTCAGTCGGCTTTCCCGGTATCTTAATGTCGAGCTGGCCAGAAACCCTTACAGTGACTGGAGGACAGGAGAAAAACATTGAGTGGGTGGGTATATCTCTGCCATGGTGAGCTTTTCTGTACAGCAGAACCTCCCTCCCTTAAGAATTTTTCAAGCGGAATATTTTCGCATGAGAAAATTTCCTTATCTATCCGTCATATTCCAAGAATTATCATCTACGAAAGTTTTTGCTGTTTTTTTTGCCGTTTCCGATAAACTTTTGGTTCTCATATTGTGGGTTCCAATATTTATTTTAAAAATTTTAAGACAGGGAAATCTGCATGAATTAATGTCGATTTGATATGTGTTGCCATGGAGAAAGACCTTCTTTGTATATTGTATTGGTATATTAAATATATTAATATAAAAGTGTATATCAAATATTTTTGATTGTGGCCTATTTGGCAAAAATATATCTATTTTTTCCTTTTTGTTTTGCTATATACAGAGCTTTGTCGCTTTTTAGGTAAATATTTTCGAAGGTGTCTTCGTATTTACATTTTGATATTCCTATGCTGCATGAAACATTCTGTATTTCTGAAATTTGAAGTTGGGCTATGCTGGAACAGGTGCGCTGTGACAGTTCACGCATAGTGTCTTCTGATATATTTTCAATAAATACGGCAAATTCATCGCCGCCCAATCTTCCAATAATACCATAATCTTCAAAATTATTCTGCAAGATTGTGGCAATTTTAATAAGAATTTTATCTCCGACAGGATGTCCGTAGGTGTCGTTTATCTTTTTAA
>DWXS01000039.1 GCA_019119045.1 Candidatus Mailhella merdavium | reverse complement strand
TTAACATGTCGGCCTGCTTTTTTTTGTGAACTTTCAGTCGAATTCTTAGCGACAGTGAATAAAACCGTGCCCTTTCAACAGCATTACATTTGACGGTCTGTTAAGATTTATCGTACATTAATTATAAATATTGCAATGAGTTATATTGAGGGCTTGCCTTTCTTAATGATGCTGATCAGGATTTTTTGCATCGCGTCTGGAACGCATGAAAACGATACCGAGCCCACATGCAAGCACAAGGAGGACGGTATAGAGTACGCCAAAAAAGATGGCGTAATCCGGGCTCCACAGAGGGAGATCCCATGGGAAAGGGCTGTGACCATTTTCTCCGGGCAGTAACATGATGCCTCCTTAAATGCTGGAAACAGGCTCGACATTCCAGAGTCGGGCCTCACGCTGAACAGCGATTACTGTACAGCATTTTTCAATGTTTTGCCAACCCGGAATTTTACGACTTTTGCGGCAGGAATTTCAATTTGCGATCCGGTTCTCGGGTTGCGTCCGATGCGCGCTTCGCGTTTTTCAACGACGAAGGAGCCGAATCCAGTAAGGGTCAGCTTTTCTTTTTCTGCCAGAATTTCTCCAATGGAATCCAGAATCACATTAAGCGTGCGTTCGGCAGAGGCCTTGTTCAGATCAGCCTTTGTGGCTATTTGGGCGACGAGTTCGGCTTTTGTCATGCTTTACTCCTTTCAGGAAATTAGGTTGTGCCTTATCCGGAGGCAGTCAGGTCTTTCCTGCGTCAGTGACGCGCCTTGTGTTTTCTTGGGAAAGAGCATGTTTTATCTGGCTAGTCAAGCATAAAAAGCGTTAGAGCAAGCTTTTGAAACTCTTCCGGCGTAAGCGTTTCAGGGCGACGGGCAGGGGCAATTTCTGTTTTTTCCAGCGAAGTCAATACCTTTTCCTGGGGAAAGTGGGCGCGTAAAATAGCCTGCAGCTGTTTTCGGCGCTGCTGAAAGCATAGCTTGAGCAGAGTCGCGAGCAACTCGGGATGTTTGGGAAAATCATTCTGCGGCAACGGGGTGAGCGTGATAACGGCAGAATCGACCTTGGGAGGAGGGGTAAAAGCCCCGGGTTTGACGACAAACCCTTTTTGCGGGACGGCAAAGCTTCGTATCCAGACCGTGAGCGCTCCGTATGTTTTCCCTCCCGGGGAACTGAGTATGCGATCTGCCACCTCTTTTTGTATCATGAAAACCGCACGGGTATAGCCGACCGCACGGGAGACAATATCCCACATCAGCGGCGAGGCAATATTATAGGGTAAATTCCCTACGATTTTGCAGGGAGCGGGGAGTTTTTCCCAAGGGTACTCCAGTGCGTCGCCGTGAATGACCTCCAGGCCGGCTCTTGCCTGTGAGGCGTGAAGCGAGGCGAAGCGATCGTCCTTTTCCAGCAGCGTCAACCTTGTACAGGGACTGCTGCGGAGCATATCGGTCAGCGCCCCGGGGCCAGGTCCTATTTCCAGCACATGATCGCCGGGTTCAATGTCCAGCAGCTCGATGATGCGTCGCACGGCGGAGGCATCACGAAGAAAATGTTGCCCCAGACTTTTTTTGGCGGATAACTCGTTCATATATTAGAGCGCGTCGTATGTTTCAAATTTCAGAATAAGTCCGGCGCGTCCCTGTGTTGCAGAACGCAGGGCTGTTGAAAAACCGAAAAGTTTGCTCATGGGCGCAAGGCCTTCAATCGTTTTGAGCGTCGCTCTGTTCGACAGGTTTTCCACCCGTCCTCCTCGGGAATTGAAAAGGCTTATGGCATTGCCGAGAAAGTCTTCCGGGACGCTGATTTCCACCTTCATAATAGGCTCAAGCGTCAGGCTGCCGCCTTTTTCCAGGGCGTCGCGCATGGCCATACCCGCTGCCATATGACAGCCTGCCGAAGTTGTGCGACCTTCTTCCCTGCCGATGCGTGTGACAAGAACCTCGATATCCTGCATCGGGTATCCGGTGAAGGGATCGGAGAGCAGGCTGTCCTGAACTCCCTGGCGCACATCTTCCACGAATTGGCGCGGGAAAACCGCTTCTCCTTTTTCCCGCTTGATATCCGGATCGTATTCCGGGGCGAAGCGCACCAGATTCCCGCTTCCCCTCGGACGGGGAGAAAGCTGAAGATCCACTTCGCCGAGATGGCGAACGTCGCCAAGCTCTCTGTCGAAGCGTCCGTGTCCTTCCGCAGCTTGAGCAATCGTTTCCCGCATGACAACCTGCGGTTGCCCTGCGCGGGGAAGTAGCCCGTATTCTCTTTTCATCCGTTCCAGCAGCACTTCAAGATGCAGTTCGCCCATGCCGGAGACGATGCGATGTCCGGAGCCTTCATCCTGTGTTGCCGCAAGAGTGGGATCTTCGGCCAGATAGCGTTCCAGAGCCTCATCGAGTTTTTTTCCTTCCTCGCTGTTTCTCGGTTCGAGGGCAAGGGAAATGACGGGCTGATATCCTTCGACGCTTTCCAGCAATACCGGGTTGTCCGGAGTTGTTATGGTGTCTCCCGTGCATGCGCTGCGCAATCCCAGAACGGCGACAATGTCTCCGGCAGAAGCTTCGGAAAGCTGTTCCCGTCTGTCGGCGTGAAGGCGGAATATGCGTGAAACGCGCTCTTCTTTTTTACGGCTGGCGTTATACAGCCCATCCCCTTCTTTAATGGTGCCGGAGTACAGACGGAGCAGGGCAATGCGACGTTTTTCCTCCAGCTGCACCTTGAAGACGAGAGCAACCGGCTTCCCCGTCGGATCGGGATGTACCGTATATGGTTCCCCATTTTTTATTCCTGAAGGAGCGGGAATATCGAGAGGGGAGGGAAGGTATCGACATACTGCGTCAAGAAGAGGCTGTACCCCCATATTGCGCAGCGCAGACCCTGCCAGAACCGGGCAGCCCTTGCGGGCAAGCGTGATTCGGCGCAGGGCGGTATGGACATCTTCCTGGGAGAATTCTCCATTGAGATATTTTTCCATAAAGATATCGTCGATGTCGGCGAGGCCTTCAAGCAACTGTTCGCGCCAGGGCGCGGCATAACTTGTTTCATCGGCGTTCAGCTCACGGCGCAGAACGGTTCTTCCCTGATCTTCCGGGCTGAATTCAAGAGCCTGTTCGGAAATCAGATCGATGATGCCGCGAAAAGTATCTTCTTCCCCAAGAGGAATGTTGATTGCAAGAGGATTTGCTCCAAGGCGGTCACGCAATGCGGTGAGGACGGCCGAAAAATTAGCTCCGGCCCTGTCCATTTTGTTGATGAAGGCCAGCTTGGGAACCTCGAAATGCTCCGATTGCCGCCAGACGGTTTCCGACTGAGGTTCGACTCCTCCCACCGCGCAGAACACGCCGACGGCTCCGTCCAGGACGCGGAGAGAGCGTTCCACTTCAATGGTGAAATCCACATGCCCCGGCGTATCAATAATATTGAGCGTATGATTTTCCCATTGGCAGAAGGTGGCCGCGGCCGCAATGGTTATTCCCCGTTCCTGCTCTTCAGGCATAAAGTCCATGGTGGCCGTTCCGTCGTGGACTTCTCCCATGCGATGAATTTTTTGCGTATAAAAGAGCATACGCTCCGTCAGCGTCGTCTTGCCTGCGTCAATGTGGGCGATTATGCCGATATTGCGCATTTGCTTCATATGTTCAAGTTGCATTGATGCGGATGAGGCCATGACGTCACTCCTGAATCTGTATGTAGCGAAAATTCCCGTCAGATACGAGAGGCCTATTTTCCCATATGAAGTATGGGCTCTGCCATAATGGAAAAATCAGACACGACTCCTGAAAGAAGCTGTCAATGTACCGGTGCGAAAATAATCGGGTGTCAGAAGAGGGTGAATCCAACAGGCCTCCAGACCCGGCCCAAAGACAAGCGGAGCTGTTTTACATTCGGATAGAGGCGAGAACGGGCTGAAAATATGGGACGTAAACAGTGCGTCCGTTTGTCCGTCGGCGGATTCGTCGATACATGCGTCGCCGTGGGCCCAGGCAAGAATATCTTTTCGCGGTTCGGCCCGAGCTTCAGCGATTTCCTCTGAAGAGAGAAGAGATAGGCGGGGGGACGGAGTATCGCTCCAGAGCCTGATATTCAGCGTTTCAGCACAATGGCGAATTGAGGAAAGGTGGGTATTGAGCTGCGCTTCCGGCGCGGGAAAAAACAGTACACGCCCGTCATTGTCCGTATCGCGCAGTTCTCTGAGGAGAACAGAGCTTTTGTCGTTTTCGGAAGGGAGAACAAAGATATCTTCGATCCCGGCCAGTTCAAAGGCTGTACATAATGAGGGAGAAGGAGAAAATTCCTGGCTGACGACAATGATATTTTCTACCCCGGCGAGAATGGCCGGCATGAGGGCGGCAATAAAGCGGGCGGGAGAACTGTAGCCAGGGGCAAGAAAAGCCAGAACCCAGGAAGCTGGACGGTACGCAAGTCTGTGTCTGAAGCCCGTTTGCGTGTTGTCCGTACAGGAATCGAGACGAATGGAAGCATTGCCCCAAAGATGAAAAGCAAAGGCAATCGCCGTCTTGAGTCCTGCTCTGAAATCAGCCGGACAGGCTTCGTAAGCCGAGGCTTGCAATTCGTCCGGCTGGCGCAGCGTATCCAGCCATGCAGGCAGAGTCACGGTATTTTCCCCGGAAGGGATCATATGGATACTCCTGATTTTAGGGATGAGCCTTTGGTTATACGATTTTTCATGCGTCAATATTTGCTTTTTAACGGAAGGGAATGACTTTTTACAAACACACTTTCTGTGCGTATTATAAAATAATATATTTCATATAGAGAAGTCGTATTGTATTCGAATGGATGAAAAGGTTTATATCAATCTGTTATTTTTTTGATTTTTCTTTCCATTTTATGCGCATATAAAGGACTATAAGAGAGACAAGCATGACAACTTCAGCAGTCAGCGTTCTCCAGATGCGAGGTTTGTTTGCAAAACATCCGCTATACATCAGCATTTCTGCATCTTTCGGAATTCCGGAGAAATAGGTTCCGAGCAGGAGACCGCAGAGTACGACAAGGATACCGGCGCTTGCCCAGCTGAGGGGGTAATTGCCTCTCCAGATGGGAGCGATTCTGCCAAAGCAGCGTCGGGCCGCAAGCAGAGGAAACAGAAGAGCCAGAAGCATCAGTGATTCAGGCCAGTCTCCGTCCTGCAGCAATGTACTCAGACTGCCGAAAATAATGGCCAGAATGGTCATTTTCCAGGCGGAATGCTTACGGCTTTCCAGCCCGCAGGCGAGCATGAGCAGCAATACGCCTATCAGGCCCGTAAGCATATGAGCCCCTTCCACAAGCCAGAGAGGAATGTGCGGTTTGAGAAAGCGTGGAATAGGGGGGCCTGCCGGTATGACTACATCAAGGCAGAGAATCGCTCCGGCTACAAAAACGGCATAGGAAAGAATTGTGGGCATCCAGGCCCTCAGCCAGCGGGAAGCTTCCTGTTTCAGCATGTCGGCTTCATGCCGTCTTAAGTGGATTTCATAGGCTCCAAGGAGGATGGCAACAATGAGCAGCGGCAGAAGATAATATATGACGCGGAACGCAAGAATGGCTGCAAAAACGTTCTGTGAGGGAATACCGTGCGTGAGATTCATGAGGATGACTTCAAGCACCCCCATTCCGCCGGGCACATGCGTGAGGACAACGGTTACCTGCGCCAGCAGATAGCTGGGCAGAAATTCCAGGAAGGAAATATTGCTCCCGGCAGGAAGCAGGGCATACAGGCAGGATGCTGCAACTACGAGATCCAGCCCTGCCACGAAAGTCTGGGCAAGAGCGATGTGCAGCGTCGGGAGGGCAAATTCCTTGCCGAAGAGGGTTATTGATCGCCCCTTAGCCCGCCAGCAGATTATGAGGTATATGATGCACAGGGCGAGCAGCACGCCCCCGAGTGGGCGAATATGATCGGCTGTGATTCCCAGTTCGGCGGGAACGTCCAGCGGTATGAACAGAAAGATTGCGCCGGCCAGCCCCATGGCTCCGACCCAGAATGTGACGGCCAGCATGAGTACCAGACGGACAATATCAAGGGTACTGAATCCCCATGCGGAATACAGCCTGTAGCGGACGGTACTGCCGCCGAGCAACGCTCCGAAATTGTAGCTGATCACGCATCCGACAAAGGATACAAGCCCAACTCTCGGCAGCCCAAGCTTTTTATGAATGGCCTTGAGGGCCAGCCAGTCGTAGCCGACCAGCACCATGTAATTAAGAATCATGAGGATGAAGGAGAGCAGCAGTTGGGCGGAAGGAATCTGATGGAGGCTGTGCTTGATTTCCCCGAGGCTGTAACTGCGCAGCTTGTGGTAGAGCAACCATATCGCCAGGATAAAAATCCCCAGAACAGCGATCTTGCCCAAGAGGCTCAGATATTTTTTCATATTCGAGTTTTTTCTCCTCATGTGCGATACGTTCGTTTTGTCTCAGGGGACATTTTGTAACGGGTATAGATAGACATCAGTGTATCCTCTCCCGTGCCGTGTTGCAAGGAAGCGTTTTTGCAATATCCCCGCAGGTTATGAAGAGTGGCATTCCCTGCCGCCTCTAGAACTCATCCTCCTTATGTTCTCTTTTTTCATGCTCGAGTGGAATGATACTTTTACCGCTCCGGGGGGCGGGAAAATATTGTACGTCATATCCGGGATGTTGAGGCAGTGGTTGTGTAACGACAAGCGGGCTACGGTACGGGGGGGATTTGACAGTACGGGCGTCCTGCGGCTAGCCTGCCATAAGGAGGCTGTATGGCGGCAGGCAGTTCACAGAATTTCATGCAGAGCTGGCTTCATGAATACGGATCGCGCTGGCTGAATACGCTGCTTGCGGAGCGCGGACTTTCCCCCAACACGGTGGCGGCCTATCGTCAGGATTTAAACGCGCTCGAGGAGTTCTGTGTACAGGGAGGCATTTCCGCCACATGCGGGGAGACTTCCGAACATGCTCCGAAACATGGTTCCGGGGAGGATGCCGCGCCGGCCTTTGACGAACAGAATCTTCTGCTGTTCATTGTCTGGCTTCGTCGTAAAGGGGACGGCCCTCGGACACTGGCCAGACGACTTTCAAGTCTGCGTGGCTTTTTAGGGTGGTGCGCTGAGGAAAAGCTGATTGAAGGAAACCCTGCCGCGCTGCTCGACGGCCCCAAACTGCCGCAGCTGCTTCCTGATGTCCTCAGTGTTGATGAAGTTCAAGCGTTACTTGAAGCTCCAGATAGCTCGACCCCTCTGGGACGACGAGATCGCGCGATGTTTGAACTTATGTACGCGGCTGGTCTGAGGGTTTCTGAAGTAACGGGTCTGAAGCCTCTTGATATTGATTTTCAAAGAGGTGTCGTGCGCGTGTTCGGCAAGGGACGTAAGGAACGTCTGGTGCCTCTGCATGAACGTGCCCAGAATATGCTGCGCGCATACCTTGCGGAATGCCGTCCCTTGTTTGCTCCCCATGAGGATGCCTTTTTTCTCAATCGTTCGGGGGCCGGGCTGACCCGCCAGGCAATCTGGAAAATCATCAAGAAATATGCCCTGAAGGCAGGCATAGTCAAAGACATATCTCCGCATACTCTGCGCCACAGCTTTGCCACACACCTGCTCGAGGGGGGGGCGGATCTGCGTACAGTTCAGATATTGCTGGGGCACAGCGATCTTGCCGCTACCGAACTGTATACCCACATAGGCTCCCGTTATCTGCGGGATATATTTGCCCGCTGTCACCCCCGGAACAGCGTTCCCGGTACGACAGGGAATTCTTCCGCCCTGAAAAAAGAGGAAAGCAATGAAGAAAACAGCCGTTACATGCCATCAGAACGCTGACTTTGACGCTGTAGCTTCGCTGATCGCTGCATCATTGCTGTATCCCGGGGCAATGCTCATTTTTCCCGGCACTCAGGAAAGGATGCTCCAGTCCTTTTATGAAGATGCTCTGCGCTGGCTGTATGATCTAGTTTCTCCCCGGGAGGCGGATCTTTCGGGCGTAGAGCGGCTCGTCATTGTGGACGCTCGTCAGGAGGAAAGGATTCCTCACGTCCGTTCTCTGCTTGAGCGTCCGGATCTCGAAATTCACATATGGGATCACCATCCTGCAGGGGGGGAAAGTATTCGGGCAACGGAAGAGCATGTTGCCATGTTTGGCTCCACATGCACACTTCTTACCCGGGAACTCCGTAAAAGAAAGATTCCTCTGCGCTGTGAAGAAGCGTCGTTGCTGGGCCTGGGAATTTACGGCGATACAGGGGCGTTCACCTATGTTTCCACAACGCCGGAGGACTTTGAGGCTGCATCCTGGCTGCAAACGAAGGGCATGGACATCTCTTTGATTGCCGCTCTGGTTCGGCACGATTTGACGCGTGATCAGCTGAAAGTCCTCAACGATCTTCTGGAAAGCGCAGAGGTGCATGATCTCGGAGGCGTTTCACTCGCTTTGGCCAGTGCGCATATGGATCATTATATGAGCGACTTTGCCACGCTTGCGCCCCGTTTTATGGATATGCAGCCCTGTGATGTTTTTTTTGCTCTGGGGGCCATGGAAGATGTTGTTCAGGTTGTGGCCAGAAGCAAGGTTGAAAGTCTGAATGTAGGACAGGTATGCGCGGAACTCGGAGGAGGAGGGCATCGTTATGCCGCTTCTGCATCGGTGCGCGATAAAAGTCTGCCGGAACTTCGCGATATCATACTTTCGCTATTATCTGTCCAGGCCAATCCGGAGCGGACGGCCGTCACGCTGATGTCGTCCCCCGTGATCGGAATCCGTGAAAGCAACACGCTGGAGCAGGCTGAATCCATTATGGCGCGATACGGTCTTAAAGCTGCTCCGGTATTGAGTTCTTCCGGACGATGTACGGGGCTGCTCGAATACCAGCTTACGGTAAAGGCCCTGTCTCATGGGCTTGGAAGCGCGGGCGTTACTGATTACATGCAGAGGAACGTTCAGGTCGTCGCCCGTCAGGCAGGATTACAGACGCTCATGGACATCATTGTCGGAGCGCGTCAACGCCTTGTTCCCGTGGTGGATGCGGATACCGGGCCGGATGGAGTGTCGGTCTCCTCCGAAGGACAGAATGAGGATGCGTTGAATGTTCTGCCCGTAATCGGAGTCGTGACCCGGACGGATTTAATCCGTCTTTTCATGGATGATGAGGATATACGTCTTCCCCAACCCCGGCAGAAGAAGGAACGACGCCGCAACCTGGCCGGACTGATGAAAAGTATTCTGCCCGCTCCCTGCCTTAAACTGCTGCGCATGGCCGGGGAACTTGGAGCGCAACACGGGGTCAACATATATGTAGTTGGGGGCTTTGTCCGGGATATGCTTATGGCCCGTCGCAAAGGACGCTGGCCGCATATGGACATCGATCTGGTGGTGGAAGGCAATGCTCTGCCTTTTGCCCATGCGCTTGCGCTTGCTCTCGGAGGGAGGGTGAGCGAGCATCGCGCCTTTATGACGGCCCTTGTGCTGTTTCCTCTTCAGGCCATAGATCCCGAGGCGTCGGCGGATATGGAGTTTCGTGTTGATGTGGCTACGGCACGTCTTGAATATTATACCTCGCCGGCCGCCTTGCCTACGGTTGAACTGTCATCCATAAAAATGGATCTTTACCGTCGGGATTTCACTATCAATGCCATGGCCGTTCAGCTTAATGACAAGCATTTCGGTCAGCTTGTCGATTTTTTTGACGGACAGGAAGATATTCGCCAGAAACGCATACGCGTTCTGCATGCCCTGAGTTTTGTTGATGACCCGACGCGCGCATTAAGAGCCGTACGATTTGAGCAGCGTTATGCGTTTCGTATAGGTTCTCAGTGTGACAGGCTTATCCGTAATGCGCTGGAACTCGGCTTGATGGAGCGTTTATCGGGCGCACGCGTGCGCAGCGAATGGGAACTGATGCTGGAAGAGGCTGCCCCCTTTGACTGCTTCTCCCGCATGCAGGAATTCGGAATTCTGGCCGCAGTTCATGCCGAACTGGATATGCCGCTCTGGAAGGCGGAACTCCTCCGCGCCACACTGGATGTATTCAACTGGTACAGGCGCTTATATCAGGAAGAATTGCCCGATCCTCTGATTCTGTGCCTTCTTGCCCTGTGCCGGAACAGCTCTTCCAAAATGCTGGACGAAGTCATGAGCAGGCTGGATTTGCCGGAAAAAAGGTGTTCGAAGCTGAAAGCGGCTCGTGCGGCCATTATGGACGTTTTACCCAGAGTGCTGACATGGCATAAGGAGGAGAGAGGCCCTGGAGACCTGCACAGGATTTTGCGCAAAGTACCTCTTGAGGGGCTGCTGTATCTGGTGGCCAGAGTGGAGGATGAGGCGTTGCGTAAAAAACTGACGCACTATGTGTATCGCGAGCGTCTGATTACTATCGACATAGGGGGAGATGACCTGCGAAGAATGGGGCTTTCTCCCGGCCCCGTATATGCGCGGATTCTCGATGCCGTACTCATGGCCCGGCAGAACGGGAAAGTGACGGGGCGCGAGGAACAGCTTCGCTATGCCGGGGAGCTGGCGGCTTTGGAAGCTGAAGCGAACAAATAATCAACCCTTGCTTATTGTTGAATCATTCGAATAAGATCCCCGCGCGGAGCGGAACGAATCCGGACGGACTCTTCGTGTTCCGCTTGCCGCGACGCTCCGCTCGTGTTAGAGAAGGGGCTACGTTGGCTGATGCTGTGATCGTTTCACATGCGGAATGAAGAGTTCCGATCGTATAGGATTGCTGATGACGAAAGATATTTGGGCTCCGTGGCGCATTGAATATATTCTTGGGCCGAAGTCCGGCGGCTGTGTGTTCTGTCTGCCGGAGATGGAGCCGGGTTCTGAACGGGATGAGGATGATCGTCGCAGGCTGGTTGTCTGGCGCGGTCAAAAGCTTTTTGTCATGCTTAACCGATACCCTTATGCCGCAGGCCATTTAATGGTTATTCCATACAGGCATGTGGCGGATATTACGGAGCTTGATGCCGAAGAAAGTTCGGAGATGATGGCTCTGGTACAGCTTTGCTGTCGTGCTTTGCGGGAATTCTGCCATCCTCAGGGGCTCAATATCGGGCTTAATCTCGGGGAGGCCGCCGGGGCCGGCATTCGGGAGCATGTACATATGCACGTCGTTCCCAGATGGAACGGTGATTCTTCGTTTATGGCGGTACTGGATGACGTGCGGGTAATCCCCGAGCGTCTTGACAGCACATGGGAACGACTGCATCCCGTGTTTGAACGGCTGGGGAGCAATCCTGCCCGGATTGCATGATGCCCAAGGGCTTATAAAGGAGTGGAAATGCGCTACATCAAGGTGTTTCTTCTGGTACTGGTTTTCTTTTTTGTCATGATGTTCTTTGTGCAGAATCAGGGATCGTTTTCCGATCCTGTCGTGCTGCATCTTGATCTGCTTTTCCTTGAGCCCATGGAATCCATACCCATGCCGCTGTATTCGCTTATGCTTATCTGTTTTGCTCTCGGGGCGATCATGGTTCTGCTCATGCTCATGTGGGATCGCGTGACCGCTACAGGGTATCTGGCAGGAGCGCGGCGTCGCATTACCTCGCTGGAAAAGCAGCTGAAGGCTTCTCAGGAATCATCCGCAGCGGAAAAGGAAAAGCTTCTTGCTGAAAAGGCTGAACTTCAGGCATCTCTGGAAGCCGCAGAACAGCGTGCGGCAAAGGCGGAACAGTCTTCTCTTGATACTCTCGAGTAGGGTTGTTCTGACGGCAGCAGTCTTGAAATGTTTCAGCTTTTCTGTTTGAGCTGAAGAGGGATTGCAAGTATTTGCTTCGGCATATTCTTGCAATCCTTTTTTTCAATTTGGAAAAAAACGGCCTTTGCCATAGTATATTAACCCGTTGAATCCGGAGATAGTCATGGAAAAGGCGGCTCAGCCGCGGCTGACACCCATGTATGAGCAATATCTCAAGGTTAAAGCCGAGTATCCCGACGCCCTGCTTTTTTATCGAATGGGGGATTTCTATGAATTGTTCTTTGAGGATGCCGAAGTTGCATCCCGGGAACTTCAGCTTGCGCTGACCAGCCGCAACCGCAGCGGGGATGATTGCATTCCCATGTGCGGCGTGCCTTGGCATGCGGCAGAGGCCTATATCAGCCAGCTTGTGGATAAGGGATATAAAATCGCCGTCTGTGATCAGGTGGAGGATCCTCGTACTGCAAAAGGCCTTGTCAAACGGGCCGTGACTCGTGTGGTAACGGCGGGAACCACGCTGGAAGATGCCAATCTCGAGGCAAAATTCCATAATTACCTCGGCGCGCTATGTTGGAATGCGGAACACGGCGCGGGGGGCTTTGCCTGGATGGATGTTTCAACGGGAGAATGGTCCGGCATACAGTCTTCGCGTGAGCCGGAGCTGTGGCAGTGGGTATTTAAACTCGCGCCGCGAGAACTGCTTCTTCCAGAACAGGCCAAGGCCCCCGCTCATCTTGGGCTTCAGACAGGTATTCAGGTTGTCCGGGTTCCGTGGCAGAGTCACTTTGAACCCAGAAAGGCCTTGGCTCGTGTTCTCAAGGTACAAGGCGTCATGGAAGCGGGGGCTCTGGGGCTGGACAAAAGGCCCGAACTTGCTCAGGCATGCGGGGCTCTTGTCGCTTATCTGGAACAGACACAGAAACAGGATTCAGCCCATCTTGCACCTTTTCATCCGCTGGATATGGGGCGCTTCATGGTGCTGGATGAGATTACGGAACGAAATCTCGAACTGTTCCGGCGCCTCGACGGACGCAGAGGAGTGGGAACTCTCTGGCAGGTGCTGGATCAGACCCGCACCCCCATGGGGGGGCGACGCATGGAAGAAAGGCTCCGCTACCCGTGGCGTGAACTTTCGCCAATTATTGAAACGCAGGCTGTCGTCGCCTATATCGCGGAACATACCGTCATGCGAAATGCCTTGCGGAAGGCTCTGGATGGAGTTCACGATCTGGAACGCCTTTCCACGCGCATTTCTCTGAATCGTTGTCAGCCAAGGGATTTGTCGGCTCTTCGGGACAGTTTGAATGCCTTGCCCGCCGTGAAGCAGGCGATATTGAACACAGAGGATTCCGCCGACTTGCCCACTGCCGAGGAAGCAAGAGGCGATTTTTTGCCCGGTGCGCTGTTTCGGCTGATTCGACGCTGGGACGGAATGCGGGAACTTGCCGAATTGCTGGAAAAAGCTCTGGTCGATGAACCTCCCCTGCAGATAACTGACGGCGGCTTGTTCAAAGCAGGCTATAATGCCGAACTTGATGAACTGCTGGAACTCGTCGAACATGGAGAGAGCCGTTTGCAGGCTTTGCTCGCGGCGGAACAGCAGGCCTGCAATCAGCCCAAGATGAAAATGGGCTATAACCGTGTATTCGGCTATTATTTCGAACTGACCCGTTCCCGCCAAAGTCAGCTTCCCGAAAGATTTGAACGACGCCAGAGTCTCGTCAATGCGGAACGCTTTACTACTCCGGAACTTAAGGAGCTGGAAGAAAAGCTCCTTTCGGCGGCGGACAGGCGCAAGAGTCTTGAATATCGTCTGTATCAGGATTTGAGGGAAACTATAGGAAAGGCCCGGGAACGTCTGCTGTTTATGGGAGACCTTCTTGCCTGGGTGGATTACTGGCAGGCTCTGGGAGAAATTTCCGTACGGCTTGACTGGTGTCGTCCCGAAATGCATGAAGGGAGCGAAATACATATTCATGAAGGACGACATCCGGTTGTTGAGGCGGTAACCGGGCGGGCTTCTTTTATTCCGAACGATCTGCATATGGATGATGAAAGAAGACTGCTGCTTATTACCGGGCCAAATATGGCAGGGAAATCGACGGTGCTGCGTCAGACGGCCATCATCTGCATTCTGGCTCAGATGGGATCTTTTGTCCCTGCCGGCAAAGCGCGCATCGGGATTGTCGATCGTGTTTTTTCCCGTGTCGGAGCTTCGGATAATCTGGCGCAGGGGCAAAGCACCTTTATGGTGGAGATGATGGAAACGGCCCGGATTTTGCGTCAGGCGACCAGGAGAAGCCTGGTCATTCTTGATGAAATAGGCCGGGGGACAAGCACCTTCGACGGTCTGGCTCTTGCCTGGGCCGTAGTTGAAGACTTGGCCCGACGGGTGGGCGGGCACATCCGCACGCTTTTTGCAACGCATTACCATGAACTTACCAGCCTTGAAGGTATTGTTGCCGGTGTTCACAATATGAATATTGCCATACGGGAATGGAACGGAGAGATTGTCTTTCTGCGTCGTCTTATCCCCGGCCCGGCGGATCGCAGTTATGGTATTGAAGTGGCACGTCTGGCCGGAGTTCCCATGCCTGTGGTTCAGCGGGCGCGAGATATCCTTGCTCAGCTTGAGCAGAGCCGTGGCAAGAGCGGCGTTTGTAAAATTGAAGCGGTTCCTTTGCCCGGAGTGAAACTGACTTCAAATGCTGCTTCCCCATGCGGGGAAAAGCGGATGGAAAAGACTGACGCGCCGCATCCTCTGCTGCAGGCGTTACGCGATACGGATCCTGACGCACTCACGCCTCTGGCCGCTCTCAAGCTGATTGCGGACTGGAAAAAACTGTGGGGAAAAGATAATGAAAAAAAACAATAAATTGTCGATTATCTCCGCTCCGGCGGGGCTGTGCTGTCTCCTGCTCGTGCTCGGCGCCTGCGGGAAAAAGACGGATCCCGAACCGGATCTGTCAGCCTTGTCATTTCAGATACGCAATGTATTTGTGGAAAAAATTGAAGGAAATTGCTTGCGGGTTCATGGATCCATGGGAGGAGCCGCGCGCAATGTCGCTTCGGTTGTGCTGGAGCTTCAGCCACTGGAAGAAAGTTGCGCCAATTGCCCCTTTGTTCCTCAGGAGCGCGTTCGAGTAGAAGGGGAAAGTATTTGGGAGGCTCCGGGGGCGGAAACTTTTTCTTTCAGGTATTGTCCATCTTCCTACTCGCAGGAATATCGCTGGAGATTTTCTGCTCAGAATATCTTACCTGGAATGCCGCCCCAGATTTCTCCTGTGGAAACGCTTACGGAAGGAATATCTCTGCCCCCATCGGAAAGCGAGACAGTGCAGCCATGAGAAAATACGGCGGGAAAACTTTTTTTTCTCTGTGGGTATACCCGTTCATAGCATTAATCCTGTTTTTTCCCGGTATGGCATCAGGTGCGTCGAATTCCGGGGCAGTCCATACCTTGTATGAGCAGTATGAGGCGGAGCTGACATATCGGGATAGTCGTGGGAGATATACGCCTGTAGGAACAGCGTTCTGGCTGCGCAGTCCTGAAAACGGCATGATCAAAGCCCGCCTTGATTTCGACTTGGGAAAGGCCGGTTTTTTTTCTGCCGTTTTAAAACAGGAAGAAAAAAAACTTTTCATTGTCTCTCACGCGCTTTCAGCCTATGTCGATATTCCGGTTCAGGGGGATGAACATACTTTAAAAGATTTGCTTCCTTCTGTTACGGCAGCGTTCATGCCGTTTGGAGTTCCGGCGCTTTCCCTTCGAGAAGAAAAAAACGAATCCTTGCCGAATGCGTTCATGGACAAAAAAAGTTGTGAACGCAAGCGTATACGGTATAACGTAACATTTATGGGGGATTCCGTGACTGCTTCATTGGTGGAGTGGAGCAGCTCCGAGATACCCTTTTTTCCCATTCGTCTGGATGAACTTGAAACTTGGGATGCGCCGGATGTTCCTCGGGGGAGTATCTTGCTGAAAAATATTCGCAGTGGAACGGGTGTACTGAATAATGAAATTTTCCGGATTCCGGAAAATTTTGTACGGTATGGATCTGCCATGAATATGCTGTTATATGCGCTGGCGGCTCAGTGGCAGTAAGACAAAGTATTATTTAAACCTGTTATACCAGTATGTAACAGTAGAAGGAATTGTATTATGGATTTCAGCCAATCACATGTATGGATGCCGCATCGGGTTTCATATGGAGAAACTGATGCCATGGGCGTATTGTACTATGCAGAATATTTACATATTTTTGAACGCGCGCGGAGCTTTTACAGTCGCGCATGTGCCTGCTCGTACAATGAAGTCGAAAAAAAAGGTATCCTTTTGCCGGTACGCGAGGCCCAGTGCCGGTATCGCTCGCCGGCGCATTATGATGATTTGATTTGGGTACAAATCGCTATCAGCGATTGGAAACGGGCATCCGTGCGTTTTGCATATCGCATGTACAATGAAGATAGAAGCCTCCTTCTTGCCGAGGGGATGACAGAACATGCCGTATATGACCGGGAACAGGGGCGTCCTGTTGCTGTACCGGGCTGGCTGAAAGAAGCTTTCAGTCAGATCAGGGAGCA
>DWXS01000038.1 GCA_019119045.1 Candidatus Mailhella merdavium | reverse complement strand
TCCAGCTCGCGGGTGACCACGGCCCTGATCGCTTCGTCGTCCGGCTTCGCTTCGGCCCCGAGTTTCTCCACGCTCTGCGCAAGTTCGGCAAGGCGGGAATCCGCAGCGTCGAGACGGGCCGTCAGATCGGATACATGCGAAGAAACGCCTTCGTCCTCCAGCTCGCGGGTGACCACGGCCCTGATCGCTTCGTCGTCCGGCTTCGCTTCGGCCCCGAGTTTCTCCACGCTCTGCGCAAGTTCGGCAAGGCGGGAATCCATACCGTCGAGACGGGCCGTCAGATTATTCAGAGCTGCATTTTTTTTCTGTTCATCCTGTAAAAGCCCTTCCAGTCTGGCCAGACGGACTTCTATTTCTGCCATCCCGCGTTCGTCTACCGGCCGGGAAGAAACACTGCCTCCCGTTTCCCGAACGGCATCGGCATTTCCGGCAGGGGGCGTTGCAGATGAGGATACGCTCCCGGCGGGGCTGTCAGCAGCCGTTTCATTTTTTTGCGGAGCGGCAGGTGCGGCTGCTTCGCTGTCCTCTCCTTCCGTCAGGATGGAGTCCAGAAGCTGATCCAGATCTGCCAGCTCGGCAGTATCGTCCGGGTGCGCATCTTCTTTCGCCTGTACGACGGCCTCCGCCGTTTTTTTCGGCGCAGGTGCGTCGCCTGAAGCAGAGGAAGAAAAGCTTTCGTCTCCCGCCGGAGCGGCATGAGCATCTGCCGGGGCCTTTGCCTCTACGTCCGGAGTTCCCAGCGAATCCAGCAGACCGTCGAGATCGTCCATGTTAAGTTCGTCGGAAGGTGCTGCGTCTTCGGGAAGCAAGTCCGCAGCAGCAGGTTTTTCCTCTGGTTCGGCATTTTGGGCGTTCTTTTCATCCTGCGAAGACGTCGTATCGCTCTGGCCGGAATTTCCCGAATCGCCCAGAGAGGAAAGCAGCGAATCCAGATCGTCGAGAGCGATTTCCTCATCTCCGTCCTTATCCGACAAAGGCTCTGAAGGAGATTTGACATCCCCCACGATATCCTGAAGCAATGCGTCAAATTCCGCATCGCTTGCCATATCGCCCGAAGCCTGTTCCTTCTGTTTTTCACTTTCCGCCGAATCCTGCGCGGGAGTCGAAGGGAGACGCTCTTCCTCTTTCTGCGCTTCCATGGAGTCGAGAAGGGAATCGAGATCAAAGTGTTCGCTCAGATTTTCCACTTCGGCATCGCTGCTTCCGTCCCCTCGTAAATCCGCCATCATATCGGAGGGATGCTCTTCTTTCTGCCCGGACTCCGCAGCCTCTCCTTCTGCAGGAGAAGGAGCCGCAGCAGGAACCTTGCCGCGTTCCACAATATCCGTCAAATCAATAATCTCATCGGCATCCGAAGAACCGGAGGGCGACGCGGCAGCGTCTACCTTGGAGATCCTGAGCTTTTCCGGGCTTTTCATATGATCCTCGTCATGAAAAATTCAAACAAAAGCGAAACAACGTGAGATTACACATAATCCCCATGCCAAGCAAGCGTCGGATTGGCTCCGGCAAAACGCCGCCGTAAATAATCGTTGCCCCTGACGCAGGGCCTTCCGGCTTCCCCAGGCCGGTCGTCAAAGTCTGAAGCACGGCGACCATAACGGAATATCCGGGAAAATCAGGCTCAGCAACGGATATTCCCGCTGAAGGCGGCATCCTCATGCCTTCCGCCTGAAACAGAAACGGGCGGAAGAAACCCTCCGCCCGCATATAGATGAAGTGAGACGACGTCAACTCTTCGGATGACACGAAGAACCGACACAGGAAGTCATGGCCTTCTTTTTATCCGGAAGTTGTTTGACAACTTCGGCGTGACAGCTCAGACAGGTATGATACGGCTCCGCAACCTTGCGATTATGCGCAATGCGATAGTAGCAGCGTGAGGTCTTGTCTTTGGGATTCAGAACGTCATGACAGCCGGCAGTTGCACATTTCTGGTAGTTTTCTTTCCCTGCGACCTGATGATGGCATGCGCCGCATTCGAGCTTGCTGTGCTGCGCATGGTCAAAAATCACAGGTTTTTTGGTCAGATTCATCTCGAGCGGCCCTGTGGGGACGGCGGGAGGAGCGGCAAGGGCGGGCACAGCAAGAGCCATGACAAGCGCAACAAGACTCCCGGAGAGTAGTTGATTTTTCATGCTGAACTCCTTTACGTCGCAACATACTGACGGAAAAATACCCCAACTTTCCGGGAGTGTGTTGTCAGAGCGTCATCAGTTTTTGGGGTGACAGGCGGAACCGGCGCACGCGGTCAGACGCTGCTTGTCCTCCGGTCTGGTTTTCACCACTTCATAGTGGCAGCTCAGACAGGAATTGTACCCTTCCTGCACGTCGCGCGCATGAGCGATGCGATAATAGCTGCTCAGGCTCTTGTCGCGGGTATCAAATTCATCATGACAGCCGGATGTGGAACAGGCCATGATAATTTCTTCGCCCCCGACAAGATGATGGCAGACAATGCACTGCTGTTTGACATCCAGCGCGAGCGGCGGAAAATGTCTGGGCATCGTGGAATGGCATTCCATACAGTTGGGAGTGGTGTGAATTTTATGGGGGAACATCACCGGCTTCTTGGTGCGAGCCATTTTAACAGGCTCCTGCGGCATATCGGGCTGCTCGGCAAAGGCGGGCATGGCCATGGAGACGGCAAAGAGTGCGCCCAGGCCGAGTGTCAGCAACTTTTTCATGAAAACCTCTCCTCCTTGAAATGACTCATTCTTGACGAGTCCGGATGAACCTGAAACCAAGCGAAATAACGCATAGCAATGGTGATGAGGATAGCCCTCCCACCCTGATTAAGTCAAGGGGAGCAGCCGTCTTTGAACGGCTGCTCCCCCTTCCCGCAGTAATTCTTCCGCCCGAGTATCGGGCAATTACGAAAAATCAAAAATCAGACGCGCTATTCGGCAGTCTCCAGCTGAAACAGGGTCGGATTAAGAATGCTGATTTCGGCCTTTCCGTACAGCAGCGCGACGAAGTTCTGGAAAAGAACGGAGGCTCTGCTGCTGTCGTACTGTCCCTGGAAGAGCGCTTCCGCCTCTTTCCATTCTTCCGCTGTAGGCTCTTCCACGGCAGCCAGACGAACCAGCACTGCGCCGTCGTCCATCTGCCAGGGTTCGGTGTTCCACTTGGCATCGGCAACAATATTTTTTCCATCCTCGGCAAATACGGCGCGGGCCATATCCATATTAAAGCCGAGTCCGGGAACATTGCCGTCCCGCCCGAAGAACTCCGAACGCTTCACACCTTCAAGCTGGGCGGCGTCCAGTCCCTTTTCGCCGGCGGCACGGGCTGCCTGCATGGCGGCGTCCATCGCCTTTTTATGCGTCAATTCCGCCACCAGTTCCGCCCGGACTTCGTCCAGGGGGCGCGTCATGGCAGGGACGGATTCAACCACGCGAATCACAAGGCTTCCGTTTATTGTGGCAAAGGAGGAATCCACCACTGTTCCCACCGGGGTATTCATGACCGCCTGAGCGTCGATGGGACGCAAGCCCAGGATCTGAGCAAGTTCCTCTGCGCTCGAAAGTCCGGTTTTCGTCACCTCAAGGCCCACGCGGGCCGCAGCGGCGTTCATGTCGCCGTTGCCGAGAGCGGCCGCCAGAACTTCGTCGGTCTTGTCCTGCAACTGCTCCGTAGCGGCTTCCACAGCGAGAGTTTTGCGGAGTTCTTCGCGGACTTCATCCAGCGTGCGCTGCGTTGCAGGCTGTTTTTCTTCAACCTTGATCAAATGAAAGCCGAAGGCCGTCCGAACCGGCTCGGACACTTCGCCAACGGCAAGGGAAAAGGCAGCGTCGGCAAAGGGTTTGACCATCTGTTCCCGCGTAAAGAAGCCGAGATCGCCGCCCTGTTCCGCAGTGGAATCCTGACCATATTCTCTGGCCGCTGCGGCAAAATCCTCGCCGCCGCGTATTTTTGCGGCAACTTCCCCGATCCGTTCCTCCGCCTTTTTGACCTCGGCTTCCGGAGCGTTTTCCGCAACGCGAATCAGAATATGACGGGCATGCACCTTTTCCGGCTCGGAAAACTGCGCCTTGCGTTCCTCATAGGCGGCCGCGACGGCTTCGTCGCTGATGGCGGAAGGATTCGCGAGCTTTTCCGGATCAAGCAGCACATATTCCAGCCCCACTCTCGCAGGGAGCGCGTAGCGGGCGGAAGCCGCTTCATAGGCCGCCTGAACTTCCGCATCGGAAGGCGCGGAAGAGGCCGTATACTCGGAGAGAGGGAACAGCACATAATCCACACTGCGCTTCTGTCGATCGTACATAAAGCGCAGGCGGGCTTCTTCAGGGGAACCCCAGGCCCCGCTCGTCAGCAGCGTTTCCAGCTTCTGCGGCAGCATGTCTTCCTTCAGACCGTTTTCAAACTGAGCGGGCGTCATGCCGGAAGAACTGAGAACGCGAAGATAGGCGTCCTTGTCGAACTTGCCTTCGTCATTCAGAAAATAGGGCATCTGCTCAACGGCAAGGCGCAGCTCGTAAGGGCTGATTTCAAGTCCTATCCTTTCCGCTTCCGACTCCAGAAGCTTTTTCACCACAAGCTGCTGAAGCACCTGCTGTTCAAGCTGAAGCCCCTTGAGCAGTTCAGGGGTGATATCCGGATAGGTCGCCCGCAGATTCTGTTCCATTGTGCCGTAGGCCCTCTGGAATTCCAGTTCCGTGATGTGCATGTCGTTGACAGTTGCAACATAGCCCTTCGGGCCGGTATAGGAACCGATCCCCCAGAACACAAAGACAACGATGATGATGCCGAACGCCACTTTAACACCCCAGGACTGGGCGTTGGCACGAATGCCGTCAAGCATGGTGACTCCCTTACGTGGTATGTTTTACGATCGGCGCTCCTTGTCCGATCTGAACGTCTCTTTTCACAGAGTATGCCCGTCGGGCTGCTCTGCCGCCTTCCTGAAAGTTCTGCCACATACTCAAGGGCAGATCCAGCAAAGTTTATGCCTGAGCGCTCCCCGGACACGCCCCGGCCGGTGTTCGGGCCGCAAAACTCCTCCGCTCTCCGGCGTGAAGGCGGCGTATCCGTTTCCCTCCTCCGTCTGCACGGAGGAGGGAAGACTGCGGAAACTTCGGCAGCGTCGGAATATCAGCTCCGGGAACGCACCCGGTTCAGCAGTCCTCCGGCCCTGACGATTTCCAGTTCGGCCGCCGACAAATCGTTGCGCGCAGCTATGGAAACGTTTTGCGCCATGATGTTCAGGGTTCCTCCCGGCCTCAGCTCCGCAAAGGAAAACTTCAGCTTTTCGCCGATATTCAGCCGTTCGTAATCGTCGGGAACGGCAAATATCAGGGGAAGAATACCGAAATTGATCAGGTTGGCCCGGTGAATACGGGCAAAGGACTTGGCGAGAACAACCCTGATTCCGAGATGCCGCGGGGCAAGAGCCGCATGTTCCCGGCTGGAGCCCTGTCCGTAATTTTCTCCGGCAACGATGACTCCGCCCATTCCCGCATCGCGCACAGCTTCCGCACGGGAGACGAAATCGGCGTCCACACGGCCGAATACATGGCGGGAAATGGCAGGAATATTGGAACGCAGCGCAGTGATTTCCGCCCCGGCCGGCATGATGTGATCCGTGGTTATGCCGTCGCCGACCTTAAGAACAACCTGCCCTTCCAGACTCTGCCCGAGGCCTTCAAACTTTTCCAAAGCCACGATATTCGGCCCGCGGACAATT
>DWXS01000037.1 GCA_019119045.1 Candidatus Mailhella merdavium | reverse complement strand
GACATCTTTTCGTTGCCGAGGACTCTCCTTTTGGCGACACCGTTCAAACGTCCGCGCATAAACCAGGTGCCCTTATTTTTTTCAGTGATATTAAGATAAAGCCCACCTCCATCATTAAGTTGGATGGGAGCACCTTTTCTGAGCGCAGCTTCAACTTGTTTTGCGGTAAGAAGATTTTCGAGGCGTGCCATTTGTCGCTCCTGATGAGTAAAAAAAATGTGTACCCTTGTGTGCATGATCTTCACATGAAGGTACACATTTTTTAACACAACTTCCGTGCTATGGGTACCTATCAAGGTACACAACAACGCACTACGACAGACGCTCTCTAGATAAAAAAATGAGTCCTTTCGGATGATTACGTATCCAAAAGGACTCAAAAAAATTTATCACTGGCGGAAGAGGAGGGATTCGAACCCCCGGAGGACGTAAATCCTCAACGGTTTTCAAGACCGCCGCGTTCAACCGCTCTGCCACTCTTCCGAAATACGGACATTCCGCAGAGGAAATACGGAATGTCCGGCGTTTCTTGTAGCCGGACAGACAAGCTCCGGTCAAGGGGTCTGTTCCGGCTCCTTCAAATTTATTGCGGGAAGATGAAGCCTTTCACGACGAGTATTTCCCGGCCGGGCATCAGCGGTTCAAGCATTCTGGCCGCGTTCTCCGCCCTGATTCCGGAGCGGCAGTATATGAGCAGAGCTTTGTTTTCCGGCAGTTCGCCGACTCTGCCGGAGAGTTCGTCCACAGGAATATTGACGGCGTCGGGGAGATGCTTCTGATTGAACTCTTCAGGGGTACGCACGTCCAGAATGAAGAGGTCCGGGCTTTTTTCAATATAGGAAAAGGCTTCCTCCGGGCTTATGTTTTTATAGGATGCGGACAGGGCCTGCTCCGTGAACGAGGCTTCGCATCCGATGAAAAGCGCAAGACAGAAAAAAATAAGACGTACAATCCGCACTGCCGGTCCTCCTCAGACACAGTTACAATAAAGTACACGACGGGGCCGCATCCGCAGCCTTTCGAAAAGAGACGAAATATCCCGCCGAACCACGCCGCCACCTTATCCTGAAAAGAAAATTTCGTCATCTTCCGCCTCCGGCGGCATTCCGCGACGGCTCTCCGGGCTGTTTTCATTTTGTTGCGCTAGTCATGTTCCGCTATTTCCCCATTGCAATACGCATGTTTTTGACCTAGACTGACACAGTTCACGGGAACTCTTCGCTGCATTTCTCAGATTCAGATTGCCGATGGTTCCGCAAGCGTTCCGCCCCGCTTCCTGCAGGGGAACGGACGCGTCAATCAGTCACCTCAAACCAGCACGAGGCATCGGGATGGAGGAGAGGAATCACACCAGCGCACCTGAAACGGCAAAAAAATGTTGCTGTTGCGGTTGGGGCGCCTTCCTTGTGGGCCTGGTCGTGGCCCTGATTCTGGGCTGGGCGGTTCTACCCGCTCTTATGCAGAAGGAATTGAAACAGCCGGTAGCGTTCAATCACGTTCTCCATGTGGACGAACAGGGTATTGACTGCGCGCAATGTCACTTCACGGGGCCTGACGGGCAGTTCAGCGGTGTGCCCACCACCGCCACCTGCGCGGTATGCCATGCGGAAGTTATCGGCAACGATCCGGAAGAAATCCGTTTCGTCCAGGATTATGTGCAGACAGGGCGGGAAATACGTCCGGAATGGCTGGTTTATCTCAAACAGCCCGACAACGTGTTTTTCAGCCACACCGTCCACTCCGTGGATCGCTGCGTCACCTGTCATACCGAATATGCCGAAGATCCCGGCAAACTGTGTGCGGTATGCCATATGGACATGTCAAAGGTGACCACTCCTCCCGTCTATTCGGAAAACAGGCTTTCCGGCTATCCGAAGGGTACCATGCTCATGTGGGACTGCGAGCGCTGTCACGCCAATCCCAATCATCTGAGCCCGGCGACCAACGCGAATAACGCCTGCTTCGTCTGCCACAAATAGTGCCCAAGCGAGCCAGTGAGGAAGTCATGAACAGAAGAGGATTTCTCAAATTTGCCGCCGGCGGGACCGTGGGCCTCGTGGCGTCTCCCATTATCTGGAATACACTGTATGACGCGGTGTACTGGTCCCAGAACTGGGGCTGGATTCCCCGTATTCCCCGGGGGGACAGCACCTATCTGCCCACCATCAGCAAGCTCTGTCCTTCAGGGACGGGCATACGCGTGCGCCTGGTCGACGGGCAGCCCGTCCGTGCGCTCAGCGATCCGGACAATCCCCTGAGCAAGGGTGCGCTTACGGCTCTTGCCGCTGCGGAAACGCAGCTCATGGTCAGCCCGGCCAGACTGAAGGAACCGCTGCGCCGCTCTCCTGACGGCAACCTGATTGCCATTTCGTGGGAAGAAGCGGAAAAACTGCTCCGGGAAAAGCTGACGGAAGCCAAAAGCTCCGTCGCCTGCATCTCCGGAGACCCGACCAGCAGCGTCAACGAACTGCTTTCCAGCATTGTGGAAAGCCGCGGCTCCGCCGATTTCTATTTCATGCCCGACGACGAGCAGGCCGCTCTTGTCGCCTGGAAGGCCATGGGCGGACTTGGCCGTCTCGGCTACGATCTGGACAACAGCGACTTCATTCTTGCCATCGGCGCAAATATGCTTGAAAGCTGGGGGACTGTGGCCAGAAACCGCAAGAACTTCAGCGAAAAACGTCCTGCAGGTCAGGAAGCGCAGCTCAAATTCGCCTATGCCGGCCCGGTGCAGAACAACACCGCCGCCGGTGCGGACTGGTGGCTCCCCTGCCGCGACGGCATGGAAGCGGAACTTGCCCTCGGCATCGCCCATCTGCTGATCAAGGCGGGCCGCGCGGCTCCTTCCGCCGGATTTGACGAATTCAGCGCGCTTGCGGCGGAATACACGCCGGAAAAGGTCGCCCAGATGACGGGTGTGGACGCCGCGCGTCTGACTGAAGTTGCCGAAGCTCTGGCCGCAGCCAAGAAGCCTCTGGTGCTGGTCGGTTCCGCTCTCGGGGCCGGCGGCGGCGCGGGCGCGGTCATGGCCGGTATTGCCGTGAACATGCTGCTCGGCCGGGTCGGAGCGGAAGGCGGACTTGTCAACCTGCCCTTCCCCACGCCCATTGTGACCGGAGCATCCGATTACCGCACCGTCATGGGGCGCAATCTTGTAGCCTGGTCGCAGAGCGTAGCTGCGGGCGAAAGCGAGGCTCCGCGCGCGCTGATCATGTATGAAGCCAATCCGCTGTATGCTCTTCCGCCGAATTCCGGCATGAAGGAGCTGTTTGCCAAAAGCGCGTTCAAGGTCGCCATGGCAAGTTTCCTCAGCGAAAGCTGCGCCCAGTGCGATCTCGTGCTTCCCGCCGCCATGGGGCTGGAACGCTTTGACGACTGCTACACGCCTTACGGCTCCGGCGAAATCAGCTGGAGCATCAGCCATCCTCTTGTCAAGCCCTTCTACAACGCGCGCCCCATGGGCGAAGTGCTGATCGCGCTGGCAAAGGATCTCGGTGTGGAAACCGGCGTGAAGGACATGCCCGAACTGCTCTATAAAAAGGCGTACAGCCTCGGGGCAAACTTCCGCCGTCAGGTGGAAAACGGATCGGTCTTTCTCAAAAAGGCTTCCGGAGCCTTCTCCGTACCGGTATATAACGCCGCAGCCCTCAAAACCGCTCTGAGCGCGAAGAAGACGGACGCCGCCCTGACGCTGGCTCCCGTCGTCGTTCTCGGCATAGGCACGCCGCAGACGGGTATTCCGCCCTTTGCCACCAAGCTGATCATGGAATACCAGCTCATCGGCCCCTACAGTGTGGCGCAGATGAATGCGGCAACCGCCAAAAAACTCGGCGTCCGCAAGGGTTCGCGCATAGTTCTTAATAACGGTGAGGCGAAAGTTCCCGCTCTGGTGGATATATATGAAGGCGTACTTCCCGATGCGGTCGCGCTGTGCGCCGGTCTGGGCCATACGGCCTTTGACGAGTTCAGCCAGAACAAAGGAAGCAATATCATGACATTGACCAGCATCACCCGCGAACCCGGCACGGATTTGCCCGTGTGGAGTTCCGCAGCGGTGAGCGCGGCCAAGGCATAGGGAGCGAGAAATGGCCGAAGTTATTGATTTCAAAATCAGATGGGGCATGGTCATCGACCTCGACAAATGCACCGGATGCGGAGCATGTATGGTGGCCTGCCAGGCGGAAAACAACATCGCCCCTCAGGTAGACGCCAGCAACAAACTTCGCGCGCTGAACTGGCTTACCGTGTATCGGCTTTCCAACGGCAAACCCTACCCCGAACATGAAGTGGCCTATCTGCCCCGGCCCTGTATGCAGTGCGGCAAACCCTCCTGCGTCAGCGTCTGCCCCGTGATTGCCACGGACAAGCGTGAAGAGGGCGGTATTGTCAGCCAGATTCCTCCCCGCTGCATAGGCTGCCGCTACTGCATGGCCTCATGCCCCTACCATGCCCGTTATTTCAACTGGTATGATCCCAAATGGCCGGGAGATCTGGATCGCACGCTGACCCCCGACGTTTCCACCCGTCCGCGCGGTGTTGTCGAAAAATGTTCGTTCTGCCACCACCGCTGGATGCACGCCAAGGACGCCGCCATTCTGAAAGGCGAAGATCCCATGGATCTGCCCGACGGCGCATACGTCACGGCCTGTACGGAAGCCTGCCCCAACGGCGCGATCACCTTCGGCGATCTGAACAATCCCAAGCATAAGGTTCACGAACTCAAGCAGAGTCCTTATGCCTTCCGCCTGCTGGAAAGGCTGGGAACGGATCCCCAGGTGTACTACCTGAGCAAGCGGGAATGGGTGCGCCGTCAGGGCGACAACTATCTGGAACACGAAGCCACCGGCGACAACAAGAAGGTGTAGGCTATGGATTACAGCAAACCTATTGACGCAGCCCTGTTTCCTGAAGGCTGTCAGCGTTGTTCCCTGACCAGATTCATGGCCTGGATGGGCTTTCTGGGTCTTATTCTGCTGTGGGGACTCTACGCTGCCGTCCGAGTTCTCGGGTTCGGCCTGGGTGAAACAGGCATGGACGACTATTTCGGCTTCGGTCTCTGGATTACCTTTGACCTTGCAGTCATCGCGCTCGGCGCCGGGGCCTTCTTCACCGGTCTGCTCCGGTACATTCTGAACATCGACGAGCTGAAAAACATCGTCAATCTTGCGGCGGTGATCGGCTTCCTCTGCTATACGGGCGCCATGCTCATTCTGGTGCTGGATATCGGCCAGCCCATACGCTGCTGGTTCGGCTACTGGTATCCCAACGTCCATTCCATGCTGACGGAAGTTATTTTCTGCATCACCTGCTACTGCATCGTTCTCATCATTGAGTATGTGCCGCTGATTCTGGAAAATCGTCAGCTTGCAAAATCGCGTTTCATCAGCGCGCTTGCACACAACTTCCATCTGCTCATGCCCCTGTTCGCAGGGATCGGCGCCTTCCTGTCCACCTTCCATCAGGGTTCGCTGGGCGGCATGTACGGCGTACTCTTCGGGCGTCCCTATCTGTACCGCGAAGGCTTCTTCATCTGGCCCTGGACCTTCTTCCTGTTCATTCTTTCCGCCGTGAGCGCAGGCCCGATGTTCACCGTCCTGATCTGCTCGCTTATGGAAAAGCTCTCCGGCCGCAAGCTGGTAAGCTGGGAAGTAAAGCAGCTCATGGGCAAAATCGGGGCAACCATGCTGCTGGTCTACACGGTCTTCAAGCTGGCCGACACCTGGTTCTGGGCTGTGGATCTCCTTCCCCGCGAAGGTCTGACCTTCGATCAGATGTTCTACGGCTGGATTTACGGAAAGTGGCTGATGTGGGCGGAACTGCTGTTCATCATCCTTCCGGTGATCTTCCTGCTCAAGAAGTCCACCAGACAGAATCCGAAAATCTTCTACACCATGCTGATTCTCACCTGCGTCAGCATAACCCTGAACCGCTATCTGCTGACGGTACAGGCTCTGGCCATTCCGGTCATGCCCTTTGATTCGTGGCGCACCTACGCCCCGAACTGGGCGGAATGGGGAGCCTGCGCGCTGGTTCTCTCCTATGCGGCCATGGTACTTTCGCTCTCGTACCGCTACCTGCCCATGTTCCCGCAGGAAGCCCGCCTGAATCAGGGCGAATAGGCCGCTGAAGCAACAGGCAAAGCCCGGTCACCTGCTGGCCGGGCTTTTTCTGTCTGTTCCACAGGGATGATTTACAGAATCCTCCTGTTCCGTTACTTTTGCTCCAGAACATTTTTCAAGCGGGGATACGCGCCTCATGCCACTCAACTATGTAGATATTGCCTTACTGGCCGTTATCGGCATCTTTGCCCTGCGGGGCCTTTTTCGCGGCTTTGTCGGGGAAGTTGCCGGTCTGGTGGGCCTTCTTGCCGGCCTTGTTCTGGCCCGCATGTTCGCCCCGCAGTTTGCGGAACTGCTTGCTCCCCGCCTCGGCGGCGGAGCTTCGGTCGCCGCGTGGGTCGGTCTGCTGCTGGGCGGAATGTTCGCTGTGGGCCTGCTGGCGCGCCTGATACAGAAAATTATTCATATTGCCTGCGCCGGCTGGCTGGATCATCTGCTGGGGCTGGGCGTCGGAGCCGTGAAAGGCGCGGTGATTGCGGCGGCTCTGGCCTATATTATTCTGTGGATTGCCCCCACGCATCCTCTTGTGAGAAGTTCCCAGACCATCCCGCCGCTTTTTGAACTTATACGCTGGGGCGCGGGTTCTCTGCATCTGAATATAACCATGCCCTGACGACCTTTCCCGGATGTGCCGCATATGCCCATCCGGATACTGTCGCCGGCGCGTCCGCCGGGCGACGCGGCCTTTTCCGAAAAGGCCTCCCTTCCGTTGATAACGACAACAGAGCAGACCGCAGAGCCGCAATAACGCTTCAGGTCTGACCGCACACTCCGGAGCGAGCCATGAGCGATGAAAGCAGCAGAGATCAACAGGCCCTGAAACGTATGCAGGAGGTCGTGGACAAACTGCTCGATCCCGAAAAAGGATGCCCCTGGGACAGGGAACAGACGCCTCTTACCCTCTGCGAATACATGATAGAGGAATGTCACGAACTTGTTGACGCCATACGCTCCGGCAAGCCCGGCCATGCCTGTGACGAAATGGGAGATCTTCTCTTTCTGCTGCTCGTGACGGCGCGTCGTTTTGCGGATGCGGGGAGTTTTTCTCTGGCCGACGCGCTGAACGCCGGAGCGGAAAAAATGACCAGACGTCACCCTCATGTTTTCGGCGACGCACACTTTGCCAGTCAGGAAGAGTTCACCAGGGTCTGGGCGGAGATAAAGAAGGCGGAAAAGGCTGCTGCCGGAGAGAAGGAGAAAGGCATACTTTCTTCCGTCCCGAGCGGACTGCCGCCTCTGACCAAGGCCTATCGCCTGCACAGCAAGGCCGCGCAGGCAGGCTTCACCTGGGCCGAAGATGAAGAGGTGGAAAGACAGGTCGAGGCGGAATGGCTGGAACTGCTCGACGCCAAAGCCTCCGGCAATGCAGCGGCTCAGGAACACGAGCTGGGCGACATGATTTTTTCTCTTGTCGAACTCGGTCGCCGTATGGGCATCAAGGCGGCCCATGCCGCAGATATGGCCGGAAACCGTTTCCGTTCCCGTTTTGAGGCCATGGAACAATTGGCGCGGGAACAGGGCAAGGACTTTGCCGCCCTTGATCTGGACGCCAAGGATGAACTGTGGAATGAGGTGAAGGCCGGGGAAAGCCAGACCTCTCCCGACGGGGAAGCGCACGTTCCCTTTGTCAAACCGTCCGACACTGCGGAAAGCTCCGGAGACTGACGTTCCGGTATGAGGATTTCGGCAGACAAGCAGTCCGTTTCCCGTTCTGAACGCGGAAGAAGCTCCTTTTGCATGTTCTTCTGCGTTCTTCTGCTCTGCCTCTTCGGCACAGCAGAGCGTGCACGGGGCGGCCTGTTTGATTTCATGAACAAAGAGCAGGTTCATACGGCCTACCGCTCTCTGGTGGACTGGATTCCTGCGGAACAGATTCGTCTGGATGTCGCGGTCTGGTATCCCACCCGGACAGAGCCGGGAAAAATATCCACGGGCGGCATGGAATTCAGGGCTGCGCGCAACGGCCGCCCCATTCCCGGAAGCTATCCGCTTCTTCTGCTCTCGCACGACTCATCCGGCACGCGCTTTTCCTATCATCATCTTGCGGCGCGTCTGGTGGAACTGGGCTATATCGTCGCCGCTCCCCAGCACGAGGGGGACAACGCGGACGACATGAGTCTGCTTTTTTCCGATACCCAGCTGACGCAGCGCAGCAGACAGCTCCGCTGCGCTCTCGATCTCATTCTGAACGATCCCGATATAGGGCCTCTTGTTGATCCGAGCCGGATAGCTCTGGTGGGCTTCGGCAACGGAGGAACGGCGGGCCTGCTCAACGCCGGAGCCTCATTGAGTCCCGACGAGTGGAAACATTACTGTCCGGAACTTGCCGCACGAGGAAAAGCCGATCCTTATTGCGTGCCGTTCATTGCAGATCGCATGTCGGCCATGACGGAACTCATGCGTACGCACGCGCAGGACAGGAGGGCAGCGGCAGACCGTCGCCTCTCGGCCCTCCGCTCTCTGGATGAAACGCTTGGCCGTTTCAACAGCCTCATGGAAAAGCGACATAAAAGACTCAGCGCGCAGTATCGCAAGAAGATGCAGAATATTCCCGTTCCTCCGGCCTTTCTGCCGCCCTTGCCGCCTCTTCCGCCGCAGGAACGTATTCATGACGACAGAATACGCGCCCTTGTGCTGATTGCGCCGGGCTATTCCATGCTCTTTGATCCCGCGTCTCTTGCCGAAGTAAAGATCCCTGTCCTGATCGTGGACGCTCCGGGCGATCGCCTGAACAAACCAGATCCCCAGTCAGTTACTCTGAGCAAATATCTGATGAACACCCGGACGGCCCATGCCCTTCTTCCTGAAGCCGATACGCTTGCGCTCATGGCTCCCTGTCCTCCTCCTCTTGCGGAGAATCTGCCCGATCTGTGTTTCAGCGCGCCTCCGGAGCTGCGCAGGCAGATGGAAAATATGCTCGTTTCCTCGCTGGTCGAATTTTTTGACCGGGTTTTTCCTCCGGGCAAGGTTCCCGCGGCTTCTCCCTTCCCCGGAGGACGGGCCGTTTCAGAATAATTCCAAACTCCGGGAACGAATGAACAGGCGCAGCTTTTCCGTCTGCTGTACGGTCGCGGGAACCGGGCCGATGTCCGGTCAGTGACGGAACAGCGGAGGATGGAGAAGGGAGATCAGCGCAGTACAGGGGGAAATACCGGAATAATGTCGGTTCAACGGCATCGCCCCCAGCAGCCTTCCCTCCCTCTGCCGCACCCTCCCCGGCGAAAGCTCCCGACACCGCAGGGCAGGAAACGTCCGTAGTCTTCTCATCAGAGAAACGCCGACACAGGCAAACGCCGCTCCGGCAAAAAAACCGGGGCAGGGATATTTCGGAGGCAGCCACGCTTGCAAGGCAAGGCATGTTCCTGTTTGACATGCTCCCGGGATCAGACGAAGCAAGAGGCCGCCGTGAGGCCGAAGCCGCCGCAATGTACGGGCGACGCAGCCCCGACGGGCGACACTCGGGGCGTACGGGCCAGACCGGCGGAGCAGGCCGGGGCGTGGAAACGCCGAGCCGGAACACAGAGGCGGCCCGGCGGACAGGTTCAGGGGTGTCACACGTTGCCGGGAACAGGGGATAGCGCGCTGCAAACGTGGAAACAGGGGGCCGAAAACGGGAGTACGGCGGGGAAACGCTCCCGCACAGGACTGCCGTCGACGCCCCGGGAAAACAAAACCGATGACAGACGAGGTAACATATGAGACTGCCCGATAAAGTCGCCGTGATCACAGGCGCAGCCAACGGCATAGGCCGGGCCATGGCCCTGCGCTTTGCCGGGGAAGGAGCCAGCATTGTTCTGGCGGACAAGGACACGACACAGGGAGAACGCACGGCGGAAGAAATCCGTCGTCAGGGAGGACAGGCCCTGTTCCATGCCTGCGATGTCGGCAGAGAAGAAGATATCCGGGCGACGCTCTCCGCCGCACAGGAACGCTTCGGTTCCGTCGATATTCTCGTCAACGATGCGGCATGGCAGCTCAACAAGCCGCTTCTGGAAACGTCTGCCGAAGAATTTTCTCAGGTTCTGAACGTCAACGTGACGGGAAGCTTCATTTTCATGCGCGAGGCGGCAAAACTCATGATTGCCCGGGGCAGGGGCGGAGCAATTTTGAATTTCGCCTCTTCCTTCGCCATTGTCGGCTCACCGGGCTACTTTGCCTATCATGCGTCCAAGGGAGCCATTGCCTCCATGACGCGGGCCGCGGCCATCGCGCTTCTGCCCTACGGCATCCGGGTCAATTCCATCGCTCCCGGCACCGTAGACACCCCCGGACTTCACGACGGCGCGCGCGATACGGGCGACGAGGCCCGGGGACTGCAAAGCTTCATGGCTCTCCAGCCCATGAAACGCTTCGGCCGGCCGGAGGAAATAGCCAACGTCGCCCTGCTTCTGGTCAGCGACGAAGCCTCCTTCGTCGACGGCTCCATGTGGGTTGTGGACGGAGCCTATACCATCTGAAGCCCTGTTCCCGTCTTCTCTTTTTCGGAGGAAGTCCGGGGAGCGATCCTCCCCGGACTTCAGAGCTTTCCGCTGCCCTGCGGCCTCCGGACTGCCATTGCTCCCGGCGCCGTGCCATCGCAATCTGTCCTGATCGACCTGCTCCGTTCCGCCCTGTCCGCAGCAGCCAAGGCCCCAGCATGACGCGGGGCATCCGTCACATTTCTGCCCTGCGACGCTTCGTGACGCCCCCCTCATGAATAACTTTATAAAAAAACAATCTAAATATCACCGAACACCATTAAAACGTATATCTGATACCAAGTGAAAATTGATGTTGATACAAATGCACTATATAATACATCAATTTGATTAATCCTTTTACAAATCCTCTCTTGGAACACAGTCATGCGATACGCCGGAATATACGGATATTCCGCATATTCCGGCGTGATATTCTTCCGGACGGAACGGAAATGCAGACCGGACTTCCGGAGTCCCGGGCGCGATCGGCCGCAGCATATGGGCACAGCGAACGGCGCGACAGTTTGCCGCGAACCTTCCGGCCCTCCTGCCCGACTGTTCTTTCCGGCCCGATCCGCGTTTCCGGCTCGCGTTTTCCGGCCGATCAGACCAGACGACGGAGCAGGTCGCGGCGTTCGCCGGGCAGCAGACGCACCGGCGCGACATCAATCAGCGTATAGCAGCCGAAGTGTTTGATTTCGGCCATACGGGCGGCGGCACGGGCGGCGGCCACGAGAACCTGAGCGGTCAGGGCCGGGTTGTTGATGCGCATGTCGAAGCTCAGATGCTGATTGGAGGTACGCCCGGAAGCTCCCAGACGTTCCAGCAATACGCCGTGCGAGGCGTCGGCGACGAAGGGCATTTCCTCCGCCGTGACTTCGCGCACATCCAGAGGATCGTGGGCAAAATAGGGGTCGGCCTTGATGGCGGCGCGCACATCGTCGAACTTTGCCCCGGCCTCAAGCACGACATAGACGAGACGGGAATGCCGTCCGCCGCCGACGGGAATGGTAATGGCCGTGGCATCCGCCACGCCGGGAATGGCACGGGCCGCAACGGAATGCCCCATGGAGCGGCCGCGTCCGAAATTGGTGAAGGAGGTTCCCACGGGAACCATGGCTTCAAACAGGGCGCGCAGCATCGAGTCCGTGCCGGGGTCCCATCCGGCGGCGGTGATGCTCACGGCCTGTCCTGCCCGGGCGGCGGCATCGAGACGATCCACCGTTTCCAGAATGCGGTCGTGAATATCAAAGCTGTCCACAGTATTGAAGCCCTTTTCCAGCAGGGCGGAGGCGTTGTCCGGAACCTGTCTGGAAGGAGAACAGATCAGTACGGCATCGGGCTTTCCGGCTTTTTCCACGAGTTCATCCATGGAGGCGAACTCGGGAACGCCGCGCAAGTCATGGGGAGCCTTCCCCAGCGATTCCCTGCGCCGCACGACGCCGACGCATTCAAAATCAGGGGCGACTTCCAGAGCTTCCACGGCAAATCTGCCGATATTTCCCAATCCGAGGACGGCTGCCTTGAATCCCATATCATACTCCCTCGCCGGTCGGACCGGCGTCTGAGGTTCAAACAGCGGAATGCTGCGCGGGCCTATATACCCGCCAATACTATCCGCTGCAACATATATAAAAACAGGGGGACGGTGAAGATGCTTGCGGCCGTGCCGAGCAGAATGACCTGCGTGCAGTCTCTCTCGCCCACGCGGTAGGTCTCGCTGATGACATAGGTCATGGAGCCTGTGGGCATTGCGGCAAGCACCACGCCGGCAATCAGCCAGGCCGGGTTCGTCCCGAACGCGCCGAGCGCAAGCCAAGTCAGCAGCGGCATGAGCAGCAGTTTCACGAACTGGACGAGAATCTGCCAGGAAGGATGACTTTTTCCTCCCACTTCGCTGGTCATCTGGGAGGAAAGCACCATTCCCTGAGCCACAAGGGCGCAGGGAACCGCCGTGGCCGCGCCCATGCGGAGGAACTTGAACAGAAAATCCGGCAGGGGAACCTTGATCAGACACACCGCCGCGCCCAGAACGGTCGCCACCAGAATGGGGTTGCGCAGCAGGGAAAACAGCACCTTGCGCAGCAGACTGCGCCGGTTCAGGCCCCCTGCATTTCCGTACCATTCCAGCAGAAACATGCAGAACACGATAAGGGCCGTAGCCATGACGATGGTAATCGTGCTGGCCAGAACGACTTCATGATTATCCGGCATGAACTCCATGAGAATGGGCAGGCCGAGAAAGGCGGCGTTGGAAAAGCTGGCCAGAAAGCCCATAAGCGCGGCCTCGGGGCGGAATTTCCGCAAGCCGCGCGAAATAAGCAGTTGTACCAGCCCGTAACACACGAAGGATATGCCCAGCGTGCCGAGGATATAAGTGCCCTGCGCCAGATCTTCCGGGGAACACATTGCCGTGGAACTGAACACGAGGCACGGCATGGAAATATTGAAAACAAACTGATTGAGCGCGGCCGCGCCGCCGCTCGGGATCAGCCGCAGTCTGTCGGCCAGAATACCGGTGAACAGCAGCAGCACGACGGGAAGCAGGACAACGAAAATGGAAAGCATAAACCAGATTCTTCCTTAAAAATTGAACAGACAGTTTTCTGCCATGAAAAAGCCCGCCTGAAAAGCGGGCAAGACTCCGAAAAAAAGACTCCCTTCCGTCCCCGGACTCTGCTCCCGGACAAAAAGAACAAACTCCTGCCCGAACATACGGCCCGTCAGGACGGCTTCGCATCTGCCCGGGTTCCGCTTTCCTCCGCCGCCTCTTCCAGCGCGCTCAGGCCCTTTTCCAGACGCTGTTCGAAAACGCCGGCATCCTCCCGGATTCTGTCCATGACCGCCAGATAAAGTTTCAGGTGTACGGCTTCTTCCGTCAGAATTTCCAGAGCGGGAACAAAGCCCCGCGCCACCGCGCTCTTATAGGCTTCGGTCAGTTCCGTGCGCGATGCGTCCAGTTCCTGCTCGAGGAGGACGCGCATCTCTTTTGCCCAGTGCGCGGTTTTCTTTCTCTTGCGTTCAAGGAAGGCGGCCTTGCGTTTTTCCGGATTTCCAAGATGCTGCAGAGCATAGGCCGCCACGCCGACCAGGGCGGCGGCAGGCAGGGCCACGGGATTGGTCACCAGCAGAAAGGCCGCGCTGCCCAGAGCCACAAGATTGAACAGCCCCCCGGCAACGACGGCGCCCGTTCCGGCTCCTGCCATGAACAGCGCAACCTGCTTCATGTGGGCGTTGGTCTGCACCAGAAAATGATCCAGCCGTCCCGTGGTGCTGCATATGTCGCCGAGTTCGGCCGCGCTGTCCTCCACCGCCTTCAGACAGAGGACGGAAAGTTCCCCCAGCTCTCCCTGAAAGAGGCGCAGCTTTTCATTCCAGGCGTGCATTTCCTCCTGCTGGACGACAAGAAAGGACTCGATGCTCTTCCGGGCTATATCCGGGGCCTCTTCCTCGTCAAAGGCCTTCCATTCCGCTTCGCGGGCAAAGTCCGAACCCAGCGCATCCGCATGACGGTGGGCGGCGTCCATGACCTTAAGGATCAGCTCCTCTTCCCATGCGTCCAGCGCGCGATTCCGTGCGCGCCGCCATTCGTCCACGTCGCGGGCGGCTGCGGCAATGACGGAACGCGCCTGTCCGGCATGACTTGCGGCGGCCTTTGCAAGCTGATCCGCGTGCCTTTCCAGCAGTTCGAGAAAGTGCGCGGGCGGCAGACCGGCGCGATAGCGGGCAAGGGCGTCCGCGCTTTTCCGGCGGGCCATGAGGGCAAGCTGTCCGGCGCGGGCACGTATCCGTTCCCGATACAGACTTTTGTTGCCGGAAATCTTCACGGCCTCGGCAAGCAGGCCGAGCAGCCTTTCCAGAGACTGACGGGCGGCGTGACGCGCTCCCGCATGCAGGGGGGCAAGCAGACTGCCGTCCTCGCTTCCGCAGCGCATGTTCATAGCCGCGCGCGCGTTTATCGAGACAAGCCCGAGAACAACGAGATGCTCCGCGCCCCGGCAGCCTTCCCGCAGAAAGGCCAGCGCGCGTTCTTCGGCCTCTGCCAGACTTTCCTTCTCGTTGAGCCTGTCGGCTCCGGTCAGCACGCCGACGATGGACAAGGCCCGCCCCGATTCGGCAAGTTTGCGCAGAAGACGCAGCTCGGATGCGGAATCAGGACGCCGTGCGTCCATGACGAAAATCAGACAGTCGGCCTTGAGGCTTTCTTCATAGGCGAGATAATCATGAAAGGAATCCGTGGCGTTCAGCCCCGGGGTATCCACCAGCACCATGCCGGAACGCAGGGATTCCAGCGGCAAGGCCATGGATACACGGGCAACCATGGAGGAAAAACGGCCGTTGACGGCCAGATAGTCCGGAATATCCGTTCTGCTGGTCAGTTCGGCAAAGCCGTGCGGACGGGCCTCTCCGGCGCGCCTGCGCAGTTCTTCCAGCCGATCGCGCAGCAGCGTGTTGCCGCTTTCGTGTTCAAGATAGCGATCCAGAAAGGCGAACTGCTCCTCGTCCAGAAAGGTCACCGTATAGCGCGGGCTTTCGGCAAAGGAAAATTCCGCCACGGCGGCCGTTTCCGGCATGGATTCCCGGACGGGCGAAAGGTCGTCGCCCAGCAGAGCGTTGACCAGAGAGCTTTTTCCTCTCTTTCCTTCTCCAACAAGGGCAACCCGGAACGGCTGATCCGCAAGAAGCTTGTGAAAGTCCGTCAGCTCCTGCTGAAGCTCCTTTTCATCCAGAGCCCAGGCGGCCCGGGCCAGTTCCGAAGCCCCCGCCGCCATGCGCCGGTTGAAGGATTCCATTTCCGGCGACAGACGGGGGCAGACCGCGTTTTCCTTCTCCGGACGGGGCAGAAGCTTCCGGGCAATGCCGGCCACACCCTGAACAAGCTGAACCGTGCCGTCCACGGCGAATTTTCCCGCCTGCACGCCCAGCCGCGCGCCCTGTTCCAGACTGTGGACGACGCCGCCCTCCTCTGCCAGATGGCGGCGACGCACGGCAAGGCGTTCCTCTTCAAAGGCGATATTGATGGTTTCCCGCAAACGGCGCGACATGTCCCAGACGGAAACGCCGTGTTCCCGCCGGGCATGAAGTCCGTCCAGCCCGCGCAGCAGGGCGGAAATCTGCTCTCCGGAAACCTTTTCATCCACAGCTTCCCGGGCAAGCGAGGCGGCAAGCTCGTCCGGACGGGCGGCAGGATGCAGCAGCGCGTAATGGAAACGGGCCTGAAAGGAGGCTCCCAGAGCCTTTTCCCCGAAGATGGAACGCACCAGCGTCGCCGTGGCCTCGTATTCCGGATAGGTGAGCATCCCTTCGCTCCGGGCCACAGCCGCAAGCAGCAGAAGCACGCGATCCTCGAAGGAGGCCCCCTCTTCCGGCATGACCTCGGCATCCACGCTGGGCAGTGCGGGCGTCATCAGCTGAAGGGTATCCGGCCGGGAAAGCTCACCCGGCAGATCGTCGTTCCCCGGCCCCTGCGCCGGAGGCGGGTTTTCCCCTCCATGTTCCTTCAGGTCGCGCAGGGTATCGGAAGAGTTTTCCTCTTCCCGGGAACCGGGGGACGCATGGGAACCGGAGGAAGAAAAGACGCTCATATTACTGCTCCGGTTTTGGTGTCGCGGCGGAAGGCAGGGCAAAGGCGTTGGTCTGATAGGCGCGCAGCAGGGGTACGGAGAAGGAAGCGTCATACCTGTTCTGCGCGTCCGCGAGTTCCTGTGCGGCCACGAGGGGTTCCTTCGCCGCCGCATAGGGACGCTTGCACAGCATTGCGCTGAAGGAGTCGGCCACGGCGCAGAGCCTGCCCACGGGCGAAATGGCCGCCGCCTTGAGCTTCTGCGGATACCCGCTGCCGTCCAGACGTTCGTGATGCTGAATGACGGCCTGATTGAGTTCGTCGAAGGAAAGATTCAGCTTCTGCATCATGCGTATGCCCACCAGGGGATGCGCCAGAATCTTTTCCATATCGTCCTGCTTGAGCGGCGTGGTCTTCTGGAGGACATAGGTCGGGATTTTGGTCATTCCCGCGTCATGGAGCAGAAGCCCGAGGGCCGTGCGGTCAAACTGACGCCGCTTCAACGAATCGGAAGGGGTTGTCTTGACCAGAATCCACACCCCGACGCACATGGTGTTCAGGGCATGACGCACCTGATCGGCTTCTCCCGTGTACAGACGGCGCATGAAAAGGCGCGTCCGGAAAAGATCCTTCCACAGATATTCCGTAAAGACCATGACATCCTTGTACAGAGGCTCGAACACGGCAGGCACGGGCTGCTCGTAAAAGGCGGAAAGGCGCATGTTCAGAGCGCGCAGCAGAATATCGGCCGACTCGCTTTCCTTCAGATTATCGTCCACCAGCACGAGATCCGCCTGCTTGGCGATATGCTCCACATAAATGGGATGATCGCTGCGGGAAACGAAAAGCGCGCCGTCGCGGCAAAGTTCCAGAACCTCGTCCACCTGCTCGTTGCTCAGACGCTGCCCCTTGCGGCACAGAGGATAAAGCTGACCGATATCCTCACGGAAGCGGAACAAATCCACAGGCGGTCGATACTTGGAAAAGCTGGAAAGAATCTCCTCGCTGATCTGATAGTATTCTTCTGAAATTTTCTCGGGGACGGCAGCTTTCTTTTTTGTGGCCATGGATGTCATTTCCTGTAGATTTTAACGAGATTGGTTCCTCTGTCCGGCTGCCCGACGGCGGGTTCCCCGGCGGTAATGACCACGTCGCACCCGACGGGAAATTCGGGGTTCGTGGCAATAAAACGCTGCACACGGACAAGATGTCCCACTTCCGGATCTTCTTCCACCAGCAGGGGAAGCACTCCCCAGGAGAAGTTCAGGGCATGCAGCACTGCGTTGTTCACGGTCAGCGCATGTATCGGCTGACGCGGACGGCAGGCGGACAGCAGCCGCGCGGAAGAGCCGGACAGCGTATGCGCGGCAATGGCCGCGGCGTCGGTTCTGTCCGCCAGCAGACAGGCCGCATAGGCAAGAAATTCAGGCGCGCCGCTTGCGCTGTCCGGAGAAGCAAGGCTGCGCGATTCAAGCAGATACTCCTCGGCTTCGCTCGCTATCCTGTTCATGTATTCCACCGTTTCGGCAGGATAGGCGCCCATGGCGGTTTCTTCGGAAAGCATCACGCAGTCCGCCCCGTCCAGTACGGCGTTGGCAACGTCCGTCGTTTCCGCCCTGGTCGGCGAGGGGCTGCTGACCATGGAGAGCAGCATCTGCGTCGCGACGATGACCGGTTTCGAGGCAAGATTGCAGGCGCGGATAATGCGTTTCTGAAGCGCGGGCAGTTCGGGCAGGGGGCATTCCACGCCCAGATCGCCGCGGGCGACCATAATCATGTCGCTGCATTCGATAATCGCGTTCAGGTCGTCAATCGCGCTGCGCCGTTCCAGCTTCGCCACAACGGGAATGGAGCGTTTCGCCCCGTGCAGCAGGGCCCGCACCTGCCGGATATCCGACGCGCTCTGCACAAAGGAGACCGCCACGGCGTCCACGCCGAGTTCCAGCCCCAGCGCAAGATCCGCACGATCCTTGTCCGTGAGCGCAGGAAGGGAAAGCGTCTTTCCCGGCAGGGCAATGCCCTTGCGGGAAGTCACTATCCCCGACCCCATGGCTTCCAGTCTGACCAGATTGTCCGCCACGCGTCCGCATACCACGAAGCGCAGGCCGCCGTCCGCAAGCACCAGAACATCCCCGGCAGACAGCTCCGCCAGCAGTTCCGGATTGTCCAGAGGAAGCAGGGGCAGATCCGGGGCCGCTTCTTCCGGCGAGCCGAGAAGCACCGTATCCGAGCGGGCAACCTCAATCGCGCCGGAAGCTATCGCTCCAAGGCGGATTTTAGGGCCGGCAAGATCCTGCAATATGGACAGCGGACGCCCCACTTCCAGTTCCACAGAACGGATATTCCCGACGAGAGTACGGAAAAAATCCGCGTCCCCGTGCGAAAAATTGAGCCGGAAGATGGAGGCTCCGGCGCCGACCAGCCGCACAAGCATCTCGCGGGAAGCCGAGGCCGGGCCGATGGTCGCAATAATTTTTGTGCGCATACTTTCCCCATGAGGACGCTCTGCCCGCAGGGCGGCAGGTTCGTCTCTGAAAATACCGCGTCAATACCTTGCCGATTCTTGCAAAAAAACATCCTTCTGTCGAGCGGATATGAGGCGGGCTTTCTTCTGCGGAGGCCGCGGGAAATTTTCGTTGCATCCGGGCCCTGCGGCGTTTATGGTTCCCCCGGGGCTGCTTTGCGTTCCGGCCGCTTTGCTTCGCCCGTAGCGAAGTGAAGGCCGCCCCCGGGACAGTCGTGATTCTGCCGGAAAACCATGTGTCAGGCCGAGCCGATTTTCCGTCCGCCTGATCCGCATTCTGACGCTTATGGAGTCATTAATATGGACTACAATTTCTTGACCCTCATAGCAGGAGCCACTCTCACCGTAAAGTTTATCATGGGGCTGCTCCTGCTCATGTCCCTGAGCAGCTGGGCCATCATTTTCGGAAAATGGATCAGCCTCAGCTCCGCCGACAAAAAAGCGCGGGCAGGGAGCGAACGCTTTGAACGCGCGCGCGACCTGCGGGAAGCCGTCCAGAGTCTGGGAGGCGATCCCTCGTCCCCCCTCTATGCCGTAGCCCAGCACGGCGTCCTTGAATTCAACCGCTCCAAGGAAGCCGGAGCGGGCGAAGCCGTGGTTGTGGACAATGTGCGCCGCGCGCTGTCTCAGGGGGTCGGGCAGGAAATGAGCAGACTCAACGCTTCCCTCGCCTTTCTCGCCACCGTGGCCAACGCCGCCCCCTTCATCGGTCTTTTCGGTACCGTCTGGGGCATCATGCACTCCTTTCACGCCATAGGACTCATGAAATCGGCCTCGCTCGCCACCGTGGCTCCGGGCATTTCCGAAGCGCTCATCGCCACGGCCATCGGCCTTTGCGTGGCAATTCCCGCCTCCGTGTCCTACAACCTCTTTCTCGGAAAGCTCGGCGGCATCGAAACCAGGCTCGTCAACTTCGCAGGCACCTTTCTGAACCGCGTCCAGCGCGAACTCAACGCGCAGACCGTCAGAAGCGCCGGCCGGCAGGGGGCCTGAAGCATGGGCGCGCATGTCGGAAAAAAAGGCTTCGTCTCCGAAATCAACGTGACGCCCTTTGTGGACGTCATGCTTGTGCTGCTGATTATTTTCATGGTCACCGCGCCCATGATGGATCAGGGCCTGGATGTGGATCTGCCGGAAACAAAGCAGGTCGACGCGCTTCCTTCAGAAGGCGAACACCTGACCCTGACCGTCCGCAAGGACGGCTCCATCCTGCTGGAAGGCTATACGGTGCCGCTGGAAGAACTTGAAAGCCGTCTGGCCATTCTGGTCAAGGAAAAGGGACGCTCCCTCTTTCTTCAGGCAGACACGGCCGTCCCCTATGGGGTCGTTGTCGACGTGATGGGGAGAATAAAGGCCGCCGGCATTGATAATCTCGGCGTGCTGGCCCTGCCCGCCGGGGACGCACCCTCCCCCGCACAAACCGGCGCATCCGCGTCTTCCCGCTGATGCCGCCATACTGTCCCCATGCGAATAGAAAGCATTATCCTCTCTCTGCTGCTCCATGTGTGCGTGGTCGTACTCGCGCTGTTCTGGCCGGGCGATCCGCCTGTGGATTTGCAGCGTCAGTCCTATCAGGTGAGTCTGGTCATGGGCGCGCCCGGAGGAGAGGAACTGCCCTCTCCCGTCCTCGGCCCCAGACCGGAAAACGCTCCCACGCCGCAGCCGGATCAGGGCGCGCCCCTGCCCGAAGCCCGGCCGGAGGCGGTTCCCGAACTTCCGGCCGTACCGGAAACGCCGCCGGAACCCGCCCCGCAACCCGATCTTCCGGCTCCGGTGGAGATCCCGGATCTCCCTCCCGTCGCCGTGCCTGCGCCGCCGGAACCGGAAAAACCGGAAACGCCCGCCCCAAAAGAACCTGAAAAGACGCCGAAGGAAGAACCCGCTCCGCAGCCCGAAAAAACGGAAGCCAAAAAAGAAGAGCCGAAAAAAGAAGAGCCGAAAACGGAAACAAAAAAAGAAGAGCCCAAAAAGGAAGAGCCCAAAAAAGAGCAGCCAAAAAAGGACGAACCGAAAAAGGAAACGCCCAAGCCTGCAACTCCGCCCGCCAAACGTCAGCCCCAACGCAGCGCGCTTGACGAGGCTCTGGCCGACGTACGGCGCGAGGCAAACGCAAAGCAGACTTCTTCCGCAGCCCGCGCGCTTGAGGAACTGGCCAGATCCACGGGCAGCGGCGGTGTCGGAGGCGGCGGAGGCTCGGGTTCCGGCCCGGGCGGCGGAGGCATTTACGACGTGTATGTCGGTCAGGTCATCCTTGCCGTGCAACCCAACTGGAGTATGCCCACCTATTCGCGGGAAAATCTTGTGGTTGCGGTTCGGATCAAACTTGCGCCGGACGGAAGCGTGCTTGACTGTCGTATCGAACAGGGCTCCGGTCGTCCGGACTTTGACGCATCGGCCGTCAATGCCGTGTTGCGGACAAAGAGGCTTCCTCCTCCCCCGACTCCGGCCCAGCAGGATCTCATCATTAATTTCAACGCGCAGCAGCTTGCCGGCCGCTGACGCTCCCGGCGGGACGTTTCCTGATTTTCCGTTTCCGGAACATATGGGAATGTCCCGCTTTTTTTCTTCTTAAATATCATTGCAAGGCTTCGCTTGCCCCCTCCCCCTTACTCCGTGTATAGTGCCCTCATGCATGACCTTCATTTCCGCAGCGGACGAAAGTCCCGCGTCTCCATGCTTCGCATTTCTCCGGCCCTGCGGCCGGGAATGCTTCTGCTGGCATGTGCGATTTGCTGGCTTCGGGTTTCCCCGGCGTCGGCGCTGATCGCCAGTGCGGATCTGGATGCCGGATACGGCGCGCAGGTAATGGAAAAAGTTATCCGGCACTGGACGCGCCCGCCCGCAGCCAGAGGACTCAGCATCGTCATCGTCCGCCTCACGGGCGACGGGCGACCCTTTTCCTGCGAGATCAGCGTAAGTTCCGGCGACCCCGAAGTGGACGGAGCCATCTGCGCGGCCGTGGCAAAGGCCGGTTACTTTCCGCCTCCGCCGGACGGCGCAACGACGGAAGTCGCGCTCAGCTTTCTCTACGACGATGCCGACGGCGCAGGCTCCGATTCCATGGAGGAAGAGAATCTTCCGAACAGAAGTTACGCGGATATCATCAAGGATAATGCCTATCCCCATTTCACCATGCCCGAAGGAATCCCCCCGGGAGAATATCACGCAGTAGCGCGACTCATGATCCGTCAGGACGGTTCGCTTGCCGCGTGCCAGATGGAACAGGGCTCCGGCATTCCGCAACTGGATTCCGCCATCATGCGGGCGCTGTTGCAACCCGGCGTCATCACGCCGCCGCCCGACGGGCACGCCGCCAACGTGAGCCTTCCCTTCGTCATACGCGCCAAATAACAGGAAGGCAGACAAAAAAAATACTGGCGGGATACAGGTTCGAACTGACACAATGCAGCAACGGCCTCCGGCATATACCCCGTCGAGGCAAGGAGATTCCATGTTTCGCGCCCGTTTCTTTCTTTTTCTGTGCGCCCTTTGCCTGTTTTGTTCCGCGCCGCTCTGCGAGGCTGCCGAAACGTCCGCCCCTGCCGCAGAGCAGGACGCCTCCTCCATTCAGCAGGATGAAAGCGTACAGGGCATATGGGAAGGCATCATGTCCACCCGCCTCAAACAGCTCAAACGCCTCCAGAGCGACGTGGATTCGTTCCAGCAGCTGCTGGGAGAACAGGCTGCCGTTGCCAGCCAGAATTCAGGACGTGCGCGCGAAGAATACGAAAAACTTTCCGCCATTGCCGAAGTGAGCCGGAACATGCCCGCCGAGCTGACCGTTCTTGTGGAACGGGGGCGCAGGCTGATGGAAGATCTGATCGCCATTTCCTCCCCGCTTGAAACAGGGATGAAAAATCTGAAGGAGGTCTATACGGAGCTGAGTACCCTGCAGCACGACTCCACCGCGCTTGCCTCCCCCTCCGTTCAGAGCCTCAACGCCCAACTTTCGGAACTGGGCAAACGTCTTGAAGCCATGCAAAGGCAGATGGACACGGCGCTCGCTCCCATACTCAGCCTCCAGACCTCTCTCCGGGACATGGAAAGCAGCCTGCGGGCCGACATGCCCTCGCTATGGCGCAACTATTATCTGTCCGCTGCGGGCAAACTGCTCGATCCCGCCCACTGGGACGACGAACTGGAAAAAACAAGCTCGCTTCAGGAGGTTCTTTCTCTGCGCCTGAGTACGGAAATTCCCCAGAGTCTGGGGGCCTGGGCGCTCGTGCTGGTGCGCATGCTCGTCCTGCTCGCGCCGCTTCTCGCGCTGCTTGCCGTACTGAACAGAGCGGCTGCAAAAGCCCCCGCTCTGGTTCGCGATATCTGGACAAGCATCGTGCGCAACAGCGCGTTCTGGCTGGCTCTGGGCCTGGCGCTGCACTTTGCGGCCTGGTCCAGCGGCAAGATGTATCAGATCATCGCCTCCTTCGGCACTATGAGCCTGTGCTGGGGGCAGATGAACATGGCCTGGGATCTTCATGCCTTCGACAAGCCGAACCTTCCCCGACGCTCCCCGCTCTGGCCCATGTTCATTCCGCTGTTCATCGGGATGATGCTGCTCTATTTCGACCCCTTCCCGCTCTTCCTTTCCCTGTCCTGGCTTGCCGTTCAGTCCTTCATTCTCTGGCGTCTGCACAAACGCAAGCCGGAGGACGACAGACTCGTCCGCATCCTCATGGGCGGATTCTCCGTCATGTGCTGGATCAGTCTGGCGTTGACGCTGTTCGGTCTGGTACGCCTCGCCATCCTCGGAATCATGGTCTGGGTCGCCCTTTCCGTCTGTATACAGCAGGCGCTGGCCCTGCTGCATGTGGGGACCAAACTGGAAGACGTCTTCCCGCAGGAAGGCTGGCGCGGCCTGGTGGCGGGCATCAGCATGGCTCTGGCCATTCCGGCCATCATGCTGATCCTGAGCGCAGCCCCGATCATCTGGATTCTTGCCTATCCCGGAGGAGCCTACCTCCTGGAACATGTGGCCACCATGGGATTCAATGTCGGCAAAGTATCCTTCAACGCCATGCAGGTGGTCAGCATCTTCATAGCCTTCTATCTGACCAGATCGCTCATCTCCGTGGGCACCACCTTCATGAACAGCCTGCGCCGTCAGGGGGTGGCGTTGAATCCGAGTCTCATCGGCCCCTTTCAGACGACATATACCTATGCCCTCTGGGCCCTCTTCATTCTGTATGTCCTGAGCAGCCTCGGCTTCAGCCTGACCAGCCTCACCGTCGTAGCCGGGGGCCTCAGCGTCGGCGTCGGCTTCGGGATGCAGAACATCGTCCAGAACTTCATCAGCGGCCTTATGGTCATATTCGGCCGCATCATCCGGGAAGGAGACGTTGTCGAAGTCGGCGGAATCCTCGGCGTGGTGCGAAAGGTCGACATCCGCTCCACGCAGGTGGAAACCTATGACAACGCCGTCGTGTTCATTCCCAATTCCCAGTTTCTTTCCAACACCTTCACAAACTGGACGCATAACGGACGCCGCGTGCGCCGCCAGATTACCATAGGCGTCGCCTACGGTTCCAATCTGCAACTGTGCATGAAGCTCCTTGCCCAGGTGGCGAGCGAGCATCCGCGGGTGCTGCGCACGCCTGCTCCGATTGTCTATTTCGACGATTTCGCCGCCTCGTCCCTCAATCTCATCCTCCGCTACTGGGTGGCGGATATCGATCACGGCGCCAGCACAATGACGGACATACGCCTGCGGGTGAACGAACTCTTTACCGAAAACAATATCGAAATATCCTTTCCCCAGCTCGACGTGCACATCAAAAAAGACGGCTCTTCCCCGCGCCTGCCGGACGAAAGGGGAGACACAAAGGCAGACCGGACAGAGACAGACCCCGCCTAATGCGGACGCAACAGACGGCCTTCCGAAGGGAAGGTCCTGATCAGCGTTTTAATGTCAGAGGAATGACGTGAAGCTTGTTTGAAACTTCTTCCGTACTGCCGAGTTCCCACGTCCATTCGCCATCCTTCCATCCGGCCCGCTCCGCCAGATCCGCACACAGGGCGTTCAGCGCGATGACCGGATGCCGACGGAAAACCTGCGGCAGGCCGTGCGTCAGATTGCAGGCCAGACACATACCGTTGCGCTGATGCAGCTCGAAGAAAAAGACAAGCTGCTCCGGGGCCTCTTCGCGGGCACGCTGAAAGCTGAGACGAATATCATAGGCCCCTTCCTCCGCATCGCCGAACAGAGCGTCGAAAAAGGCACTTGTTCTTTCCCCGGAAGGAAAGACTGCTTCAAGGCAGGCGGGCGTGAATATCTCTTCATAGCGTCCCATACGGCTTCTCCTTGTCGTCGGAAATTCATGTCCCTTTGTAAGCCAAGCTTATTGAAGAGGCAACGCAAGGGCTGCGCCTGCTCCCTCCGCTCCCGCAGACCGGTCACGGCGTTTCGCAAAAAATATCTGCCGCAACACGCCCTGACACAGGAACAAAAACATTCCTTTCTCAAAAAACAGAGCTGCGGAATATGTCGTTTCTGCTGGAGAAACGCACATAAGGCTTCATGAGTCCATATATATGTTCTTTATGAGCCAGGTTAAACATATTTTCATAATCGACTGCTCGAATATCATCAAACTGCTTTTTCCTTTCAAGTAGCCCATGACTTGGGAGACGCTGTACTTGGGAGGAATTTTGATACACATGCGTATATGATCGACACAGGCATCCGCTTCCAATATCTCAATCCGTTTATAGTCACACAATTTTCGTAAAATCCAACCTGTCTCTTTCCGATTTTTGCCATAAACTATCTTACGTCTGAACTTGGGGGCAAAAAACAATATGATATTTGCAATTCCGACGAGTATGCTCTGGACTCCGCTCTTCCATTGTTGCGCTCCTTTGCTTGTTAAGGAGAGCTTTTTGTGGATAGATATGAACTTCGCCTTTTTGGAACTCCCCGCTTAGCGGGGAGTTTTCGTTCACA
>DWXS01000036.1 GCA_019119045.1 Candidatus Mailhella merdavium | reverse complement strand
GTTCATGGCCACGCCGCGCACCTTGGGACGACGGCTCAGCCAGCGGTTGCGTCCGGCCTTGCCGAGGCTGATGTTTTCATGCTGCACGTTGCCGACCTGTCCGATGGTGGCGATGCAGGAAGCAAGCACCTTGCGAACTTCACCGGAGGGAAGACGCAGCAGGGCATACTTGCCGTCCTTGCCCACCAGCTGGGCATAGGTGCCTGCGGCGCGGCACAGCTGGCCTCCGCGGCCAGGATGCATTTCAATATTATGAACGTTGGTACCAACGGGAATACGAGCCATCTGCAGCGCGTTGCCGGGTTTGATGTCGGCCTTTTCGCCGGCTTCGATACGGTCGCCCTGCTTGATCCCGACGGGCGCGAGGATATAGCGCTTTTCACCGTCGGCATAGTGCAGCAGAGCAATGCGGGCGGTACGGTTGGGATCGTATTCGATATGCGCAACCGTGGCGCTGATGCCCATCTTGTCGCGCTTGAAATCGATGATGCGATACAGACGCTTGTGACCGCCACCACGACGACGGCTGGTCACACGGCCGTTATTGTTACGACCACTCTTTTTGGTCAGACCTTCGGTCAGAGACTTTTCCGGGGTGGACCTGGTGATTTCCGCGAAGTCGGACACGGTCTGGAAACGCCGGCCGGCCGAGGTCGGTTTCAGCTTGCGAACAGCCATTGCCTAGACTCCCTCGAAGAATTCGATTTTATCGCCAGGGGCGAGGGTCACATAAGCCTTGCGATAGCCGGGAATGCGACCCTTGACGCGGCCCTGCCGCACACGCTTGCGCGGCTTGACCGTAACGACATTGACATCAACGACCTTGACCTTGAAAGCTGCTTCCACAGCCTTGCCGATCTCGATCTTGTTGGCCTTCGGATCCACGAAGAAGGCTACCTGTCCCGCGCTTTCGCGCAGCATGGTGGCCTTTTCGGTGATGACGGGCCGGAGAAGAATTTTGGTGTAATCCATGTCCATTCCTCTTTCAAGGCTGGAGGGCTACTTCAGCCGCGCTTCCAGATGGGGCAACGCGCCTTCCAGCACTACGACCTGCTTGTGATTGAGTACTTCGTACACATTCACGGCGTCGGGAGTGACCAGCGTGATGCCGGGGATGTTGCGCGCGGAAAGCGCGAGAGCGGAGCCTTCGCCCTGTTCGGGAGCGACGACCACCAGAGCCTTGGACAGGCCGAGCGTGCCGGCCACCTTCGCAAAGTGCTTCGTCTTGGCCTCGGGCAGCTCGATACCCTTCACCACCATCAGCTCATTGTCGGCCAGGCGGGAGGAAAGAGCCATGCGCAGGGCGAGAGAGCGCACCTTTTTGTTAATCTTAAACCCATATTCGCGGGGCTGGGGGCCAAAGATGATGGCACCGCCGCGCATAATGGGAGAACGGTTGGAACCCTGACGCGCATTGCCGGTACCCTTCTGCTTGAAGGGCTTCTTGCCGCCGCCGGACACAAGAGCCCGCGTCTTGACGGCATGCGTGCCGGCCCGGAGAGCCGCACGATAGGCGCGCACCACGAGGTTCAGAATCTCCGGCCGCACCTCGACCTCGAACACTTCGGGCGCCAGGGTAACCGTCCCGGCTTCCTGCTTGTTCTGATCGTAAACTTTCACATCAGCCATTGTCTTGATCCTCTCTGTGTGTTGCGCGCTACTGCTTGCGCACCATAACAAGGCCGTTCTTGGGGCCGGGCACCGAACCCTTGATCAGGATTACGTTGTCTTCAGCGCGTACTTCCACGATCGTCAGACCGAGTTCGGTCACGCGTTCGTCACCCCAGTGGCCGGCCATCTTCTTCCCCTTGAACACATGTCCGGGGAAGGTGTTGTTACCGATGGAACCGCCGGAACGATGCACCTTTTCGTTGCCGTGGCCGTCATTGATGCCGCGGAAATTCCAGCGACGCATAACGCCCTGATACCCTTTACCGATGCTGGTTCCGGTCACCTTGACCTTGTCGCCGGCGGCAAAAATATCGGCGCTGACGCTCTGTCCGACTTCGAGAGTAGCGGGACCTTCAAGGCGAACTTCGCGCAGCGTGCGGAAATTACCTGCTCCGGCCTTGGCGAAATGCCCTTTCATGCCCTTGGAGAGGTGTTTTTCCTTGGCTTCATCAAAAGCGATCTGGATGGCGTTGTAGCCGTCCTTTTCCTCAGTCTTGACCTGAATGACAGGACAAGGACCCACCTTGACCACCGTTACCGCGACAGCGGAACCGTCGCCGGTGAAGACGCGGGTCATGCCCAGCTTGCGTCCAATAATACCCATTTTTTCAGACATGACGCTCCCTCACTAGAGCTTGATTTCCACATCCACGCCGGCGGGCAGGGAAAGTTTGCCCAGAGCGTCCACGGTCTGCTGCGTGGGGTCGAGGATGTCCATAAGGCGTTTGTGGACCCTCATCTCGAACTGTTCACGGGACTTCTTGTCCACGTGGACCGAGCGCTGAATCGTGTACTTGTGAATATTGGTGGGCAGGGGAATGGGCCCGGCCACACCGGCGCCGGTATTGCGCGCCGTGTCCACGATTTCCGCCACAGCCTTGTCCAGGATGCGGTAATCGTAAGCCTTGAGCTTGATACGGATACGATCACTGCCAACTGTCGTCATTGCGAATCTCCATTTTTGGCAAATCCGCTCCGGTCTTCGCCGGAGTCTTACCCCGCTTCCGTGAGGGAAAGCGGAGCCGGAGAGCCTTAGCCTACCTTAAAGAAGCGCCGTACCCGGAGCATATTCGCGGGAGGGTACGCTTCGTTCCTTACACCGTGTTCGACGCCTGCCTGAAACTCAGGAGGGAAAACACGAAAGGCAACCCCTTTCGGGATTGCGTCGGCTCTGAATTTTTGTGCGGAAAATGGGGACAAGATGGAGCCAGAGGCGGCACGCAACCTTTCGCACTTTCCTAAAAATCCAGAAGACGACCTTGGTTTTCGCCCGCCTGGCCTTTGACGGAACTTACGTTCCGACGAGACAGGTGGTCCCGCAGAAGTCCTACACGCCCGATATTCAAATATCGGATGCACCTTGCAGCCTCCCAATCCAGGAGACTGGAACGGCTGACATAGCGCGGCATGTATGACGCCTGCAAAATGTCAAAAGCCTCGAAGCATGGCCTCTCGGCGCAGCAGGACGGGTTCAACCCGCCCTTCCCTGCCGTCCAGGGATTGGCCCATTCTCATGGGCGAAGGATCATTTAACCTTTCACTCATCGCGAGTCAAGTTTTTTCTCATATATTTTTATCCGCAGCTAAACTTTTCTGATTGTCTGCAGTGCCTGTTCCTTTTTGTTCACCCGGATCAACGCCGCATTGACAGAGTAAAGCCCACAGCGTAATTCTTTCCTTTATTTTCGCGCAACAAATCTCGGACGTGGAGGATGACATGGCCACCCTGCTAGGGAAAGGTTTGACGTACGACGATGTTTTGCTTGTTCCGGACTATTCGGAAGTGACCCCCGACATGGTGGATGTGTCCGCGTGGCTCACGCCGAGCATCAAGCTCGGCATTCCCCTTCTTTCCGCAGCCATGGACACGGTGACGGAATCCGCCATGGCCATTTCCATGGCGCGCCAGGGCGGTATCGGCATCATCCATAAGAATATGGATGTGGCCCGTCAGCGTCTGGAAGTGGAAAAGGTCAAGAAGTCCGAAAGCGGAATGATTCTCGACCCTGTTACCGTTGCCCCGGAAGATACCGTGAAGCAGGCGCTGGATCTCATGCACGATTTCCGCGTATCCGGTCTGCCTGTCGTGCGCAATTCTTCGCTGGTAGGCATTCTGACCAACCGTGACGTGCGCTTTGTCTCCGATCCGGAAAAGACGCTGGTCTGCGAAGTCATGACCCGGGACAATCTGGTAACGGTTCCCATGGGGACCACGCTGGAAGAAGCCAAGGAACATCTGCACGCGCACCGTATCGAAAAGCTTCTTGTGGTGGATGAGAACCGCCAGCTCAAGGGACTCATCACCATGAAGGACATCGACAAGGTGCAGAAGTATCCCAATGCCTGCAAGGACGACAAGGGCCGTCTGCGCGTGGGCGCGGCCATCGGCGTGGGCAAGGACTGCGAATATCGCACCTCCGAACTGCTCGCCGCAGGTGTCGACGTACTGGTGCTGGACTCCGCGCACGGACAGTCTGCCAATATCCTGCGCAGTGTGGAAATGATCCGGTCAACCTTCCCCTCGGCGCAGCTCATAGCCGGCAACGTGGCAACCTATGAAGGCGCAAAGGCCTTGATCAAGGCCGGAGCGGACACCGTGAAGGTCGGTATCGGCCCCGGCTCCATCTGCACCACCCGGGTTGTCGCCGGTGTAGGCGTTCCGCAGATCACGGCTGTCATGGAATCTTCCCGCGCCGCCAGAGAGGCCGACCGCTGCATCATTGCCGACGGCGGCCTGAAATTCTCCGGCGATATCGTCAAGGCTCTGGCCTGCGGCGCGCATACGGTGATGCTCGGCAGTCTGCTCGCGGGTACGGACGAAAGCCCGGGCGAAACCATTCTCTATCAGGGACGTACCTACAAAATTTATCGGGGCATGGGGTCCATCGACGCCATGAAAGCCGGCAGCTCCGACCGCTATTTCCAGGAAAAGAGCAAGAAACTTGTGCCGGAAGGTATTGTAGGACGCGTCCCTTCGCGCGGACCCGTATCGGAAACCGTGTATCAGCTTATCGGCGGACTGCGCTCCGGCATGGGCTACCTCGGAGCAGCCAACCTTGAAGAACTGTTCCAGAAAGCCCGCATGGTGGAAATATCCGCGGCAGGTCTGCGCGAAAGCCATGTGCATGACGTCATCATCACCAAGGAAGCCCCCAACTATCGCGTCGAATAGGTTCCGCCTTTTCGACATGGGAGGAGATTTCCGTATCGGGAAGGAGAGCGGCCTGGTCTCCTTCCCGTAAAAATGGATTGACAAGTTCGCCGCCCCGGTGAAAACCATTCCTGCATTTCCTTCCCCAGTCGCGAATTTTCGTATGCGCGGCTGAACTGAAGATTGCTGCCCGCAGGGCCAGCGGCTCTTTTTCTGCTGCGCCGGCTGTCTCCCCGGAACGGACGAGGCCGCCGGGACGTTTCTTTTTCACGCCCCGCCGCGTCGTTGCGGCCGGGAAGCCTTTCGGGAGGATTCCCTTTCCATGTCAAAAGTCATCATTATAGACTACGGCTCTCAGGTGACCCAGCTCATCGCGCGTCGTGTGCGCGAGGCGGGCGTCTATTCCGAAATTCATCCCTGTGTGGCAACGGCAGCACAGATTGCTGCCCTGAAACCGGATGCAGTCATTCTTTCCGGCGGCCCCGCCAGCGTCGGGGAAAAGGATGCTCCCGCGCTGGACATGGGCTTGCTGGAACTTGGCGTTCCGGTGCTGGGGATCTGCTACGGCATGCAGCTTCTTGCGCACAACCTGGGAGGAGAGCTTGCCCAGTCGGAAACCCGGGAATACGGCCCCGCGCTTCTGGAATTCACGGCGGAAAGCCCCCTCTGGAAAGGCCTTGAGTCAAGTGAAGGCGCAGGAAAGCGCGGAACGTCGCGCGTCTGGATGTCGCACGGCGACAAGGTCAAGACCCCCCCTCCCGGCTTCTGCGTGACGGCCCGCACCGCGACGCTGGACGTAGCCGCCATGCAGGATGAAAAACGCAGAATCTATGCCTTGCAGTTCCACCCTGAAGTTTCGCACAGCGTGGACGGCGAAACCATGCTCCGCAACTTTCTGTTCGGCGTGGCAAAGATCACACCGGACTGGAGCATGAGTTCCTTTGTGGAGCGCGTGATCAACCAGACGCGGGAAACGGTCGGCGACGGACATGTCATCTGCGCGCTGTCCGGCGGTGTGGATTCCACGGTTGTGGCCGTGCTGCTGCATAAAGCCATAGGACACCGTCTGCACTGTATTTTTGTGGATAACGGACTCCTGCGTCAGAATGAAGGCGAAGAAGTCGTCAACTATCTGCGGGAACATTTCGATCTCAATCTTACCTATTCTCAATCCGCAGATCTCTTTCTTGAACGTCTGAACGGTGTGGAAGATCCGGAAAAGAAACGTAAAATCATCGGGCATACCTTCATCGAGGTATTCGACCGTGAAGCGCAGGCCATAAAGGCCGAAGGCGTGCGGGTGGATTTTCTGGCTCAGGGCACCCTGTATCCGGACGTCATCGAGTCCGTCTCCTATAAGGGGCCGAGCGCGGTGATCAAGAGCCACCACAATGTGGGCGGTCTGCCGGAAAAAATGAACATGAAACTCATCGAGCCGCTGCGGGAACTGTTCAAGGATGAAGTCCGCAAAGTTGGCGCAGAACTGGGAATCCCGGATTCCATTCTCTGGCGGCATCCCTTCCCCGGCCCCGGGCTGGCCATTCGCGTTGTCGGCGAAATCACGCGGGAACGTCTGGATATTCTGCGCAAAGCCGACGTCATCGTTCAGGAAGAACTGAAGTCTTCCGGCTGGTATCGCAAGGTCTGGCAGGGCTTCGCCGTTCTGCTGCCGCTGAAGACCGTAGGCGTCATGGGCGACGGACGCACCTACGAACATGTCATCGCGCTGCGCATTGTGGACAGCGTGGACGCCATGACGGCAGACTGGACACGACTGCCGGCGGATATCACAGCCCGTATCTCCGGAAGAATCATTAATGAAGTCAAGGGCGTCAACCGCGTCGTTTATGACGTATCCTCCAAGCCGCCCAGCACTATCGAATGGGAATAGAGGATGTGTCCGGCGTGAGGGCGGCCGGTCGCTTCGGCATTGAACATGAAGTTTTCCGCTTTACGCGGATGGAGTATGTATGTTCGGCATAGGCAGTACGGAACTTCTGGTTATCCTTGTAGTGGCGCTTCTGGTACTCGGCCCCAGAAACCTGCCCAAAATCGCCCAGACACTGGGGCGTGCCATGGGGGAATTCCGCAAGGTATCCACGGACTTCCAGCGCACTCTGAACACGGAAATCGCGTTTGAGGAAGAGAAGGACAAGCAGAGGAAAAAGGAACAGGCAAAAGAAGGCAAGGAAGAGGCAAAATCACCTTCGGAACACGCCGCCGCTTCTGAAGAACGTCCGACAGCCTCCGCCGACACAAAAAAAGAGGAACAGGCATGAATGAGCAGCGCCTCGACACGACGCCGGAAGCTTCGGACATGACGGCTGCTCCCAAGTCGGAAGAATACGGGGAAGGCCTTGCAGACAGCTGCGCAGGCCCAGCCGACAGCACTCCTGACGATTCCTTTCTTCCCGGAGATGACGAGGAAGAACTGCCTCTGCCTCCTGAAGAAATTCCCGAGACGGAGGCTGATTCCTCTCCTGAAACAGATGCCGCTTCTTCCTCCGACAACGGAGGCGAACCTCCTCTGCCGCCGGCAACTGAGGAGGAAACAACGCCCGCGACACCGGAACCTGACAAAAAACAGGCAGAAGGTCCGGAAGACGACGAACCCATGACGTTGCTCGGGCACCTCGGCGAGTTGCGCAGACGTCTGGCGCGCGTGGTCATTGCGCTTATTCTCGGATTCTTCGCCTGCTACAGCGTGGCGGAACCCATTTATGACTGGTTGCTCATCCCCCTCAAAGCCACGCTTCCGGCAAACGGTCATCTGACCTTCCTTTCGCCGCAGGGTCTGTTTTTCGTATATATGAAGCTTGCGCTTCTGGCTTCGCTCTTTCTGATCAGCCCCTTTGCCTTCTATCAGCTCTGGGCTTTCATCGCTCCCGGTCTGTACAAGGAGGAAAAGCAGGCAATTCTGCCGCTTTCCCTGTTGTCCGCCCTGTTCTTCCTTTCTGGAGCGGCTTTCTGCTACTTCATGGTGTTTCCTGTGGCCTTCAAGTTCTTCATGAGCTTCGCCACAGATGTCATTGTTCCCATGATCTCGGTGGACGAATACCTGAGCTTTGTGGTCAAGCTGCTGATCGCTTTCGGACTGGTCTTTGAAATGCCCCTGTTTTCCTACTTCCTTTCCAAAATGGGGCTGCTCACGCCGGATATCATGCGACGCCACCGCAAGTATGCCATACTCGCCATATTCATCGTCGCCGCCATACTCACCCCGCCCGACGTGTTCTCTCAGTGTCTCATGGCCATGCCCATGCTGGTACTGTATGAAATAAGCGTGTACGTCTCCGCCGTAGCGCGCAGAGGCAAAAAGCCCCGGAAGAAGACCCCCGACAACGAAGACTCCGGCGAGGACGCCCCGCAGGAAACGGACTAGGCATGTGCCCTCTCCTTCTCCCCGAAAGCCTTTGAATCCCTGCCGGAACACCGGCGGAAAAGGACAGCTTCATGAATACCGACATTTCAGCATATTCCCCTCGAATGGCCGAAATCTCCCGCAGCACGGGAGAAACCCGCATATCCCTTGCTCTCTGCCTCGACGGGGAAAGTCGTGCGGCGATTGCCACGGGATTCGGAATGCTCGACCACATGCTTGCATTGCTCACGTTCTGGGCCGGTTTCGATTTGAGTCTGCGCTGTGAAGGGGATCTGCATATCGACACGCATCACACCGTCGAAGATGTAGGGATCTGCCTCGGACAGGCCATGCTTCAGGCCCTTGGCGATCGCAAAGGCATTGTCCGCGCGGCCTGGGCACGAGTCCCCATGGACGAAGCTCTTGCCGAAGTCGCCGTCGATCTCTCCGGCCGCCCCTGGCTGGAATGGCGAGGCGACGAGCTTCTGCCTCCCGTCATAGCCAGGGAAGAACGCGACATATGGCGGGAGTTCTACAAAGCCTTCACCTCGGCCGGACGTTTCAATGCACATATTGAATTCCGCTACGGCAAAAACGGTCATCACCTTCTTGAATCCGCCGCCAAGGGCATGGGAATGGCTCTGCGGGATGCCGTCTGGCGCACAGGCTCCGTTGTTCCCAGCACCAAGGGAAGCTTGGACTGACACCCTCCCACACCGTAACTGCCCGCCGGGCCAGACAAGGATTTTCCATGCTTTTCCGTTTCCGCACCATTGCTCTTTCGCTTTTTTCCCTTCTGCTCTGCTTCGGTCTCACAGCCTGCCAGAAAAACGTCGCACCCCATCCGCTTGAAGGTCGCAATCTTTCAGTTGGGGTGGCCCCCTTCGTTCAACCGCTGACCAGAGTGGATCTGCTGGCCGGATTCATTCCTGAACCGCAGGGAAGAGCGGCTCCCGAGCAACTTGCCGCCCTGGATTCCCTTTTTGAGGCCAAGCTCGGGGAACGTCCCACGAAGTACCGTTTCCTTTCCCGGAACGGACTGCCCGTCACCCCTGTTCAGGATGCGCAGGGACGGCGCAGCGCGCTGGCGACCTGGCTCGATTACGCCCGGAAACAGGGAGTGGAGCTTCTTGTTCTGCCCATGCTCCTGGACTGGCAGGAACGACAGGGAGGCGATATGGGAGTCACCGTTCCGGCTTCCGTCAATATGGATATCTTTCTGCTTGACACACGCGACGCCGCTGCCCGTGCTCTGCCCGGCGGAGGAGAAATCCCCGTGGTACAGCGTTCTCATTATGCGGAAACACAGGAAGCCCTGACCAGTAATCTTCTGGGAATCGGCGACTTCTTTAAGCGTAAGGGAAAGTGGGTAACTGCGGAAGAACTGTGCGGCGAAGGCATGGATAAAGCCATTCTTGAACTGGGGCTGTAAAACGCAGATTGAGTTTCCGCATCTTCCTGCGGACGACTATACCTGTATCCGTCTTGTATAAAGGATGTTCAGATGATCATTTTCCCCGCCGTCGATTTGCAGGGAGGGCAGGCTGTCCGGCTCCGGCAGGGCAAAGCCGAGGAATCCACCGTATTTTCTCCCGATCCCGTTGCCGCCGCGCTGCGCTGGCAAAACGAAGGGGCACAATGGCTGCATCTTGTTGATTTGGACGGAGCCTTTCAGGGCGAAAGCGTCAATGCCTCTCAGGTTCGGGCCATCTGCTCGACACTGGAGATTCCTGTCCAACTGGGGGGAGGCGTGCGCGACGAAGCTGCGGCCCGTATGTGGTTCGACGCCGGAGTGAGCAGGCTGATCATCGGCACTCTGGCACTGGAGAATCCCGAAGAGTTCTCCCGTATATGCAAACTTTTTCCCGGCAGGATCGGGGTCTCTCTCGATGCGGACAACGGTCGTCTCAAGACCCGCGGCTGGGTGAAGGACAGCGGCCTGATGGTGGACGAAATCGTTCCCGGCCTTGCCGACGCGGGAGCAGCCTTTTTGATTTACACAGATATTGCCCGCGACGGGATGAAAAGCGGGGTCAATCTTCCCATGCTGGAAAAACTCTCCAGGGAAAGCCCTGTCCCGGTTATTGCTGCGGGAGGCGTGAACAGCCTTGCGGATATCGAGGCTCTGTACCCGCTCAGCGTTGAAGCCGGACTTGAAGGTGCCATTTCCGGACGTGCGCTGTACGACGGCAGTCTGAAGCTCCCGGAAGCTCTGGACTTCCTCCGGAAAAAACAGATTGCAGGCTGAGTCTGCGGGGTCTGCCAGTCTTTCTTTCCTGACCGGAAGGAAAAGAAACGGTATTCCTTCCGGAAGCTGTATGGATATGTGCATGAGTACCGACGCCTTTCCTCTGGAACATCTCGTCGAAGAATCGGAAGAACCTCTCTGGTTCTGGGATATTCTCTCCGACAGACTCTGCCTGAGTCTGGGGGTACTGAACAAGCTCGAACTTTCGCCGCAGGAAGCTCCTGCCGACATGAAGGCATATCTCCGCCACCTTCCCCCGGCAGAACAGGATGCCGTGCGGCATACACTGGAAGAATTTCTCTCCTCCGGAGAACAGCTTTTCCGTCTGCTGTACTTCTTTGACTGCCGGCAGGTTGTTGCCTATGCCGGAGTATTCCGGCGAGATCCGGGAGGACGCCCCATCCAGATCATCGGCTGCCTGGAACTGGCGGAGCAGACCCCGCATATTCCCTTCGTCGGACATGCTGTAGCCTTTCTCGACAAAGATCTTGTGTGCTTCGATCGGAACTGCGCGATTCTGCTCAATCGTGAACAGGCTGAGCCCTTTACCCGCAGCCTCGGTGAAACCGTGGATCTGCTGCATGAAAGCGAACGCTGGCAGCTCCGTTCCCTGCGCCGGATGTATGTGCCGGGCAGTGCCCGCGATCAATTTGAAGAAAACTTCATGCTGCTCCAGAACGGAGGAACCTATACCAGACTCAATGTCAACATTTCCGTTGTGCAACGTGATGACAGGGGGAGGGCAACCATGCTGGCCGCAACACTGCAATCCGCATTCAGCAGCCAGAGTGCGGCAGGATCTCTGCTGACCCTGGCAGTGCACGGTACAGGAGACGGACTTTGGGACTGGGATGCCACAAACGACAGTGTTTATTACAGTCCGCGCTATCTTTCCATGCTCGGCTATACGACCGAGAGCTTTCCTCCTTGCCTTGAATCCTGGATGAAAAATATTCATCCCGACGATTACGAGCAAACAGTTCCCATCCAGAAAGCCATTGTGGAATCCCCAAGCAGCGGAAATTCCTTTGAAGTGACCTACCGCATGAAAAAGGCGGACAATTCCTGGGCCTGGATTCTCGGTCGCGGCCACGTCACACATCGTGACGAAAACGGCAGAGCCACCCGCCTCATCGGCTTGCACACCGACATCAGCGCGGTTCAGTGCGATCGGGAAAGACTCGAAGACATGATCAAGCGGGATACGCTTACCGGCCTGTACAGCAGAGCTTTTTTTGAAATGATGGTGAAGGAACACAACTGCAAGCCATCCTGGCCGATCAGCGTCATATCCTGCGACCTCAACGGACTGAAACTCATCAACGATCATCTCGGCCATGCGGCCGGAGATGAAGTTCTGACGCAGGGAGCGAGCCTGCTGCGCCGCTGCATGCGTGTTTCCGACTGTGTGGCCCGCGTTGGCGGCGACGAATTCGTCGCCCTGCTTCCTCATTGCTCCGCCATACAGGCTCAGCGCATCGTGGCGGATATCCAGCGCAATATCAGCATCTGCAATACAAATACTTCCCGTATTCCCGTATATCTTTCCCTCGGCAGTTCAACCAGCGAGGGAGACAGAACACTGCAGGAAACCATCCATGAAGCGGATCGCATCATGCTGGAACAGAAGGTAAAAACCCGAGTAAACAGCCATCACTCCATAAAACGATGGATTGAATCGCACCACCATATCGAAGTTTCTCTTACCGACAGTCGTAACGTCGGGATATAAGCATCTCCTCAAAATGCGCAGACGAAAGGGCCGAAGTATGAAACTCCGGCCCTTTTCAATAAGTTGCGTCCGGGAAAAAAGTACAGTCCCGTTCCCGCAACATGGTATTTTCGTCTCCTCCCCAACATACAGGTTCAAGGGCGCACAGGTTTCCGTCACGGCCGTTTTCCGCTTGAACATTCGCGCCAGCAGAGGGCGCAGACGCGCCTCCTCAATTTCCAGGGAACGGAAGCCGTCCGCCGCAAAAGAAGATGCGGAACTGCCTGGAGAATATCAGCTGTTCGCCGCATTCAGCGCACGGGTCACGGGATCTGTGGCCACATCCTCCACCAGATGGGCAGCGTCCTTTTTTCCATGATTTTCCAGATGGGCGGCTCCGTCCGGTTCGACAGCCACCACGGAGGAGGCTTTCTCCGTATCCTCTACGGTCTTTTTATCGGCTCCGTCTCGCAGTGCGGCGCGCAGACGATCTTCGTCTTCATGCGACAGCGAGGTCTGGATGATTGTTCCTCCCGTACCGCGCAACTCCTCAAGAGCCTTGTCCAGAGTAATGTTGCGGAACAGAATGAAGAGCAGCGAATGCCCGGGCTGAAGCTGACGGGCTACATTCTTCATGAAATCGTCGTTCACGCCCACGTCGGAAAGCGCGCCGGAAACAGCTCCGGCTCCGGCTCCAACGGCAAGACCGAGCAGAGGATTCAGGAAAATCAGTCCTATCAGAAGCCCCCAGAAGCCTCCCCCCACGGCTCCGGCCGTCGTAAGATTATACAGCTGGTGCAGCTTGATTTTGCCGTCAGCCTTACGTACGGCGATAACGGCATCTTCCAGATCGACAAGATATTCCTTCTGCATTTTCAGAAGTTGCAGACGTACTTCTTCCGCCTGATACAGGTTCGGATAGGACACAACGACAAGGGTACTCATAAAGGCCTCCAGGGTTTCAGACATGCGCATCCGTACGCATATCCACAACCTGAGGCATACGGAATGAGAAGGGAATGATTTTCGTCCTCATGCGGAGTCGGCTCCCCATATTCCAGAGACTCCGGCACCCTGCGCCTGCGGACAGAAACTAGTTGTCCTTCTCTTCCTTTTTCCCGTGGGAGGAACGCAATCTGACGCGCATGGGGGCGTGAGCAATGCCGAATATTCTGCGCAGCGACTTTTCAAGATAACGCACATACGATTCCGCAACACGATCCGCATCATTGACGAAAAAGACAAAGGTTGGGGGCTGGCTTTCCGCCTGAGTCAGATAGAAAAACTTCGGACGCACTCTGCGCACGACCGGAGCCTGATGCCTGGTCAGAACCTCGTCCATGGCGCGGTTGAGCTGTCCTGTGGGCACACGCACCGCACATTCTTCATGAATTTGCCCGGCCATGTTCAGCAGCGCGGCAAGTCCTTCTCCCCTGCGGGCCGACGCCGGCATGATCGGAACATGAGAGCAGAAAGCCAGTTCCTCCGCGAAACGACGTTTGAGCGCAGGACGGGCCTTGACCGGAATCAAATCCATTTTGTTGAGGACAACGAGAAAAGGCGTCTTCCTCTCATCCAGCAATTCCACAAGGCGTTTGTCCTGAGCGGTCAGACCTCCGCCCGTAGCATCCACCACCAGCATGGTGACATGCGCCTTGGTCGTACTCTTGAGCGAAGAATTGACGGAAAAACGCTCCACCGTATCAGTAATGCGGGAACGCCGTCTGACCCCTGCGGTATCCACAAACACATAGGACCTGCCCCCGCGTTCCATCGGCACATCCACGCTGTCCCGCGTCGTACCCGCCTCGTCGCTGACAATCATACGTTCCTTTCCGAGAAAGGCGTTGACGAGCGACGACTTGCCCGCGTTGGGGCGGCCCAGCAGACAAAGTCTTAAGGCTCCGCTCCCGGCCGGAAGCTCCGTCGTGCTTTCTCCGGCCTCTCCCGCAGCTTCTCCGTCTTCAGAAAATTCCGCCGCGTCTCCTCCCTCTTCATCGGGAAGCAGATCCCGTATCTCCTCTTCCAGTGCGCGGATATTGTGCCCGTGTTCCGCGGAAACAGCCAGCAGAGGAAATCCCAGCACGTGAAATTCGGCCAGCATGAGATCCTCGCGCTCCAGTCCGTCCACCTTGTTCACCACTACAAGCACGGGTTTACCCGTCCGGCGCAGATGAGCCGCAAGATGCTCGTCAAAGGGCGTCAGTCCCTCGCGTCCGTCCACTACCAGACAGATTACCGCACCTTCAGCTATGGCCTCTTTGGCCTGACGCAGAATATCTTCCTCAAACCCCCGCAGACCGTGCGGCCCTTCCACCACACTTTCATGGCCGTCCATGGTCACGCCTCCGGTATCCACCAGAATGAACGGCGCGCCGCCCCGACTGCGCACCATCCCCTCCATACGATCCCGGGTGACGCCGGGACGATCATGGGTAATGGCACGCCTGCTGCGGATCAGGCGATTGAACAGCGTGGATTTGCCCACGTTGGGGCGTCCCATCAGGATGACCTTGGGCAGGGAACAAACGGACATGACACTCCTCCGACGCGGCTCGGCGTCAAACGACAGAGAGGATTGAGAATACGGGATTCCGCCTTATAGCCCGCCCGGAGCCGCTTGTCCAATGAAGAACGCATCCCTCTGCTGAAAAGCTCCAGATGAAACGATTGCAGACACACCATAACATACTGTAATATATATATAAATAAAAAAAATCTTGCATTCCTCCGCGCAGTGAGCTATATCTGCGCCTCAAATACCTCAAGGGAGTCCCGACATGACCCGCAAAGACCGCACGGAAGGCATCTACAGTCGCCGCGAAGTACTCGACGAAAGCGAGCGCCGTCAGTACAATCTGATCCAGCTCAAGGATCTGCTGTCCTACGCATACCGCTACTCCGAGGACGTGAAAAAACGCTTTGACCGCGCTCAGTTCAACGTCGAAAAATTCAAGACGCTCTCCGACATCAAGCATATTCCCATTCTCAAGAAAAAAGAACTTATCTTCCTCCAGACCATGGGGCCGCGTCTGGGCGGTCTTCTGACCAAGGACATCGGCGAACTGCGCCGCGTCTTCCTTTCTCCCGGGCCTATTTTCGACCCGGAAGACCGCAACGATGACTACTGGGGCTATACCGAAGCTTTCTATTCCGTGGGATTCCGACCCGGAGATGCCGTACAGGTGACCTTCAACTATCATCTTGCCCCTGCCGGACTGATGTTTGAAGAGCCTCTGCGGAATCTGGGCTGCGCCACCATTCCCGCCGGCCCGACCGACGCCGCCACACAGCTTGATATCATGCAGAAACTGCGTGTTTCCGGCTATGTGGGGACTCCCAGCTTTCTCATGCACCTTGCCCAGAAGGCTGAAGAAAAGGGTCTCAACCTGCGCAAGGATCTTTTCCTCGAAGTGGCTTTCGTCACCGGCGAACGTCTGTCGGAAAAAATCCGCGGCCAGATGGAAAAGAAATACGACATCATCATGCGTCAGGGATACGGAACGGCGGACGTAGGCTGCATCGGCTACGAATGCTTCCAGCGCAACGGCCTGCATATATCCAACCGCTGCTTCGTGGAAATATGCCACCCGGACACGGGCATTCCCCTCAAGGACGGCGAAGTCGGCGAAGTGGTCGTGACCAGCTTCAACAAAACCTATCCGCTGATCCGTCTGGCCACGGGCGACCTTTCCTATATCGATCGCGCCCCCTGCGCCTGCGGCCGCACCAGTCCACGCCTCGGCAGCATCGTCGGTCGTGTGGACACCACCGCGCGCATCAAGGGAATGTTCGTCTACCCCCATCAGGTGGAACAGGTTCTGGCCCGCTTTGAGGAAATCAAACGCTGGCAGATTGAAGTCACCAATCCCGGCGGCGTGGATGAAATGGTTCTGTACATCGAAGCCAGCAACTTCAAACGTGAGGACGAACTGCTGCACCTCTTCCGCGAACGGATCAAGCTGCGTCCTGAACTGCGCATTCTTGCTCCGGGCGCACTGCCTCCGCAGATTAAACCCATCGAAGACAAACGCGAATGGGATTAAACAGCTCTTCGGGAGACATGTTCCGCTGAATTCCCCCCTTTCAAAATGAACACGAGGCCCCTTCCCTGCTGCGAATCGCTCTGCGGGGAACGGGGCCTTGTTTATTTGCACCTATTTTTCCGCCCAAACGGCCGAACCAGATACAGGTCGGAAGTGTGGCGTTGTCCGGCATCTCCGCAGGACGCCGGACGGGACAACCGGGATGCCTCGCGCACAGCATCGCGCATGATATTTTGAGAGGCCTTCTCTTTTCACGGCTCCACAGCATTCTGCCCGGATATCTTTACGGTATCGCTTCAGCAGCTGTCTTATCGTCCCGTCCGCCCACGCGCCCCGGAACAGTACATAAGGAGAGCATATTTGCTTTGAAATGCTCCAGGAGTAAACGAAACAAGCCTGCCCGCAGGCCGGAGCAGCCATTCAGCGGGTGGTCGCAGGGCAATCATGGCCGGCGGAGTAAGCTCCGGAGGAGGCGTGAAAGCGGCGATCTGGAACACAGACTCCCGACGGACAGAGACCTTCTGGAGCAAAAGCCTCCAACAACTCCGAAATACCCCGCTTGCTCTCGCGCTTCTGCTCGGCTAGACTGAAGCCGGAGAGCAGAACGCTCCCGCAACCAGAAATCCTATGCGGAACAACACCGCGTGCAACACGCGCCCGGCGCGAAAGACCTACAAGGACGCTCATGTTTAAACCAGATCGACACCATATCATCATCGCCGCCAAGACGCTGGCCATTCAGGTTCTCCTTTTCTGTTCCATACTCCTCGTAGTATGGGGTTCGCAGAAAATCTACGGACTTATCGACCAGACACGCTTTCCCACCCCATACCAGGTGACGCTTACGGAAGGCATGAGCGACGAACAGAAAGGCAAGGAACTCATTGACGCGCTGACTGCCCGTATGCGCTATGAACTGGACTCCACCTTCGGCTGGACCGCAAACGATATACTCCTTAACCCCTATGTGCTGGATAACCGGGCCTACCGTCAGTTCGGCACCTATTACGCCACCAAGACGCTTCTGGATCATTACTCCACTGTCATCGCCAAACTCGGTTCCAGCGATCGCGAAAACCAGAACCTTTACGACGCACGGGTCAACGACTTCACCTTCGGCCCAAAACGCTGGGGATATTTCTTCATTCCTTCGGCGGAAAGCGCGTACAAGCGCGGTCTCAAGCGGGTGGACAGCTACAAGCAGGAGCTTGACGAGGGCAAGGCCGTATACAACTGCCGAACCGACGATATTTATTCCGCCTTCAACCTTATTCTGGGTGAGAGCATCTTCGGTCATGCGCTCGGCCTGCTGGAAAACAGCCAGAGCCTTCCCTTCTACACGCTGGACAACCGCATCTATGAGGCCCAGGGAATCATGCTGGTAGTCCGCGATTATGTGAAGGCCCTATATGATCTGTACCCGGAAATCGCCGCGAAAAATAATGAAGCCAACATGACCGAGGCCATGCACTATCTTGATCTCATCTGTGATTACGACCCCATGTATATGACCTCCGCCTTCAACTCCGGCGAGCTGATCATTTCCTACATGTTGTTTGCCCGCAACCGCCTGTCGGATATCCGCGACAGCATCCGTATCTGAAGTCTCCCATTTCCTTTCCCCGGCCCGTGTATTCAGATGAATGCACGGGCCTTTTTTTCTCCATCCCTGTTCAGGATGGATCGATTCGTTTTGTTCTTACTTTCACAAAAAAAGAAATATATGACATAAATTGACAAAAAAAATAACAATGGCATACTAATATTCAACAAATCGCCATTTGCCAGACAAATTACCACGATTATAATTTGACAAAAATGAAAGAA